>DAHUXA010000070.1 GCA_027307405.1 Hyphomicrobiales bacterium | reverse complement strand
GACACCAAGATCCAGATCGGCTGAGCGAAACGTCGCATTCAAGGTTCAATCATGAGCGGACACTCGACCTACCAACCGCAGAGCAAAGTTCTGCAATGGTTCGAGAAGCGGCTGCCGATCGGCGGCCTGATTCATTCTTCCTTTGTGGCCTATCCGACGCCGCGTAATCTGAATTACCTGTGGACGTTCGGCGCCATCCTTTCGTTCATGCTCGGCGTGCAGATCATCACCGGCGTCGTGCTGGCGATGCACTACACGCCCCATGTTGATATGGCTTTCCGGTCTGTCGAGAGCATCATGCGCGACGTCAACTTCGGTTGGCTGTTGCGCTACTTGCACGCCAACGGCGCCGCGATGTTCTTCCTCGCCGTCTACATTCACATGTTCCGCGGTATCTATTACGGGTCTTATAAGGAGCCGCGCGAAGTCCTCTGGATTCTCGGCGTCATCATCTATCTGCTGATGATGGCGACCGGATTCATGGGTTATGTTCTGGTCTGGGGCCAGATGAGCTTCTGGGCCGCGACCGTCATCACCAACTTATTCTCAGCCATTCCGGGCGTCGGTGACGCGATCGTCACGTGGCTGTGGGGTGGCTTTGCCGTCGGCAATCCGACACTCAATCGTTTCTATTCGCTGCACTACCTGCTGCCGTTTGTTATCGCCGGCGTGGTGGTGCTTCACATCTGGGCGTTGCATGTCGCCGGTCAGAACAATCCGACCGGCATTGAGCCGAAGTCCGACAAGGACACCGTGGCGTTCACGCCCTACGCGACCCTCAAGGACGGCTTCTTCGTGGCCGCGTTCTGCATCCTCTATGCCTGGTTCGTGTTCTATGTCCCGAATTACCTCGGCCATGCAGACAACTACATTCCGGCCAATCCGGCGGTGACGCCGGCCGAGATCGTGCCCGAATGGTACTACCTGCCGTTCTACGCCATCCTGCGATCGATCCCCGACAAGCTGATGGGTGTCATCGCGCTTTTCTCGTCGATCCTGGTTCTGGCCTTCATACCTTGGCTGGATACCTCGCGCGTGCGCTCGGCTCGTTATCGTCCGCTGTTCAGGCAATTCTTCTGGCTGTGGGTGATCGCTTGCATCGGCCTCGGCTGGCTCGGCTCGAAGCAACCCGAGGGCATCTACGTCATCATGTCGCGGGTTTTCACCGTCTACTACTTCGCCTTCTTCCTGATCGTCATGCCGCTGCTCGGCATCTTTGAGAAAACCAAGCCACTGCCGAATTCGATTTCGGAGTCGGTCTTGGGCGCAAAAGCGTGAGCGGGGGCCTTGTGATGATGATGAAGAACAAGCGCACCATTTTCGCTCTGGCGCTCGCCGCCACGTTTGCTTCGTTCGCTCTGCCCGCGCTGGGCGAGGAGCAAGAAGCTCCACCAAGGCTGAAATGGTCGTTCGCCGGACCGTTCGGAAAATATGACGAGGCGCAACTCCAGCGGGGCTTCAAGATTTACAAAGAGGTCTGCTCAGCCTGTCATTCGATTCAGATGCTGGCGTTCCGTAACCTCGCCGACAAAGGTGGCCCAGGTTTCTCGGAAGCGCAGGCTGCGGCCGTGGCGGCCGAGTACAAGATCAAGGATCTCGACGACAAGGGCGAACCGACCGAGCGTGCCGGCCGGCCGGCGGATACATTTCCCCCGCCGTTTGCGAATGAGCTGGCCGCCAAGGCTGCCAATGGTGGCACCGCGCCGCCCGACATGTCGACGCTCGCCAAAGCGCGCACTTATCAGCGCGGCTTTCCATGGTTCGTGTTCGACCTGTTCACGCAGTATCAGGAGCAGGGCCCCGACTACATCGCGGCCCTTCTGAAGGGCTATGAAGATCCTCCGAAGGGCTTCCAGCTGCCGTCCGGCGGGCACTACAACAAATATTTTCCGGGCCACAACATCGCCATGCCGCCGCCGCTCCAGGCAGGCCAAGTCTCCTATGACGATGGTGCGCCCCAGACGATGGATCAGTATTCCAAGGACATTGCTGCCTTCCTGATGTGGACGGCCGAGCCGCATCTGGTGCAGCGCAAGCGCATCGGCTTCCAGGTCATGATCTTTCTGATCGTGCTCGCGGGGCTCATGTACTTCACCAAGAAGAAGGTGTGGTCGGCAGCGCACTGAGAGCGCCGCGATCGACCAGCCTGATGTGAAATCGTCAGGCCCGGCGCTCGGGTCCGGCTGCGCCGGCCCGAACACAGGCCTTGTGCTGGGCATCCACGTCTTTAATGCTTGAGGTCAGCAAGGCGTGGATGGCGGGGCCAAGCCCGGCCATGACGGAGGCGAGCAAGTGGCCAAATCGGTTCTCGGCGTCATTGGCGGGTCTGGCATCTACGACCTGCCGGGGCTTTCCAACGTGCGCGAGCAGCGCATTAAGAGCCCGTGGGGCGAACCGTCCGGGCCTTTGCGCATCGGTGACATCGATGGGCTGCCTGTTGTGTTCCTCTCACGTCACGATCAGGGCCACCGCCTGTCACCCTCCGACATCAACTACCGGGCCAATATCGATACCCTCAAGCGCGCCGGTGTCACCGATCTGGTCTCGTTATCGGCCTGCGGTTCATTCAGGGAGGATGTGCCTCCCGGCACTTTCGTTCTGGTCGATCAATTCGTCGACCGCACCCACAAGCGCGAAAGCTCATTCTTCGGCAGGGGACTGGTCGCCCACGTGTCGCTGGCACATCCGGTTTCGCCGAATCTGCGCGCGCATCTGCGCGACGCGGCGATAGCCGAGGGCATCACTCCACATTGGGGTGGCACTTACATTTGTATGGAAGGCCCGCAGTTCTCTACCTATGCGGAAAGCATGACCTATAAACAGTTGGGCTATTCGGTGATCGGCATGACCAATATGCCCGAAGCCAAACTCGCACGCGAAGCCGAGATTTGTTACGCCACCGTCGCGATGGTGACCGATTTCGATTGCTGGCACCCGGACCACGATGCCGTCACCGTGCAGGACATCATCAAGGTACTGCTGGCGAATGCCGAAAAGGCCAAACATCTCGTCGCCCGTCTGGCGCGCGAATTCCCGCGCGAGCACGAACCTTGTCCGATCGGGTCAGATCGCGCACTCGATACCGCGTTGATCACTGCTCCTGAAGCGCGCGACCCGGAGCTGATCAAAAAGCTCGATGCGGTAGCGGGTCGAGTGCTGGGTGGAGTCTAACCGCGCGCCATGACAGACGGGAAAACCTCTCAGCTGTCATGCCCGGCCTTGTACTGGGCACCCACGCCTTTACCCGAGCAGAAAGACTTGGATGGCCAGGACAAGCCCGGCCATGACGGCTGGGATAATTTCGACCTTTTTATCGCGCAGTAAATTTTTTTGGGGGATCAATGCGTATCGTCGATGTGAATCAACAGGCAAGCGAAGAATGGCGGTCGGGCGTCAAGACGCGCATGAGAGCCTCGGCGGCGAATAGTGCGACCCAGCTTTGCCTGTTCGAGCAATGGTGCGACCCGGGACACGGCGCGCCAAACCATCTACATGCAGTCGAGGAAGTATTGTGCGTTCGTGAAGGCCAGGCTGACGTTTGGATTGATGACAAGCATGTCACGCTGACGAGCGGACAACTGGTTATTGTGCCGGCCGGTCGCAAGCATGGCTTTTCAAATACCGGCAAAACTGTTCTTCACATTGAATCAACGCTTGCCTCGCCGGTGTTTGAGGCGGCCTACGACGACAAGCGCGAAACGCCGCGTCGTTGGCTGCCGAACGGGTGACTGACAATCGCTGGCGGTTGTCATGGCCGGGCTTGTCCCGGCCATCCACGTCTTTAATGTGTGATCTGAAAGTCGCGGATGCCCGGCACAAGGCCGGGCATGACGGCTGAGAGCTATGCGTCTCAATTCTTCATCGTTGCACACCCCATGACCTCACCCAACCTCGAGAAAGATCTGCGTGCGGCAATCCGGACTATTCCGGATTATCCGAAACCCGGGATCATGTTTCGGGATATCACGACGCTACTTGGTGACGCTCGCGCATTTCGCCGTGCGGTCGATGAACTCGTTCAGCCGTGGGCCGGTATGAAGATCGACAAGGTCGCGGGCATCGAGGCGCGCGGTTTCATCCTTGGCGGTGCGGTCGCGCATCAGGTCTCGGCGGGGTTCATTCCGATCCGTAAAAAGGGGAAGCTGCCCTATAAGCGCGTCAGCATCGGCTATTCACTCGAATACGGTATCGACGAGATGGAGATGCATGAAGATGCGCTCGAGAAAGGCGAGCGAGTGATATTGGTGGACGATCTCATTGCGACCGGCGGCACGGCGGAAGGGGCGGTTAAATTGTTACGTCAGCTCGGCGCCAATGTGCTTGCCGCATGCTTTGTTATTGATCTGCCTGAGCTCGGTGGTGCCGATAAACTGCGCAAGATGGATGTAGCTGTGCGCACGTTGATTTCGTTTGAAGGGCATTAGCCGCGCCACACCCTTGCGTCATGCCCATGACAGTTTGCTCATGGCCTGCGGAGTTGGCGATCACCTAGTTCCGTTTCGGACCCCAAGGCCCCGTTGGCGCGCCAGGCTCTGGGCCCCACGGGCCCGATTGCTGTGCGGGCTCCTGCGGAGCGTCGCCCCACGGACCGGCATCGGTGTTTTCCCCGTCCGACTGATCGGTAACCTGTCGCTGTGGCTCCGGCGCCTCCAGGGCGAGCGGCCGGGGATCGTGGCCGCCGGCGAATTTGACCAGCGCTTCGACACGCGCCTCGACCGGCGGATGGGTGTCGAAAACATTGGCAAAACCCACGCGCGGGTTGTCGATGCACATTTCCATCACGGCTGAATTGGCGCCTGGTATTTCGCCACGCCCTTCGATCTTGCGCAGGGCGGAGATCATGGCATCGGGATTCTTCGTAAGCTCCACCGAGCCGGCATCGGCCAGGTACTCACGCTGACGCGACAGCGCGAAGCGGATCACAATGGAAAGAATCCAGACCACTGCGATGATGGCGATCGCAATGATGATGGCGATACCCGCGCCACCCTTGCGGTCGTCGCCACTCGACCGTCGTCCACCGCCCCACATAACGTTCTGGAAAAAGATGCGGAATACCAGCTCGCCAAAGAACGAGATCACACCGGCGATCACGACAGCGATAACTAACATACGCACGTCGCCATTGCGGATGTGGGTGAGCTCGTGTCCGAGAACGGCCTCAATTTCCTGATCATTGAGGGCGTTGATCAGTCCGCGCGTCACCGTAATCGAATATTGCTTCTGGTTGAGACCGGTAGCGAAAGCATTGAGGGCGTCGTCGTCGGCAATGCGCAAAGTCGGCATTGTGATGCCGCGTGAAATGCAAAGGTTCTCAAGAAGATTGTATAATCGCGGCTCTTCCTGCCGGGTCACAGGTTGCGCGCCGGTGACGGCATCGATCATTTGCTGGTGGAATTTGTAAGCGATCACGATCCAGACCACCGTACCGATGGTGGCGAACGGGAGCGCCTTGATGAAATCGTATCCAGCCGCGCGGACGAGATATTCGATAGGCGGGGCGTTGTACGCGTAGTAAACGCTGAGCCCCTCGGCAAGCAGCGCGCCGGCAAACACCATCACATAGACCAGAAAGAACAGGCCGATCAGCAGCGCGATAGAGCGGCGCCTGTTTGATTGTATGTGCGTATAGAGTCCGTAGGCGGCCATGATGTCGTTTCGTCGTCGACGGCGTCATCGCCGGGCTTGTTCCGGCCATCCACGTCTTGGGATTTAGGAAGACGCGGATGCCCGGCACAGAGCCGGGTATGACGGATGTGATTCAGTGAACCTAAAACTTGACGCTCGGCGCCTGTTCGAGTTGCGCCCGAGTCTCGCCGAGATCGAAAAACGTGCGTTGCGAGAACCCGAACATTCCGGCGAAGAGGGACGCAGGAAACTGCTGGATGCCCGTATTGTACTCCTGCACCGCATTGTTGAAGAAGCGCCGGGACGCGGCGAGCTTGTTTTCGATGTCGGATAGGTCGCTTTGCAGCTGCTGGAAATTAGCGTTGGCCTTCAGGTTCGGATAGTTCTCCGACAGCGCGAACAGTTGCCGCAATGCTCCGCTGAGCACGTTTTCCGCCGCTACTTTCTGTTCGACGCCAGGCGCCGCCATCGCCGCGTTGCGCGCTTGTATGACCGCTTCCAGCGTTCCGCGTTCATGCGATGCGTAACCTTTGACGGTCTCGACCAGATTGGGGATGAGGTCGTGGCGCTGCTTGAGCTGAACGTCGATGTCCGCGAAAGCCTGGTTTGTCCTCTGTCGCATCGTGATCAGGCTGTTGTAGATGCTAATCGCCCAGATCACGATTACGACAACAACGCCAAGAAGGACCCAGCCGGTGGTGGACATGGAAGCGGCTCCTGATTGGAAAGCGGAAAGACCGGAACAATTAAGTTATCCCAGATGGGACAGGTGCGGCCAAGGGCAAGGAGGGCGGATGTCCCGGCGGCAATCCGGTAGTCTCACGCAAGCCGCTGAATGATCAGGCGGTTGGCATTTGGAAATAAAAAAGACCCCGAGCCTAAACCCGGGGTCTCTTCGCCAGACGGCTATTCGGGGGGTAAGGGGGGAGCCGCCCAGCTGAAATACACGCGGAATAACGTCGTCCGGAGGGATTGGTTCCCGGCTGTAATCCGATCACCGAGTGTTTATCCACACGGCGTGGCGCAGTCTTGAGGTCGTCACGATCCCCGAGTTCCATCCTTGGCAGCAAAGGGGGCAGGAACTCGAAGGGGGACTTCGCGATGAGCTCGATGATGATCAGATGCCCCGTCACAGACCGCGAGGTTTCGACCGCGATCGAGACGGAACCAAGCGTGTTTCGGATGCTGCCAAAGGTTGCCGCCCTCATGCACTGTCCGGCCTGCGGGCAGGATCATACGTGGACCGTTGGTTCCGCTTGGCTCGCGGGTGAACCGCGGTTGGTGGACGAAATAGCGTTATCGAAAGTTGCGGCGGCCTAATCGGCTAACTCGCCTCACGGAACCGCACCGCGGCCTCCAGGTCGACCGACACAAGCTGCGACACCCCGCGCTCGGCCATTGTCACACCGTACAGGCGGTTCATGCGCGCCATGGTGATCGGATTGTGCGTGATGATCACAAAACGCGTGTCGGTTGATTTGATCATTTCGTCGAGCAAATCGCAGAAGCGTTCGACGTTATGATCGTCGAGTGGCGCGTCCACTTCGTCCAAGACGCAGATCGGC
The DNA here is from genome assembly GCA_027307405.1 of Hyphomicrobiales bacterium. Lineage (GTDB taxonomy): Bacteria > Pseudomonadota > Alphaproteobacteria > Rhizobiales > Xanthobacteraceae > Pseudolabrys. The sequence goes on along the minus strand of DAHUXA010000070.1, from coordinate 11,388 downwards.
GCTGGATTGGTGAGGAACACCGCGAAAATCAGCGCCAGCGCAGTCAGCGCCTGCTCGCCACCTGACAGAAGCGACAGCGTGGCCGGTTTTTTGCCTGGCGGTTTGGCAAGGATTTCAAGGCCGGCTTCCAAAGGATCTTCGCTTTCGATGAGTTGCAACTCAGCGGTCCCGCCGCCGAACAGCTGACTAAAGAGATGCTGGAAGTGCTTGTTGACCTGTTCGAAGGACGTCAGCAATCGCTCACGTGCCTCGCGGTTAAGACTTTGGATTCCGAGCCGTAGCTTCTTGATCGCTTCCACAAGATCGTCACGTTCGGTGGTCAGCGAAGAGTGTTGGGTCTCTACTTCGCGCAATTCTTCCTCGGCACGAAGATTGACCGCACCAAGGCGCTCGCGTTCGCGCCGCAGACGTTCAAGCCTTTCTTCGATCTCAACAAGATCCGGTAAAGGGTCCGTCGGCCCGATTTCAGCAAGCTCTGCTACCGCCGTCGGCTCGATCTCCAGCATGTCGTGAATCTCGCGACCGATGTCCGAGAGACGGCGCTTGGCGCCTTCGAAACGTTCTTCGGCGCGGGCAAGGTCCTCGCGCGCTGCGCTCGCCGCCTCCAGCGCCGCACGAGCGTCGCGGTCCGCTTCGGCCAAACGGTTTTCGGCCTCTTGCAACCGGTCCGCGTGCGAACGCCGTGCGGTTTCCGCGGCCTGGACCTCGGTTATCAGCGCGCTGCGCTTCTCGGCAAAAACCTGTGGGGCATTTTCCAGTTCGGCGCGGTCGCGCTTGGCCTCAGTAAGGCGCTGTTCGAGTGTGGCGATCTGGTTGCGCGCGCCTTGCTGGCGTTCGACCCAGCCGGTCTTGTCGGCGGCAAGGGTCGTCAACCGGCGGTCGGCAAGTTCAGCTTCGCGCACGATGGCCTGCTGCTCGGCCTGGACCTCGGCAAGCTTCGCGCGTTTAGCTGCTATATCATCACGGACTTGCGCGAGTTTTGTTTCGAGGTCTGCAGCCGGAGAAAGCGCGCCGAGCGCGCTTTCTGCTTCGGCTTGGGCGGACGCTGCTTCATCGCGGCTCATGGTCAGTCGTGCGCGCGCTTCCGCCAGCGCCGAAAGCCGAGCCGCCTGGCGATTGAGATCACGCTCGCGGGTGCGCGTCTCTGTTTCCGCGTTGCTCGCTGCTTCGAAAGCAGACTGTGCCATCGCGAGTGCGTGGCGCTTGGCCTCGACCTCGCTGCGCGCGCTTCCAAGTTCGAAGTCGATCTCAGCAAAGCGGCTGCGCTGCGCAAGCCGGCGGGCGGCACCCGTCGGGGCGTGCGCGGCGGCGACGAAGCCATCCCAGCGCCAGAGGTCGCCCTCGCGCGACACCAGCCGCTGGCCGGTCTTGAGTGCGCCTGCAAGCGTGACACCGGCGTCGCGTTCCACCACGCCGATTTGCGCGAGCCGCCGCGCCAATTGGCCCGGGGCCTTGACGTAGCGGGCCAGCGCGTCGACCCCGTCTGGTAAGGCAGGGTCATCGGTCTCGCGCCCCACCTCGGTCCAATGCATAGGCGAGGAGCGGTCGACTGGGGCATCAAGGTCGTCGCCGAGGGCCGCGCCGAGCGCCTTTTCGTAGCCCTTCTCCACCGAGATGTGGTCGATCACCGGCGGCCAGAGGCTGCGGGTCTCGAGGGACAACATCTTGGAAAGGGTCTTGGCCTCGGTCTCAAGGCGCTGAACGCGCTTTTCTGCTTCAGCGGACGCCTCACGCGCAGCTTCCAGTTCACCCCGGGCGACGTTATGCGCGGCTTCAGCGGCGATGGCCGCGGCCTCTGCCTCTGTGAGGGCGGCTTGTGCCCCTTCGACTACCGCCGTTAGTGGCGTCGCATCGGCGCTCTGCAACGTCGCTAGCTCGCGCTCGATTGCCGCAATTTCGGAAGAAATCCGAGTAATGCGCTCACCTTGTTCGCGCGCCGCGTTCTCGAAACGGTTGCGCTGTGCCGTGAGGTCGGCAAGGGTGGTGGTGAGATCGGTGAAAACTTTTTCGGCGCCGCCGAGCTCGGCGTCAGCCTCGAATACCTTTGCGTCAACGCCGCTGCGGCGGCCGGCGCTTTCACGCGCCTCGGACCGGATCATCTGCTCTTCGGTGGTCAGACGTGCGATCGCTTGTTCGGCGTCGAGGGCCAGGCGCTGCTCGCGTTCGGTGTCGGCGGCAAACTGAACAAGCCGGAGATCGAGTTCAACGATGCGGTCCTTGGCACGAGCCTCTTCGCGGTCAAGATCCTGTAGGCCCACGTTGAGACGATGCAGGGCCGCACCCGCACGCGCTTCTGCCTCGCGCAGTTCCGGAAGGCTGGCGGCGGCGAGCGCCTGACGCTTGGAGGCTTCGGCTTCCGCGCCGACCCGATCGGCGACGGTCCGGACGCAGACATCTTTGGCGTGCTCGGCTTCTGTCACCTCGCCGTTCGCGGCAGTCCAGCGCAAATGGTAGAGCGTCGCTTCCGCCTTGCGCACCTGCGAAGATACTGTGCGATAGCGGATTGCCTGGCGCGCCTGCTTTTTCAGTCCGTCGATCTGGGCAGCAAGTTGGCCGATAACGTCCTCGACCCTCAGAAGGTTTGTTTCGGCAGCCTTGAGCCGCAGTTCGGCCTCATGCCGGCGGGCATGCAGGCCGGCGACACCGGCAGCCTCTTCCAATACGCGGCGGCGTTGCTCGGGCTTGGCCTGTATGATCTCGCCGATGCGACCCTGATGCACAAGCGCCGGCGAGCGGGCACCGGTCGAGGCATCGGCAAAGAGGATTTGCACGTCGCGCGCCCGCACCTCGCGCCCGTTGATGCGATAGCTGGAACCCGCATCCCGTTCGATCCGCCGGGCAATTTCCAGGGAGTCCTGATCATTGAAGGCGGCGGGTGCCGAGCGCGTTGAATTGTCGATAGCGATGGCCACCTCGGCATTGTTGCGCCCGGGGCGACTATTGGAGCCTGAAAAAATCACCTCGTCCATGGACGAGGCGCGCATGGATTTGTGCGAGGATTCGCCCATCACCCAGCGCAGCGCTTCGACCAAGTTCGACTTGCCGCAGCCGTTCGGCCCGACGACGCCGGTTAGTCCGGGTTCGATCAGGAAATCGGTCGGTTCGACGAACGACTTGAAGCCTAGCAGGCGCAGTCGTGTGAGTTTCATACGTTAAGGCCTCATGCCTTCTTCTTCTTGGCGCATGATCTTTTCCGCAAAACGATTCACCTTTTTTGGATCATGCGCATAGCGGGATGAAAACCCGTCATTCCATCAGGCTTGCATTGAACAATTCAGCAAACCGTTCCGAGGCTTGGCCCCGATCCAGGAGGCCCGTTTGTCGCATCGGTCCGGAGAATGAATCGCCACGCCCGCAAGGGCAACTGCCGTACGAAAACCGGCGACGGTTTTCCAGACCTTTCGGCCTGGCGAGGAACAAATACAGCGGCAAAAAGCTACTTGCGCGCGGCGGATTAAGCCAAAAAACCCTTATCAGCCCTTGAGATAGGGGTCGATCGCCTTGGCCATATCCTCAATCGACAAGGCACCCGGATACGAGGTCCCGTTTATGAAAAAAGTGGGCGTCGACTGCACTTTGAATTTGTCGACCGCGCGCTGGCGGACACTTTCGATGCCATCGAGCACCTGCTGATTCGCGAGGCAGGTATTGAAAGTCTGCTCGGTGAAACCAGCCTGCTTGGCGAGCGCTAGCAATGGCGGTATCGGCTTCTCAACTGCCCACTGCCGCTGCTGGCGGAACAACGTGTCGATCAAGGCAAAATACTTGTCCTTATCGTCCTTGCCGGCGCATCGCGCCAGCATGAAGGCTGCGGCAGCAAGATTGTCGAGTGGGAATTCCCGGAAAATGTAACGCACCTTGCCGGTGTCGATGTAACGCTTTTTGAGTTCGGGAAACGTGGTCTCCTGGAAATGTGCACAATGCGGGCAGGTCATCGACGCGTACTCGATGACGGTCACCGGCGCCTTGTCATTGCCCATCGCCATTTCGGGCAAGGCATCCGGTTTCATCAGTTCACTAGCCGGGACGGTGTCAGCTGCCAAAGCTTCGGCAGGAAATGGCGGCAATGACGTCATGCCAACCACAGCAGTGACGAGCGCCAGCGCAGCCGTGCTCTGGCAAAATTCGCGGCGGGTGATTTGCAACTGAGGCTCCTGGGCTAAAATGCCGGCTCTGGTACCGTAATCGCTAGCTGGACAGGACAATTGTGGCAATGCCGGGCCGCTCTGCCAAGGCGCTTGCGGCCCTCAATTTCGCTTGATGGCAGCCCCCAGGCGGGCGATCGCCTGCCGCAAGTCTTCATCCGTGACCTCTGGCAAGGCTTCGGCGATGCGCGCCGCCGCGATTGGGTCGGGCTGGTCAGGCGCGGGCGGTTGCTCACGGCGCCGGAGTGGGGCCTGTCGCAACGCAATTCGGCCGACGGCCTGCCAACCGAAGAAGCGGTTGACCCGTTCGAGGATTACGGCGGACAGATGCTGGATTTCGAGTGCTGCCGGGCCTTCAACCCGCAGAACCAAAGTGGCGGGTTCCGCCGCTTTCTCGCCCACCGCGCGCGGCCAGTTGATTTTGAGCGGCTCGCTGTGAGCGGCAATCTCCGTTCCCACGATATCGGGCCAGCGTGAAATGATGTCGGTTGAGGCAAATCCTTGCGCCTTGAGCGCATCGCTCAAAGTGGCTGCGAGCAGGTCCGAAAGCGGCCGGGGAAAACTGCGTGAGGGTTTGCTCATGTGGACGCGCCTTGTGCCATCGTGGGCGCCATGACCGTAGCAGTCCGATTGCCTCGACGGAAGAAATCTCGGACGCCCGAGGTCGCTGAATTGCTCGCGTGGTACGACCGTCACGCCCGTGCATTGCCTTGGCGCGCCCGACGCGGCGAACGTCCGGATCCGTATCGCGTGTGGCTGTCCGAGATCATGCTGCAACAGACGACAGTCAAGGCAGTCGCGCCATACTATGCCCGGTTCTTGTCGCGCTGGCCGACGATTGATGCACTCGCCGCGGCCAGTCTTGACGATGTTCTGCGGGCTTGGGCCGGGCTCGGCTACTACGCGCGTGCCCGCAATCTGCACACGTGTGCGAAAGTGGTTGTCGAACTGCACGACGGGCAGTTTCCGAGTGACATGGCTGCACTGCGCGCGCTGCCCGGCATTGGCGATTACACAGCGGCTGCCGTAGCGGCAATCGCGTTCAATGTCCCGACGGTGCCAGTGGATGGCAATGTCGAGCGTGTCGTGTCGCGGCTGTTCGCGGTTGAAAAGGAATTTCCGGCAGCAAAGCCAGTGATCAAGCAGCTTGCCGCGTCGTTGTTGCCCTCAGATCGAGCAGGCGATTTCGCACAAGCACTGATGGATCTCGGTGCGACGATCTGTTCGCCCAAGCGTCCGGCTTGCGCGCTATGTCCGTGGCCCGATGCATGTCTGGCCAACGCACGCGGCAATCAGGAGATGTTTCCACGCAAGGCGCCCAAACGCGAGGGCCAGCTGCGCTGTGGTGCCGCATTTGTTGTGTTTCGTTCCGACGCGCGCGTGTTGTTGCGCCGACGCCCGGACAAGGGCCTGCTTGCATCAATGATGGAGGTTCCCGGCAGCGAGTGGACACATGATTTTGATCAAAGCCGCGCGCAGCGGTCAGCGCCCCGTCTGCGGGCCAAGGTGCAGTGGCAGCGGTTGCGCGGTACAGTGCGGCATGTATTCACCCATTTCCCGCTCGAGCTTGTCGTTTTTGCGGCGCAAGTGCCACGCGCAACGACGGCACCTAAGGGCGCGCGCTGGGTGAAGATCGACGAGCTTCGCGATGAAGCGCTGCCGAACCTCATGCGCAAGGTTTTGGCGCACGCCCTCGATCGGCGCTAGACCGCCGGAATTCCCGATGCTGCCACCAGCATGGTTTTCCGCGCGTTCGATCGCGTCAGGCCGTCGTTGCGCCCGAGAAGCTTCGCCCGCGCTACCAACGTGCCGTAGCGCGTGATTGATGTTTCAACCGTTAAGTCGCACCGGCCGTGCCGGTTCCCAAGGCGACCAAAGATCGGTAGGACACAGAGGAAGAGATTTTAGATTTTTAGGGGAGAGGCACGGCCATCGAACGTCACGATATCGGACCGCGCATGAGCAAGGTGGTGGTGCATGGCAATACCGTCTACCTCGCCGGAATCGTGGCCGATAACCCGAAAGGTAAAAGCGTCACCGAGCAGACCAAGGACATCCTCAAGCAGATCGACGGCTTTCTCGCCAAAGCCGGCACCGATAAATCAAAACTGCTATCGGCCAATATCTGGATCACCGATATGGCCAATTTCGCCGAAATGAACGCGGTATGGGATTCATGGGTGTCGCCGGGCAACACGCCCGCGCGCGCCACTGTTGAGGCGAAACTCGCAACGCCCGACTACAAGATTGAAATCATGGTCGTGGCGGCAAGATAACGATGGCCCAGCAGCAGCCCGGCGTCCTGGCCATCTGGAACGATTGCCGTGCCGGCCGTGAGGCTGAATTCGACGCGTGGTTCCAGGGCGAGCATCTGCTCGAGCGCCTCTCTGTTCCCGGCTTCCTGTTCGGCCGGCGGCATCAGGCGATTTCCGGAAGTGCCGGCTATTTCAATTTCTATCTGGTCGAATCGCCGGACGTCCTGACATCGCGTCCTTATCTCGAAAGGCTCGATAATCCGACACCGATGACGCGCAAGATCATGTCGGAGGTATTTCTTAACATGAACCGCACGGTGTGCCGCCGGATGCTTCAACGCGGTGCCTTCCGTGGTGCGTTCGCGGTCACCGTCCGCTTCGATCAGGCGCCTGACAACAACGCGCTCACCGCGTTGCTCGACGAACTCTTGCGCGACACCACTGTCGCCAGCGGCGAAATCTGGATCGCGCTCGATCCGGCAGGCATGCCCGTCTCGATGGAGGAAAAGTTGCGGGGCGGCGACAAGAAAATCAAAGGCTGCCTGATGATCGATACGCTGCGTCAACCCGACGCGGAATCGATGGGCGCGCGCCTGTCTCAGCAATTTTCGACGGCCGACGTGGGTGTTTTCCGCGTGCTCTGCCAACTAGGCCGCGGCGACTTGTAAGCGCCCGAACTTTACTGGACGCGCCACTCCCGCGGGCGATAGCATTCTTCCAACAAAATGGGGAGGACGATCATGCTGTCACGTCGCGAATTTCTCGCCTCTACTGCCTCGCTAGCCGTCACCGCCGGTGTTGGCAGCGCGCATGCCGCGATGGGGCCGGATGACAAGTTCGACTTGCTCATCAAGGGTGGCGATGTGCTCGATCCCAGCCAGTCGTTGCGTGGACGCCGCGATATCGGAATCCGTTATGGCGTGATCGAAGCGGTCGAAGCTGATATCGCCGAAGCGCGGGCACTTCGCGTGCTTAATGCCTCCGGCAAACTGGTGACTGCGGGTCTGGTCGACCTGCACAGCCATGTTTATCCCTACGGCTCCGCCATCGGGATTCCCGCCGACGAGCTCGTCGTCCATCAATGCACCACGACCTGTGTTTCAGCAGGAGATGCCGGTGCGAACAATTTCGCCGCCTTCCGCCGGCACATCGTGGCGCAAACGCGCACGCGGCTTTACGCGTTCGTGCATATTGCGAATGTCGGGCTCACTCCATTCCCGGTTGCCGAGCTTTACAACATTGATTTCGCGCAGGTGGACGCCTGTGCCAAAACGATCGGGGAGAATGCAGATATCGCGCTCGGCGCCAAAGTACGCATGTCCGAGAATGTCATCGCCAAACACGGCACCGAGCCGCTCAAACGCGCGATCATGGCATGCGAAAAATCCGGCACCGGCGCAAAGGTGATGTGTCACATCGGCGGTGTCGAGACCGGCGAGCTGATGTCGCAAATCCTCGACCTGTTGCGGCCGGGCGACATCCTGACCCATGCCTATTCAGGTGCTCCGAACATCGCCGGCGCTTTCACTAATATTGTGCAGAACGGCAAGCTGCTACCTGCGGCACTGGCGGCGAAACAGCGTGGCGTCATCTTTGATGTTGGGCATGGCGGCGGCAGCTTCGATTACACCGTCGCGGAAGTGGCAATCCCCGGCGGCTGCGGGCCAGATACGATCTCCTCCGATATTCACGTGTTCTCGGGCAATACGCCGGGGATGCCCTACCAGCCTTGGGTGATGTCGAAGTTCATGGGGCTCGGCTTCACACTCGAGCAGGTGGTCGCGATGGCGACCATCAATCCTGCGAAAATCATCAACCGCGTGCCCAAGCTTGGCACCTTGCAGGTCGGTGCGCCGGGCGACGTTGCGATCATGGAGTTGGTCGACGGGCCGGTGTCATTCGTCGACACCCGCAACAACAAGCGTGAGGGGAAGGCCTATTTGAAACCAGTGCAGACTGTGACGGCAGGTGTCGCGTTCGGCCGGCCCTACGCGTCACCGTTCGCCGTGAGATGAGCTAGGCCATCTCCGCGCGCACTTTGGCGCGCAGCTCGTCGATAAGAGTCAGGCCTTTCTGGGTCTCAACATGCCAGAAGGTCCAACCGTTGCAGGCCTCAAGGCCCTGCGCGAGCGCACCGATGCGATGGATTGAACCCACGGTACCGTCGAGAGACACCGCGCCGTCGGCGCGCACGAGCGCCTTATGCCGTTTCTTGGCATCGACCAGTCGAGCGCCCGGCGTCACCAGTCCACGCTCGATCAGCGCCGTAAACGGAACGCGTGGCGCTTCACGCGCAGTCACGAAAGGTGCCAATGTCGGCGCCTCCAACGGTTTTGTCGCCGAGATACGTTTGTCGGCCGCCTTGGCGTATTTGGCGTCCTGCTCACAACCAACGAAGCGCCGGCCGAGACGTTTTGCGACGGCACCGGTTGTGCCGGTGCCGCAAAATGGGTCAAGCACAAGGTCGTCGGGACGTGAGCTCGACAAGAGAACGCGCGCAAGCAGCGCTTCCGGCTTTTGGGTCGGATGCAGCTTCTTGCCATTGCGGCCTTTCAGGCGCTCCTCACCAGTGCATAGCGGCACCGTCCAGTCAGAACGCACCTGGATGTCTTCGTTACCCGCTTTGAGTACTTCGTAATTGAAGGTGTAGCCGCGAGCTTCGGCGTCGCGCGAGGCCCAAATCAGGGTTTCATGCGCATTGGTGAACCGGCGGCCGCGAAAATTCGGCATCGGGTTCGATTTGCGCCAGATCACGTCATTGAGGATCCAAAAGCCGAGATCCTGCATTATCGTGCCGACGCGAAAGATGTTGTGATACGAGCCGATCACCCAAATGGTGGAGGCGGGTTTCATCACGCGCCGGCAGGCGGTGAGCCAGCGTCTCGTGAAGTCATCATAGGCGGAAAAGCTTGCGAACTTGTCCCAGTCGTCGTCAACGGCATCGACGCGCGAATCGTCTGGTCGCTTCAAATCGCTGGCAAGTTGGAGATTGTAAGGTGGATCGGCAAAGACAAGATCTACGGAGGCCGCGGGCAACTTCGCCATCGCGCCGACGCAGTCGCCGACAAGAATGCGGTGCGGTTGCGGACTCTCTGAAACTCCACGGGGCGCCCCAGAGGGCGCCCCGCGACGCGACACAACCATGACTCAGGACTCTGACTCAGGTGACGCGGTCGGCGACGCGGGACCTACAACCGACAGGCCGGCATCTTGAGCGCGCAAAGTAAAAAAGCGGTTTATGATCGCGGCTCGGAACTGGGCAAATTCTGCCTAATTAATACGGACTTAGGAGGTATGACAGTGGTGCGAATTTCAGGTGCTGTTGGACGCGTACAACCAGTTCGGCGATGATTGCCCATAGCCATAGGGAGTAATTCGTCATGCGTTGGGATGACTTCCGCCGGAGCGACAATGTCGAAGATAGTCGCGGTGATGATGGCGGCGGCTTTGGTGGCGGCGGTGGTGGTATGGGTATCCCGATCGGGGGTGGTGGTCTCGGGATCGGGACCATCGTCGTTCTTGGCCTGATTGGCTGGGCGCTCGGAATCGATCCGAGCATTCTGATTGGCGGCGCCGAACTCGTGAACAGCGGGCGGCATTCCCAGCAACCCTATGAGCAGCCCGCGCAGCGCACCGGCGCACCGAAGGACCAGATGGGCGATTTCGTTGCCGCCGTGCTCGGCAACACCGAAGACACATGGACTGAAATTTTCAAGAACGGCGGACAGCGATACAGCGTGCCGCGGCTGCGGTTGTATTCCAGAGCGATTCAAGGCGGCTGCGGCTTCGCGCAGGCTGCGATGGGTCCGTTCTATTGTCCCAACGATCGTCGCATCTATCTCGATACCTCTTTCTTCCGCGACATGCGCGATCGTTTCCGCGGCTGCAGCGGCAAGGCTGGCGAATTCGCCGCAGCTTATGTGATTGCTCATGAGGTGGGTCATCACGTGCAGAACCTGCTCGGTATTTTGCCAAAGGCGCAAAATGCCCAGCGCGCGGCTGGCAGTAAGGCGGAGGCGAACCGCATTCAGGTGCTCGTCGAGTTGCAGGCTGATTGCCTCGCCGGCGTTTGGGCTAGTCACTCCAACCAGCGCTGGAATTCGATTGAGCCTGGCGATGTGGAAGCAGCTTTACAGACTGCGGCGGCAATTGGTGACGACCGCTTGCAGCGGCAGACACAAGGTTACGTTGTGCCCGACGCCTTCACCCACGGTTCCTCGGTACAGCGACAGCGCTGGTTCACGATCGGCCTGAAAGAGGGCAAGGTATCATCCTGCAACACTTTCGTGGCGGCGGCTCAGCTTTAAAGGCGTATCGAAATAACGGTGTTGCGAGAGATTCCACGATGCCCGGCATTGACGAAAGCCGACAATTCGTAGCGCTGAAAATTGCGGTTCTCACCGTATCCGACACGCGGCAGACTGCCGATGACAAGTCTGGCGCGCTTTTGATTGAACGCATCCGCTCCGCCGGCCACGTCATGGCCGAGCGCGCGATCGTCAAGGATGAGGTCAAGGCAATCCGACAGCGGGTCAAGGATTGGATAGCTGACAAATTCATCGACGTCGTCATCACGACAGGCGGCACCGGTTTTACCGGCCGCGATGTGACCCCGGAAGCAGTCGAGCCACTATTCGAAAAGAAGATGGACGGTTTCGCGACAATGTTCCTGTTGGTGAGCGAGAGGAAGATCGGCACATCGGCGATCCAGACGCGTGCCACTGCGGGCGTCGCCAATGCGACTTACATTTTCTGTCTGCCAGGCTCGCCCGGCGCCTGCAAGGATGCCTGGGACGAAATCCTGGTGCATCAGCTCGACTACCGTTACCGGCCCTGCAATTTCGCCGAAATCATGCCGCGGCTTGATGAGCACTTGCGGCGGAGTGAGACAAAAAGCGCAAAGCCGTAACGCACAAGCTCGGTGACTTCCAGTGACAATCATATCGACGCGTCACGGTAACCTGCCATCTGGCACGCCGCGCTTCATC
>DAHUXA010000006.1 GCA_027307405.1 Hyphomicrobiales bacterium | reverse complement strand
AATCGAGGCAATGAGAGAGACAACCACGATCTTGAGGTGTGTGTACTGCCCCGCAGACCAGAGTGAGCTGTCCATGACATGTCCTCCGTTATCGGTTCGCGTACTTCAGTAGACCCCGTGCGCTCGAACGATGTTGGCGACCGTGCTTCCTGCTGCGCGCGGAATTGAGCGGTTTTGGCTCGCTACGGCCTGCGGGCGAGCCGGCTGCATCGGCAGGACGACAACCTTCGTTCCGACACTCACTCGCGCATACAGGTCGATGACATCTTCATTGAGCATGCGAATGCATCCGCTCGACACTTGCTTGCCGATCGTGGATGGGGCGTTCGTTCCGTGGATGCGGTAGACCGTGCCACCGAGATACATGGCGCGGGCGCCAAGTGGATTTCCAGGACCGCCCGCCATGAAGCGTGGCAAGTACGGCTGGCGCTGGAGCATTTCCTCTGGTGGAATCCAGTCGGGCCATTCTGCTTTGCGCTCAACTGCCTTCACGCCCGACCACGTAAACCCTTCGCGGCCTACTCCGATTCCGTAGCGGATGGCTTTGCCCGAACCGAGCACATAGTAGAGATAAGTGTTCGGCGTATCGATAACGATGGTGCCGGCTGTTTCACGCGTCGGATAATCGACAACGTGACGGTGCAAGCGTGCTGGAACGTCGGCGGGTGCTTGGATGTCGGCTTCCTTCGGCTGCTGCAAAGCCTGCTGGAATATGAAAGCGCCGGGGTTGAATGGTGCCGCGTACCCGAGCGGTTCAGCGACTACCGCGTCGCTGCGGAACAATGCAACTATCGCCAAGGTCGCAGCGAACGTGAGGCTCATTCCGTGGATTTTTCTGGTCGACATGACAAAACCTCCCGAATAGCTCGGCAACTACGACTTACTTCGCGGCGTGGGTCGCTGCATTTTGCATTTGGCCGGCCAAGACAAAACGTACTTCGGAGGCTTTGCCAGCAGACCGGCGGTAATCGCGAATGCAATCGCTTGGGTAATAAGGCCAAGCATGCTGAGAGCATTCGTTCCCGGACCGTTGAATATCGAGCCTGTCGCTCTTCGCTGAAGGGGCGCTCGCCTTCACTTCTGTGCTTGGCGCAACAAAGAGCACAACGCCGCCGACGAAAGTCGCGACTGCGATGCCACCAATCACAAACGTCTTGATCATGTCGGGCTCCCTGCAACGAACCAGGCTTTTTTGATTGCAGGAAGCGTATGGCGGTGACGCCTGATCGCGCCACTGTACGCTGGTTAACGGCGAGTATCGAAAAGAGAGGACGACCTATACGAAGGTATCGAACGGCCGGGTCAAATCATGCCGAAAGGACATCAATCATCGGTGATCTGCATGTTTATTCCAATGGCCGCAATTGTCATGTACGGTTCGGTAATTCGCGTCGTTTGCCGAGTCATTGGTGATGCAAAAGCCGGCAAAGGTAAAACGTATCGGCTCGGGTCGTCCTTCGTCTTCCGGCAGGGCCGCCAAAATTTCGAAAGCGCAGCAGCCGAGCGAGCAGCTGTACGAGCGGCTACCCGAACTTCAGCTCATTTACGATACTGCACCCGTCGGGCTTGCATTCCTGACTCTCGATTGCCGGTACCTTCAGATCAATCAGCGTTTGACGGAGATTTGCGGCATTTCAGTTGCCGATCATATCGGGCGGTCGGTTCGTGAAACCGTTCCGCAGGTGGCGGACCAGGTCGAGAAGCTAATTCAAGCTATCGTGCGTACTGGAGAGCCAATCACTGGCGTCGAGGTTCGTGGGCAGCGAGCCGACAAACTCAACGCTGATCACATCTGGATTACAAACTGGCATCCTTTGAAGGATCCCGAAGGGCGCATAGTCGGCGTTAATGTGGTTGCGGAGGACATAACCGAGCGCAAGCGCGCCGAAGCAGTGCTCGCGGCCAGTGAAAATGCGCTGCGCGAAAGCGAGAAGCGATTCCGCGAGCTTGCCGACAACATAGATCAGTTTGCTTGGACGGCCGATACGGATGGCAGGAGATATTGGTACAACAAACGCTGGCATGACTATGCCGGAACCACACTCGAAGAAATGCAGGGCTTTGGCTGGCAGAAATTGCACCATCCCGATCATCTCGAGCGCGTCGTCCAGGGAATCCGGAAAAGTTTCAAAGGCGATGCGCCTTGGGAGGACACATTCCCGCTGCGCGGCCGAGACGGCAAGTACCGTTGGTTCCTGGCGCGCGCTCTGCCGATCCGCAACGAAGCCGGCGAGGTCGTCCGCTGGTTCGGGACCAATACCGACATCACGGAGCAGATGGAAGCCGAGAAAGCACTACGCGAGCTCAATGAAACGCTGGAGCAGCGCGTCGAGGCGCAGACGCGAGAACGTTTCCAAATCTGGAACGTCTCGCAGGACTTGCTGGTAGTGACCGATGCGGACGGCAAATTTCTCAGCGTGAACCCGGCCTGGACCGTGTTGCTCGGCTGGTCGGAAGCAGAGCTGCTCGGCAAAACTTCCCAATGGCTGCTGCATCCGGATGATCGCGAACGGACGCGCGCGGAGACCAGCCAGCTGGCCGCAGGCCACGTGACGCAACGTTTTGAGATCCGTTTCCGTCACAAGGACGGCTCGTATCGTTGGTTGTCATGGAAAGCCGTCCAAGACCAGGGACGAATCTACGCCATGGCGCGCGATGTCACAGAACTCAAGAATGCTGAGAATAAATTGATGGAGGCCCGGCGCGAGCTTTCACAGGTTGCCCGCCGCACGACGTTGGCAGCAATGTCGGGCGCAATCGCGCACGAGATCCGGCAGCCCCTCGGGGCGATCGTGACGAACGCCAATGCTGGCCTTCGCTGGCTGAACCGGCCGGCACCGGATCTCGATGAGGTGCGCGATACCCTCACGCACATTGTTGCAGACGGTCATAGGGCCAGCGAAGTGATTCAATCAGTTCGTGCGATGTTCGCTAAGGGTGATCATGCGGGTACCCCGCTTGACACGAACGAACTCATTCGGGAAACAATCGCCCTAGCAAGCAATGAGCTGGAGGCGGCACGAGTCGTCGTTGATCTTGAGCTGCACGAGCAACTTCCCCTGATTTCTGCGCACAGGGGCCAACTTCAGCAGGTCGTCTTGAACATCATTACTAATGCCGCCGATGCAATGCGCACTATCGACGATCGGGCGCGGGTGTTGCGTGTGCGATCCAGGTCCTTCGATTTGAATGGGGTGGCAGTATCAGTACAAGATTCCGGGACCGGAATAGACCCAAAAAACATTGACCGTGTCTTTGACGCCTTTTTCACCACCAAGACCAACGGCACGGGGATGGGCTTGGCAATATGCCGGTCAATCGTCGAAGCTCACGGTGGAAACCTGTCGGTTTCACAAGGCGTACCCCACGGTTCTGTATTCCACATCGTCCTGCCCGGTATTCAGTGATACAACGCCTCGGGGAAACGGGCCGTTGAATGAAGAACGAACGATCCGCAGCACTACCGGTCGTTTTCGTCGTTGATGACGATGCGTCCGTGCGCGAGGCACTTAGCAGTTTAGTTCGATCGATAGGATTGCGGATCGAAACGTTCGCTTCCGCGCAGGAATTCTTTGCAGCAAAGCGACCTGACGCCGTTTGCTGCTTGATCCTCGATGTCAGGCTGCCAGGGTTGAGTGGGCTGGATTTTCAGGCAGAACTTACGAAGGCCAAAATCCAGATTCCCATCATTTTCATCACCGGTCACGGCGATATTCCGATGTCCGTGAAGGCCATGAAGGCCGGAGCCGTTGAATTCCTGACCAAGCCATTTCGCGATCAGGATCTGTTGGATGCCATTCAGGTCGCGCTCGAACGTGCCCGAGCCAGCCAAGCAAACGAAAAGGCGGTTTCCGAGCTGAGAGCAAAATTCGCGACGCTCACACCTCGCGAGCAAGAGGTGATGGGCTGGGTAACCGGCGGTCTCTTGAACAAGCAGGTCGCCGCCGAAATCGGGGTAACCGAGATCACCGTGAAGGTGCATCGCGGCAAGGTAACAAGAAAGATGGGCGCGAAATCTTTGGCCGATCTGGTGAAAATGGCGGATATTTTGGGAATTCGCCGCACAAAATCTTAGGCAAGTATACCTTGGTGTAATTCATCGACCCATTGCGATAGTTAATCGTTACCTTCGGCATCGTGCATGCCCCCGCACAAAGCCCTAGATGTCTGCCCATCGAGGAAGCCAACGTGTCGTAGGTGCCCGTGATCGCAATCGTTGACGACGATGAATCGTTCCGCCGAGCTACAACGAACTTTGTCCGATCGCTTGGCTATGGGACGGCTGCGTTTGACTCCGCTGAAGCGTTCTTGGAGTCGGACCATATCCATGACACTGACTGCCTGATTACTGACGTGCAGATGCCGGGCATGACAGGAATTGAATTGCAAGACCGATTGATTGCGCAAGGGCATCGGCTACCGGTCATTTTCATTACGGCCTTTCCAGAAATGAGGGCGCGAGCACAAGCGCTTGCCGCCGGCGCGGTCGGATTTTTGGCCAAGCCGTTCAACGACCAAAGATTAATTGCCTGCTTAAATGAAGCTCTCGCTGCCCGCAGCGCCTGAGTGCCTGGCCAAACTCAAACCAGTGCGCGTGTGCAGTCGTCGAATAATTCGTCGACCGAAAATATTCGCGGGATCAGCTTCTGGCGAAAGCTGTAGTCGATGATGATCTCGAGAGAGGCGCGGTTGGCCTCGACCCCGAATCGCCACGGATCGAACACACCGCCGTCCGGCGGCGGCACCGCGCGTCGGCTCTCGCGCAGCATGCGGTAGATTTCTTTCACGAGGTCAGGCCGGGATTTTGAGATCGTGCCTCGAACCACCATCATATGGTTGATCGGGACACCGCCGTGCATTTCAGCCCACTTGCGCGCCACTGCATCGGCATCGGGAATGAGCGGCGCTAACCGCGGGTCGGGCAGGTTATCGCCTACAATGGCGGCATCGAGCCCGCCATCGAGGAGCATCTGCACCAAGGTCTTGCTCTCGGGCGCGCGGGTGACGAAACCGGGATCCTTGAATTCGGCGAGGTGTGGATCCTCGAATGTAACCCAGTGGACCTTCGTCGGATCGATGCCGTAATCGTCGGCGAGAAAGCCGCGCACCCAAGCACCCGTCGTCTGTGTATAGGCGCGCACACCGACCCGCTTGCCCATGAGGTCGGACGCATTTAAAGGGCCGCGCTGCGGATTGTAAGCGATGGTGTGATGCTGGCCGCGGCCGAGCACTGTCGCTGGAATGAGCACATAGGGCTTGCCATAGGCCTTCGCCTGTAAATAGGTGACGATCGCCAATTCACCGAGATCGAACTTCGCCTCGCGTACCAGCGGCTTGAATGCGGTGTTCGAAACTTTCACATCGGCGAAGTCCAAGTCGATGATATTGGAAGTCACTTCGCCTTTCTTGAGCGCCATCGTGTTCGGATAATTTCCGAGCAAGGTGTATAATTTGGCTTTCTCAACGCTCGACGTCACTGACTGTCTCCTTAGTCTGCAAGCACCGGGTAGAGCACTTGCGCAGTCTTGGCGAAAATCCAATTTTGATCGGCCTTTGATAGGCAGGCGAGCGACTCTCGTGCAATAGCCAAGATATCCGGCAGGTTGCCTTCGCTGGAAGGGTAGTTCGACCCCCATGCCAGCCGCGACGCGCCGAATTCAGAGACGAGGCGCGGAAAAAAGGTTTCGGGCGTTGCTTTGCCACGGCGGGATTCGGCAAAAATTCGCGGCGTGAGTTTGAGGTAGATATTGGAATGGCGCGCAAGCCCGAACAGACTGGCCGCGGCATTGTAGGGCGGACCGTCCTGCAATTCCGGCCGGGCGCAGTGATCGAGTATGATGCGCACATTCGCAAAACCCTCGGCCATGCGGATCGCCTGCGGTATCGCCTTGGCTGACATCTGCAGGCAGACCGAAAGGCCAAGTTCGCTCGCGCAAGCCCAGGCAGGATACGACTTCGGATCGTCGAGCCAGTTGGCCTGCTCGGACATGGTGCTGCCGAAGGTGAATAGCCGCATGCCGGTTAAGCCCCTTCCGTGCCAGTGGCGCATACGTTCCGGGGCATCAGGCGCCAGTACGTCGACAGAGAACACGCCAGTGAAGCGCTTCGGGTAGGCAGCGACGGCGTCGGCCACATAGGAGTTGTCGTGGCCATAGCAGGTCGAGGCCTGCACGATCGCAGCCTTTTGCACGCTGGCCGCATCCATGGCGGCAACCAGCTGTTCCAGCGAAACCGGGCGCGTGCGCGACCAGTCGGATTGGTGGCCGCCCAGCGGTGCCAAAGGGTAGCGTCTGGTGTCGCTGGCAATAATGTGCGGATGAATATCAATCGTAGTCGTTGGCATCTCGGCGTCTATGAAGGCGGTGCTCTGCGCGAACTCTCGAGCGACCGTCTTCCGTAGGGCAACGGCCCGTCACCGTAAAGCGCCATTGCATTACTTCCAGCTATGCAAGACGAACATTGTCAGGCATTCCACCCCTTCCTATTCTCCGCGCCTTGCCAGGAACAAAAATGCTGCCCCTGTCACTCTCGCAGTCAGGCACCTCATGAGATACTCGACTTCGGTTGTCTGCGGGATGTCGCTTGCGTTGTTCGTCGCAATGATTTCCGCGCCGGTACGGGCCGATACCTACCCGTCGAAACCGGTGCGCATCATTGTGCCTTACGGCCCCGGTGGCATCGCCGACGTGACCATGCGGCTTGTGGCGCAGGATCTCAGTAAGCGGTTCGGCCAGCAGTTTTTTATCGAAAACCGACCGGGTGCCGGCGGCATCGTCGGCATGCAAGCGGCCCGGGAGGCACGGGCCGACGGATACACGCTCGTCATGGTCGGCGGCGGTCTCACCATCGCCAAGGCTCTATTCAAGTCCTTGCCCTATAATATCGAGACGGATTTCACGCCGATCTCGACGACGGCGTCATACGGACTCGTTATCGCGACCAAAGCAGGCTCGCCATACAAGACGATCAAGGACGTCATCGCCAGCGCAAAGGCCCATCCCGGCACGTTGAACTTGGGCACCATCAATGCCGGCAGCGCACAGAACCTTTCCGCCGAGTTGTTCCGGAACATGGCCGGCCTCGACGTTACGATCGTTCCGTACAAGACGACCCCGGATCTGGCGAGCGCCGTTTTGCGCGGCGATGTCGACGTCGCATTCGAATATTACGTCGGGTTCCAGTCGCCCATCACCAACGGCCAGATGACCGTCCTCGCCACTACAGCGCCTAAGCGCGCGAGCAACCTGCCGAACGTCCCAACCGTGATCGAAAGTGGCCTCACCGGATACGAAGTGACAAGTTGGAATGGTCTCGCTGTCCCCACGGGGGCGCCCTCGGACATTGTCACGCAACTCAACCGCGCTGTGGACGAGGCACTGAAGTCACCCGAGGTGCAGAACTTCTCAAATGCGGCCGGTATGGATGCGCGCGGAATGTCGCCCGACGACTTGCGCAACCGCATCAAAAGCGACGTCGCCAAATGGTCCGAGGTGATCGAGAAAGCGGGTATCAAGAAGCGATAAGTGGATGTTCCCACATAGCAAAGCTACACGAAACTATATCATCATCGCTGACCCATTGATCAGCATCAATGCGCCTGACGATTGAGATGATCCACTTTTCGAATGCAACAAGAATAAGAAATAGAAGGTTCACTGCCATGAAGAACATGACGATAACACATGACCTGACTGACGAAGAGATCCTTGCTTTGGAAGTTTGCGATGAGGCCTTGGAGCTCGCAGCGGGCTCGGCGAAAGAGAAAGCAAACTTCACCCTAGGGGCTTGCAGCGGCCTGTCTGTATGTCCGGGCTGAACTGCACCCGATCGGTTTCGGAGAGACCGCCGCGAGGCGGTCTTTCCGTTTCAGGAGAAACAACCACGTCCGGTTGGCGCGATCGTACAGCACCGCTGACCAATTGACCTGCATCATTACGCATGCTGATTGAGATGATCTGCTTTTTTTGAGTAATGTGCATGCGGCCTGGCCCGATAAACGGGCATTGGAGGATGCTATGATCTCTTTGGAGGATTGCATCGCCTTTTGCGGACTGGACAAAGATGAAGTCGCCGCCATCAGCGAGCACGAGCACATTCCTGAAATCGCAGCCACCGCCTTAGCGGACTATCTGCTGAAGCAGCCCCATGGTGGCGAAAAGATCCGGACCATGATCATTGAGGACATCCACAAGGCACTTGATGCCGGCCGTGTCAGGCATGCGCAGGAGCTTTTCATGGCGTTGCGGCATTTCCTCGATCAGCACCCCGAAGCGCGCGCCGGCGTGGAGGTATAACCTCTTGTGACTTGATTGCCACGACGGCCAAGAGTCGAGCACACCCAAGCAGCAATGGTATTGTTCTGCCTCCGGGCGGGATCGGATTACGCTATTTCTCGACCCAAGATCGTTGGGGCTGCATTGATCATCCATGGGCTGCCACGCCGGAAAGCAAATCAGCCTCTAGCGGCGGGTGGATATCAATCTGAAAGGAAAGCAGATGCGCAACGCACTCGTCGTGGCTGTGATGGCGTTGGTACTTTCTGGGTGTGCGAATAGCCGGCAAGATCGCGTTCTGGGCGGCGCATTGATTGGTGGAGGCAGCGGCGCGCTTATCGGCGGTCTGGCTGGCGGCACGGCCGGCGCTGCGGTTGCAGGCGGACTGATTGGCGCTGCTGCTGGCGCAATAATCGCCGACGCTACGAGACCAGGCTGGTGCTATTATCGGCGGCACCACCGTCGTCACTACGTGCGCTGCTGATCCATAGCAAAAAAGAGCCGCGCCCTGTCAAAGGCGCGGTTCTGCTTTTTGTCAGATGAGATAACTCTGCCAGAGCCACCTCGCAGCCTTTGCCTTTGCTTCGGTCTTGCCGAAAGGCAGGTGATCATCACCTGGTATCGTCAACTCATTCCAGTCTTGGGGGCGACGCCATTGCGCTATCCGTGCTTCGATCGCGACCCGGCTGGTCCAGTTCAGGAAGCTGTTTGACACGGGTGCCTCCAATCTTTGGAGTTGATCAATTGGATGATCAGCCGGGGCAAACAGACAGGCCAGTACAGGCAGCGAGCGTGTAGTTCCCTGCGATTTCGGTCCCTCCCGCAGCTTCCAGTGCCTCATCGGATACTTCGTAAGCGAGGAGGTTTTCTTCCTTCGAGGCGCTAAGAACCTTGGTCATTTTGCTTCTCCTGTGGTTGAGAACTCTGTGGGAGAAGACTGCAAGACGGCCGGAGCTATTCCCGGTAGCCTGAAGCCAACGCTTCACTTCTGGATAACGTGATTGCGAAGACCGCCCGGGAATAAATCTCAGTTGGTTTTGCCGGTAGGCATTGGTGCGCTGCTGCTCGCACTGTTCGCCTTTGTTTGGCACAATCTTGTTGCGCGCGGTGCCAATAAAAGTGATACGTGGCCAATACGGTGGTGGTGAATATTCAGGTTAAGCCGCACTTTCCTCTGAACTCAGCCGAAGGTGAGTGGCCAAATATCCCGCCGTGGCTAAAGCGAGCGCGATCCCACCGACGCAAGCGGGCCAGCCGAACCGATCGAAAATCTGGCCAAGTACGGCGGTGCCAACCAATCCGCCAAAGAAATAGCAAGCAAGATAGATGCCGCTCGCCGACCCGCGGTCGACGGTTGCTGCGCGGCCGACAAAACCCGTCGCCGCCGCCTGCGCGAAGAATGTCCCGACACCCACAAGCATCAAGCCAGCGATTACTGCCGGGAGGCTCGGCAGCAGCAAAAGCGGCAGTCCGAGGCCGGCCAGCGCTAAAGCACTCCAAAAGGTAGGTCGCGTGCCGAACCGCTGTACGGCCGCACCGGCAAATGGGGTCGTCACGATCGAAGGCAGAAATACAAAATAGACAAAGCCCAGTGCCATCCGCCCGAGCGAAAGTGGCTCGCGCACGAGCACGAAGTTCACGTAGCTAAAGGTGCCTATAAATGCGAACAGGATGCAAAATCCGATGCCAAAACTCGCCAGCAGTGGCGGGTTGCGCAAGTGCTTCGACCAAATTGCAAACGGTGTGGACGAAGTTCCTTGCGCCGGAAGGATTGGCATAGTGGTGCGGATTGTAAAATAGACGAGCACTGCCCCAGCCAAGTTGAGTGCCGAGAAGAAATAGAAATTGGCTGCCAGCCCGAAGTGATCGACGACGCCTGCGGAGATCAGCCGACCGATCAGATTGCTCGCGACATTGCCAGTAATATATGCGGCAAATGCACCGCCGGCGTCCGTGGCGCTACATTCTTCACCCAGATAGGCAAGCGTTAGGGTAAAGGCCGACGCCATGCAGAGGCCCTGCGTGACGCGAAGAATCGTGAAAGTCGTGAGATCCGGCGCGCTCGCGAGCAGCGCAGTCGGGATTGCCAGCACGCAGAGGCTAATCAGAATCCCGAACCGCCGATTAATTTGTCGGCTGAAGAAGGCGACGAAGAGGCCCGCGACTGCCATCCCCATCGTGCTGGCGTTGACCGCAAAGCTCATGGCCGCAGGGCTTACGCGATAGGCCTGCGCCAAAGTCGGCAGAATCGCCTGGGTCGCGAAAAGATCGACCACTGTGAGGAATGCGGTCAGCCCAATGATGATGGTTCGGCGGAGTACACGCGCGGTATCGCCATGGGCGCCTATTTGCAACGTATCTATCGTGGATGACATCTGCGACATGATCGTTTTCCTTATCCTTCCGCGGCGCTACCGGAGGTCTTTGAGATTGCCAATCATCACCGGTATGTATTCGGACACCGTCGGATGGATATGCACCGCCTTTTGCAACACCGTGTAAGGCGCATTTGCGTACATCAGACCGAGAATTGAATGGACGATCTCGTCACCCGAAAGACCGAGGAACGATGCGCCCAAGATTTGCTTGCTCGCCTTGTCGACCAGCATCTTCATGAAACCGAGCGTTTCGCCCTTTTCGAAAGCGCGACCCACTCTCTTCATCTCTACGGTCCCGACCATGGCAGGGCGGCCCGTCCGACGAACCTCCGTCTCGGTCATACCGACGCGGCCGAGCGGCGGATCGGTATAGAGCGCGTAGGCCGGAATGCGATCCGACACCCGCCGATGCTCGTGATCGAGGATGTTGGCGGCGACGATTTCAAAGTCGTTGTAAGACGTATGGGTGAAGGCGCCCCGGCCGTTGCAGTCTCCGAGCGCCCAGACTCCCGGCACGTTTGTGCGCAACTCATCATCCACCTTGATGAAGCCGCGGTCATCCACCGCGATACCGGCGATGTCTAATCCGAGATCATCTGTGTTCGGACGCCGTCCGACGGCCGCGAGCAGGTGCGATCCGACGATTCGCGAGGCAATTCCATCTCGGACGATCTGAACGGCGATGCCATTGCCCTGTCGTGCCACACCCATAACCCGGCTGTTGACGTATATCTTGATGCCTTCGCCGTGCAGGATGTCCTCGACCGCCAAAGAGACATCCTCGTCTTCGCGCGCGATGAGGTGCGGCGCGAGCTCGATCACAGATACTTCGCTCCCGAAACGTCGATAGCTTTGTGCAAATTCAAGTCCGATGTAGCTGCCGCCGAGAATGATCAAGTGCGGCGGGAGAAAATCGACGTCCATGATCGAGCTGTTGGTGAAATAATCGACGTCAGCAAGACCGGGAATAGGTGGAGTCAGTGCCCGCCCTCCGACATTGATGAATATCCATTTGGCTTCCAGGACTTCGCCTTCGATCTCAACCGAATTCGGCCCGACAAATCGGGCATGACCCTGGTAAACCGTGCACCCCTTGAGGTTTTTCAACGACTGCTCAACGCCGTCGCGCGACAAAGCGGATACTTGATCCTTTCGAGCCTTCACCGCCTTCATATCTACAGCGATCTCGCATGGGATTTTCACACCGAAATCGGCAGCGCGACGCGCCATGTGCGCGACGTAGGCGCTGGCCACCAGCGTTTTGGTCGGCGTGCAGCCGGTGTTAACGCAAGTCCCGCCAAAGAACTTGCGCTCGACCACGGCGACGGCATGGCCCGCCGCAGCCAGGCGATGCGCGAGCGCGGGGCCCGCCTGTCCAGTTCCGATGATGATGGCATCGTAGTTTTGCATTGGGTAACTCGTCGGTCGTTAGTGGCTGTGGGATAGCTGCTCTATTCCGCGGCCTCCATTACGTGGGACCTCGGTTCGTGCAGAATCACGCCCTCCTGCGGATCGAAATCGCCGTCCCAGGGCGCTTGTTCGAGCGCCCGAATGGTCTTCGTGTAGCCGGCCTCCCACCGCATACGGATGCTGGAGGGGCTAAAATCGACATCCTTGGTGTGGTTCTCGTTCTCGAGTTGCGGTGCTAACAGTCGCACGACATGCATGGTCGTATGACAACCGAAAGCGGCGAGTGCTTGCACCTGCTGTGTCCTGCGGATCTCGTCCGGCAGCAGCTTGGTGATGTCACGGATGATATGCCGCATGTTGTGCATCTGACGCTGCCGCGCGATGTGGCTTGCGACTCGGCTGGAGTACTGGATGTCCTTTTGACGGTTGAGGACCTCCCAGATAGTTCGCGGCTCATCGCCCATTGGGTTCCACAAGTGGACCGCAAAGATCAGTGAATTTCTGCGTGGATTGTCGTCGAAGATCACCTCAGTTGGCGTGTTGGAAAGAATGCCGCCGTCCCAGTAAAGCTCGCCGTCGATGCGCACTCCCGGAAAGGCAGGCGGCAAGGCGCCCGATGCCATGATGTGCTTGACGCCGATCTCGCCGTCGCGGCTATCGAAATAGCGCATCTCACTAGTGCGCACGTGGGCGGCGCCAACGGTGAGCCGCGGATTGCATTTATTCACCAGTGAAAAGTCGACCAGTTCGAGCAGCGTCTTTTCGAGCGGTGCGGTGGAGTAGAAGCCGGCTGCGTCGGGCCCAAGGGGAACGTGCGTCCCGAGGAACGCCCCCGCGTTGGGCTCAAAAAAATCAGGAATGCCGCGAAGGACCGTCTTCCAGTAAGAAATCATGTCAGGCAATCCGGTCCACGCCGGGGTGCCGAACGGCGGCCGATATGCCATTCGGGTCCAAAATTCTTTCAGTGCTTCGAGGCGATTTCCGTGTGGATTGCCGGCGATCAGGCTTGCATTGATCGCGCCGATCGACGTGCCGACGATCCAGTCCGGTTCAATGCCGTGTTCGTGCAGCGCGTGATAGACGCCAGCTTGGTAGGCGCCGAGCGCACCTCCGCCTTGCAGGACCAGGACGATCTGGCGATCTTTCTGTTGAGTGTGTTTTGTATCCGCAAGCTTCGCCACTCGGGTTGATGACTTGTTGTCCATTTTTTCCTCCCTAAATCCTAGTTGTCTGGTATTCGGGATTCTCTCTGCGTCTCAATGTGCGGTCCAGCCGCCGTCCACTGGCAACGCCGTTCCGGTAATCGAGGCGCCCGCATCACTTGCGAGAAACACCGAGAGAGCGCCGAGCTCTTCGACTGTGGCGAAGCGCTTGTTTGGTTGTTGGGCGAGCAGCACGTCACGAATGACCTGCTCGCGTGGGATGCCGTGTGATTTGGCCTGACCATCAATCTGCGCTTCAACCAGTGGCGTGTAGACATAGCCAGGACAGATCGCATTGCAGGTGATGTTGGCTTCGGCTGTCTCCAACGCGGTGACTTTGGTCAAGCCGACGATGCCGTGCTTTGCCGCCACATAGGCTGCCTTGAAAGGCGAAGCGACGAGTCCATGTGCTGAAGCGATGTTGATGATGCGGCCGAACTTGTTCTTGCGCATCGAAGGCAACGCCGCACGCGTGGTATGGAACGCCGAAGAAAGGTTGATGGCCAGGATCGCGTCCCACTTCTCGATCGGAAATTGCTCTAGCGGTGCGACGTGCTGGATGCCGGCGTTGTTCACCAGGACGTCGAGGCGGCCGAACGTGTCCAACGCCATCGCGATCATATCGGCGATAGGCGCGGCTTTTGACATGTCCGCTGGTGAGTATCGGACTTTCACTCCGAACTCGGTGACGATTTTGGCTTGAGTTTCCACGATATCTTCCGGCTTGCCAAAACCGTTCAGCATGACCGCGGAGCCCGCTGCTGCCAGCGCGCGAGCGATTCCCAGCCCGATGCCACTGGTTGAACCTGTGACGAGGGATACGCGGCCTTCCAGAGAGCGGAAGCTCTGTTCAAGGCGAAGCGGCGCTTGGATGTTCATGGCCTGATCCTCTCCGTTGCACGCGGCGCGGAGCGCCGTCGTTGTGGCGAATTTGCACGGTGGAGTGATCGGCGGGAAATGCCGGTTGGCTAAAGTAACGATAGCGAGCGGCTTTGGTATGCAGATAGACGGCGGCTATGGCGCATATCGCCATTCGGTATTTTTAAAAGGGCTGCGCGTGCGCTTTTCTCTCCTGACAGATCAGTTCACAGGAGGTACCACATGGGCACGCACGAATACCTCGAAAAGGGCCGTAACCTGGCCGAACGAATCCCCTATAGCGTGATCGCGCTTGCATCGCGGTTGGCCGTCGCTGACGTCTTCTGGCGCTCGGGCCAGACTAAGGTGAGCGGGTTCTCGATCCGGGAGGAGACGTTCTATCTATTTCGCGAGGAATACAAAGTACCCCTGCTGCCACCCGACCTGGCGGCGTACCTCAGCACCATCGGCGAGCACGTCTTCCCAATTCTGCTATTCTTCGGTCTGGCCTCCAGGCTCTCAGCGCTCGGACTGTTCGGGATGACCATGGTTATTCAGCTGTTCGTGGTACCAGGCGGTTGGCCTGAGCATATCTTATGGCTCTCGCTGCTCACCTTGATTATCGGGCGGGGTCCCGGCGCAGTGTCACTCGACCATTTGATCTGGAATGACCGGCTGCCGTTGCTGGCGATCGCTCGAGCCTGACTCTTTCTTTTTCCTTCAGCAGCAAGGCCGCCGATCCCGCGGGAGCTGGCGGTCTTTCAGTGTCTAGAAGCCCGATGCTTGTTTGCTATCGGATCGAGAGAGTAATTGTAATTTTTGTCATCGATCGTCCCGCTGCATGGTGATGCGAGGGCTGGCGCAATCATGCGCGAGTCAAACTCAGAGGGATGATCCCATGTTGACCAGAGCAAAATTTCTACGCTTGTCGGGCTTGACCGCTGCGGCGCTAGCCGTGGCACCAGAGGCCTTGCCAAAATCGAACGACGGTGTTGTCCGCGTTAAAAGCGTCTACGGCTTCCGAGAAACAGTCGAGCGGCTCAAAAAGGATATCGCCGCGAAGGGCATCCGGTTTTTCAGCGAAATCGACCAGTCCAAGCTCGCCGCCGACGCCGGTATCAAGCTCAATCCGTCGACGCTCTTGGTGTTCGGCAACCCCCCGCTCGGCACGCAATTTATGACGGCAAATCCCAATGCGGGCCTCGATTGGCCGGTACGGCTTCTGGTGATTCAGGACAGCACCGGCGCGGTGTGGACAATTTATACTGACTTTGCATGGATTGCCGCACGGCACGGCATCGTTAATCGCAACGAGCAGTTCAAGATGGCCTCGATGGTGATCGCTTCTATAACATCGAGTGTAAAGGCCTAAAGCCGCAGGATTCCAAATTGGCTCCGGTGCCATCGCGGCCGGAGCCATTTTTCTGACCGATTACCGAATAGCGCCCCGCTATCGCGATTAGAGCAACCCGGCATTTCCTTCGCGATCCGTCGCGCTTCATCATTGCAATCACAGCGGCGGCTCATACCGAGGCCGCGGCGAAACAGAGAGGAGATAGGGATGTACACTTCAATCAGCAAAAGCTTGCTCCGCACCGTCGCTGCCGCAGCCTTCGTCACTACGGCGGGCTTTGCATCCAACGCGCAGGCTGGCGAATGCCCGGCCGACAAGCGTATGGCAAATGCGCGGCAGCCAGTCGATTTCAAGGCCGTCGGCGTAACCGACACTACGCTCGGCTCGATCGATCTCGGCAAAGAGAAAGCGAAGATCGCCAACCGTGAGCTGCGATTCCGCAAACTCGTGATTCAGCCGGGTGGCATAGTCCCTTGGCACAGCCATGATGACCGCCCAGCGCTGATCTTCGTCGAGCAAGGCGAAATCATCGAATATGCCAGCAATTGCGCCGGACCGATCGTTCACAAGGCCGGCGAGATCCGTGCCGAAACCAACGGCACGTCGCATTGGTGGAAAAATCTCGGAGACGTCCCGGTGGTTCTGTACGTTGGCGACGTCCGCCACGACGAACGCGATCATAATATGTGACGGCCCCTGCCTCCCCCCAGCCCGTCGCATCCTGGCGCCCCGTTGTCCCCGAACGGGGCGTCACTTTTTCAGGCGTCACAGCCAACTTCATAGAGTGCGGCTATCGAAAAAACTTGGAAATTTGTGGCATTTTGGAACGCCAATCGCCTATGACTTATTGCACCGACCCGTCCGCTCGCGGCTAAGGAACTCCGCAATGGCCACGGAAATCCTGGTGAAAGACCTCAGGCAAGCGTTCGAACAAGCACGCGAGCTGGACGGCTCGATGGCTGAGCGGCTCGATGTATTCGCTGACGCCACGCGGAAGCTTCACCCGTCCACGGCGGCCATTGTCGATCGGCTCGTCACCCGACTGAAGCAACATGACGCGGGCAAGGATGCGCCGAAGCCCGGCGACGTAATGCCGCCGTTTGTGCTCCCCGACGAAACCGGCCGGCTGGTGAGTTTGAAAGATCTGCTGACGCAGGGGCCCGCCGTGGTCACATTTCATCGCGGGCACTGGTGCCCGTATTGCCGCATCAGCATCAGTACTCTGGTAAAGGCGCAACCACGCATCGAGGCGCTAGGCGCGCGAATGGTAGCCATCGTGCCTGACCGCGCGCAGTTTGCCGCTGAGATGCGCCAGGACTGCAATGTGAACTTTCCGATTTTGTCCGACATGGATAACGGGTACGCGATGTCGCTAAATCTGGCGATCTGGGTTGGCGCCGAAATGAAGGAATACATGACAAAAATCGGCCGTATGCTTCCGGAGTATCAGGGCAACGACTCCTGGGTGCTGCCGATCCCAGCGACATTTGTCGTTGGTAAGGACGGCCGGATCAAATCACGCTTCGTCGATCCAGACTATCGCAAACGCATGACGATCGAGGAGTTGATCGGTGCGTTGAAATAAATCAGCTCGTCCTTTTTTGCCAGTTCGCGGCGCGCAACATTTTCATAAAGGTCGCAGCAACAGGCGTGCGTTGCCGACCCGCGACACCGTAGAGGCATACATCCCGGCTCAATTCGAGTTCTTTTACCGTTGTGCGTACCAAACTCTGCGGCGCGGTCACAGTGCGCGGCAGAAACCCGACGCCAATATTGGCTTCGAGCAGGGCCATGAGATCCTGGTCCGATGAGACTTCATGGCGATGATCGGCATTTAGCCCCTTGGCGCGTAGCATCGCTGCGAGGTCGCCACACTTCTCGCAGTGATTGCGCAGGAGGAAACGTTCGGGCTTGAGGTCCTCAAGGCTGATCGTTTCCTGGCCCCCGAGGCGATGCGAGCGACTAAGCACGATGTCGAAGGATTCATCAAATAGCTTCCAACTGTCGAGGCGGTCCCAGGTCTCGCCGATCGAGGTCCCGACGGCTAGCTCCGCATCGCCGGCTTTCAGGTACTCGACAATTTGCGGGCCGGTCCCACGCAAGATCCTCAGCTCAATTTCGCTGAAACTCTTTCGCAGCTCGTTGACGTGCGACAAGATGAGGCCAAGCTCGATGCTGCCTGATACCGCGAGCTTAAGTGCGCCGACCTCGCCGTCGTTGATCATGGCGGCCAGCGCACGTGCACTCTGAGCGCTATCGTAGCACTGCTTCAGCAGCGGAAACATTCGCTCGCCGAGGGGCGTGAGCATCGCATGGGGCCGTTCGCGCCGAAAAAGATCGCCGCCCAGTTCGCCTTCCAAGAGCTTAATCGCGCGCGTCAACGACGGCTGGGCCACGTGGCACTCCTCGGCCGCGCGCGTGAAATTTAGCGTCCGCGCGACGGCCAGGAAGTATCGAACCTGATGCATTTCCATGGAGCGTCCCCCTGGACGACCACTAGATCATAATATTTTAGCTCGCCGTCGAACGAAGCTCGGTGCGCTGCGCGTATCCTCCAAGCGCGCGTACAGGCCAGTGATAAGGCGACTACCGCGTTGAAAGGTAACGTAACTCCACGCCCAATTGAGGGCGACCACAAAGCGATTGCGGAATCCGATAAAAAAATAGACGTGGGCGCTGCTCCACAGCATCCAGGCCGGAAAGCCCGATAGATGGATGTTACCGAATTGGGCGACAGCCCGAGAACGGCCGATCGTCGCGAGCGAACCTAAATCGCGAGCCAGGTCCTTGGCAGCCGAGAGCCCGCCAAAGTCTCCTCCGACAATCACTACGCGGGGTCTGGCCCCTGTTGATGGATCGCTCATGGTCCGCTCCATGCGTTTCGAGGCTCATTGCTACAGGGGGTGGCCAGCGGGACAAGCTTCCAGTGCCTATGTCGTCGATAGCGCAAGGCTATGACCGTGCCGTCGAAATATCGGAATGCTCCAGATCGACGACAATTTCAGCAGAGACCAGCGCGCTGAAGCATTCTACAAGATCGAAGTCCGACGCATTCGCCGTGCCACGACCGATCGCCTCGCCGACCGTGCACCCTTCAGCTAGTGCGGACAAGAACTCATAGACGCCTGGCGTCACGCGCTTCACTTCCACCTGCAGGTGCGGCCGCGCGATCAGTGCGCATTCTGGTTGCCAGTGCCTTAGCGCATTGTTGCTGTCGTTCAGATTGGCTTCCCAAATGCTGACGACTGGGAATCGTGACTTGAGCAACTGCATCGAAGGGTGCAGCGTGAGGCACAAATCCGGCACATGCTCAGGCGCCAACGTGCTGAAGGCATCTCGAGAGATCGGCGTTGCATCGGCCGAGTGATAGGCGCGCGTGCGCGCGGCTTCGAGCTGGGCTACGTCGGCGAGATATTCTGCAGAGGTGCTTTGCCCGATGCTACGGAGAAATTGTGGAAAGCTGTCGCCGTACGCAAGCAAGACAGGCGAGCGCGGTGGCTCCGCCGTGACGTAAAGATGAGCAATCTGGTCGAAACTGTCATCCCAGAGCAGCTTTCGCACGACCGGATAGCGTGCGGCGACAGCTTTTATCAGGCCGGCGATGACGTTGTTTCGATAGACGCAGAAACGGCTAGCGTGGGCCCGGCCTGAACCAGTGCGAATGGTTGCAGGAATAGGCGCATGATCGAAGAAGATCGCGTCAGCAAAAGCGCTCTGAAGCTGCTCCAATCCATTTTCCACGGCGAGGGCAATCATTGGGTTATGCCGCCTGCATGACAGGTGTGGCGCCGGTCTGCGCAGACATTAGTGCGCGCGCGCGTGCTACCTCGCTTGCGAGAGCGGCAAACGGCGGCACATTGTTGTCCCATTCGATCAACGTCGGCGCGAGGCACGGCCGCGCCAGCGCTCGGCCATACAGGTCCCATACGACATCGCTGACCGGTCGGCCGTGATCGTCAATCAAAAGCCGCGCGCCCTCGCTGTCACAATCCTCCGCGAAGCCGGCAAGATGAAATTCATCAACACGCTGCATCGGGAATGCGTCGATATAGGCCACGGCACTGAACTCGTGATTGACTGCCGAGATATGAACGTTGTTGACGTCGAGCAGTAGTCCGCAGCCCGTGCGCTGCGCCACCGCCGACAGAAACTCGATCTCGGTCATTGAGCTGGCGCCGAAGGCGGCATAAGTGGAGGGGTTCTCCAACAGCATCTTCATGCCGATGGTCTCCTGAACCTGGCTCACGTGGGCGCAAACGTGCGCTAGCGAAATTTCGTTGTAGGGCAGGGGCAGCAGGTCGTTGAGGAAGACGCCATCGTGAGTGGACCAGGCGAGATGCTCCGAGAACAGCGCCGGCTGATAGATTTCGATGAGGCGCTTGAGACGCGCGAGATGCTCGCGATCGAGTGGCGCGGTGCCGCCGATGGAAAGACCCACGCCGTGGATCGAAAGCGGATAGTCCGCCCGGACGCGCTTAAGCAGATAATGCGGGGGACCGCCGTCGCCCATATAGTTTTCGGCGTGGATCTCGAAAAAGTCGACCCGGCGAGGTTGATCTAAAATATCGTCGGAATGTTCGGGTTTAAGGCCAGCGCCGGCGGCCGGTCTGGGCATGGACGAACGGCAGGTTTGTATCAGTGAACTCTTTGCCATGGCGTTTCCCTTGGGCGAATAATCGCGGCGGATGGGCGGAAGCCTGTCGTCGGCTCCCGCCCAAATCACGCATCAGGATGGGCGTTTGATAGCCGTCAGCGAGCCGGGACCAAGCGGGGTCTGCGTGGCGACGCATGAGCCCTGATCGACAAGCTTCCAGGCGTTGCCCTGGTAGTCGACCTTTGAAGTTGCCGCGCAGGTCGTGCCAGCGCCTGCGGCGCAATCGTTCTGGCCCTTCAGAGCGACGCCAAAACACTTCTCTTTCGCACCTGCTTGCGCCGGCGAGACAGCGACGGTGGCAAGTGCAGAACTAAGAGCCGCCGCGATTGCCAGCGACATGGTGATCTTATGTGACATCCGAATTCTCCCGTTTGCAAAACGCTCGCCATTGAGCGTTAGCGAGAGACTGCCGATTTTTGTGGTGTCACTGAAATATCGTCCGCCGATGGTTCCGATAGCGGACTGCTATGCCGAAGGGTCGATTTTCATCCAGCGAAGGTGCTGCAACGTTGCGATGAGCGCCTCGGGCTCCATGCGCTCGCGGAATTCTATATTCACCTGCCGCGCCTTCACCCGCCCGTCGCGTCCGACGATAAACTTCGCTGCCATTGGCAGGAAATAGCCCTGATTTCCGTGGTATTTTTCAAGTTGCACGCCAGCTTCTTGGTATAGCTGCTGGATCTCAGGACCGACCCAGAAGATGACGCCAAGCAAAAGCGAATAGCCAAGGTCGATGTCGCTCAGCACTGGGAATGGCAAATCGTTTTGCGCGACATACGAGCCCGTGAATCGGGCGCTGTCCGGCATGATCGAGATTACCCCCGCTCCAAGCTGCGCGATTTCACTGTGAATTGCTGCAAGCGACCGGAGCTCGAGCTTGCAATAGGGGCACCAATGGCCGCGGTTGATGCTGATCACCACTGGCCCAAATCGAAGCAAGGATGAGAGCGAAATGAGCCGCCCGTTTTCATCCGGCAGTTCGAATTCAGGCATTAGTTCGCCAAGCCCGGGGCCAACCCGCCCACGATCGATCACGTCCAGCCGCTGAACCAGCTCATCGTACGCTTTAGCGAAATCGGGACGCCGATTGCTACTCTCTTTACGATACGCAGATAGCCTCGAACCGAGCGAAATGTTCGGACTTTCAGCTTGAACCCGCGTCCCAGCCATCGACCGTGGGGATGATTTAAAATCTTTCAATTTGTCCTCGGCCGATCCGGCGATCGTTTCTGTCAGTGCAAATCAATAGCACGGGAGCGGATAGCTAAGAGCTATCGAATTCATTGTCATTTGGAGGATTGAGGGTGAGGCATTGGCGCGCCACAACAGCGGCCAGCAAGAAATTAATCTTGCGTCAACCTGATGGAGCTGAACGATGAAGACCGCCACCAAGATTATCTTTGCTTCCGCCCTAACGCTTTCGGTTGTTGCGCCGACGTTTGCCCATGCCGCTTATCTGCAAAACGCGAATCAAATCCGTACGACGAGCGCGCCTGTGCAACATGCAATGGACAAGAGTGCTCGAGCGGTCCGCGGGCTCGATTCCATGGCCTATGCGCCGGCCGATGTCGGCGACC
Source organism: Hyphomicrobiales bacterium (assembly GCA_027307405.1). Taxonomy (GTDB): domain Bacteria; phylum Pseudomonadota; class Alphaproteobacteria; order Rhizobiales; family Xanthobacteraceae; genus Pseudolabrys. The sequence goes on along the minus strand of DAHUXA010000006.1, from coordinate 23,973 downwards.
GGTACTCCCGCGATTTCGGAATTGGCAGCCAGCGCTAGGTGTCTAGAAGGCTTAGCTCGACCGCCAAAGAGGCCGCCTGCCAAGGCGGCCTCTTTTCCTTGATACAAAATGCTTTAGCACTCGTGGTCGTGCTAGCAGCCGTTTGACAATCCAGGTTTCTGAAATTGATATGCTGTGGCACGACTTTCCGAACCGCCATGTGGGCACCGACGCGGAACAGTTTTATGTCTTTCCTGTCAGTCTGGATGAGGACGCTTTTTCTTGCCGCTATTGCGGGACTGCTTGCGGTCAGCACCCCCGTGCGGGCGGCAGATTACCCGACTCGTCCGATTATGCTGGTCGTGGCGTTCCCGCCCGGCGGACCCAGCGATGTGCTTGCACGCATTGTCGGCAAGAAAATGGAGGAGTTGCTCGGCGCGCCGTTCGTGATCGAGAACCGTCCCGGCGCCGGTGGCAACATCGCAGCCGAAAGCGTCGCGCGTGCGGCACCGGATGGCTACACGCTGCTGATGGGCAACAACAGCATCCTTGCGACCAACGAAAGCCTGTACAAACACATCAAATACACCCCGGAGAGGGATTTCATACCGATCACTCTGATCGGCACGCAGGCCAATATCCTGGTGGTCAATGCGAACGTTCCGGCGCGTTCGCTGAAAGAGCTGATCGCGCTGGCGCAGGCGCAACCAGGCAAAATTAATTTTGCATCCTCCGGATATGGAGCAGCAGCGCATCTCGCCGGCGAATTGTTCAAGTCCGAGGCAAAAATCAACATCGTGCACGTGCCCTACAAAGGCGCGGCACCAGCCTTGCAGGATGTCATTGCCGGCCACGACCAGATGATGTTTGCCACCGCCGCTTCCGTGATCGGCCACATTGAGGGCGGGCGTGTCCGTGCATTGGCCGTTACGACGCTCAAGCGCACGCAGGCCCTGCCTGACATACCAACCATGGATGAGGCCGGTCTCAAAGGTTTTGACGCAAGCACATGGCACGGGCTGGTCGCGCCAGCTGGTACTCCGCCGCAAGTGATTGCGATACTGCACGATGCGGCGGTCAAGGCGTTACGCGATCCGGGCGTGCAGGCTTCGCTTGGCAAGCTGGGTGTTGATATCGTCGGCGATACGCCACAGGAATTTCAGGCTTACATCAAAAGCGAAATCCCGAAATGGACGGCGATCGTGAAGGCTTCCGGTGCAACACTGGATAAGTAGTGAATGAACAAGGTAGACCGGCCGAACGGCGCGCTGGCCCGCAATGTGCGGCGGCTGGGCCATCTCGATTTGCCGGGGGCGGGGCAGGTTACCGTCGCTGGCCAACATGCTTATGTCGGCCACATCCCAAACAAGCAGAACCTCGGCACGTCAATTGTCGATATTTCCGATCCGGGCAATCCGCGCCTGGTCGCGACAGTGACGCTCGATGATCCGGCTTCGCACAGCCACAAGGTGCGCGTCGTCGGCGACCTGATGGTGGTAAATCACGAACGCAATCCGACGCCCGTGGGCCGGCGTGCCGAACAATTGCCGGGCGTCCGGAGTGAACTGCGCGATGCGTTAGGCCGCGAACCAAACCGCGCCGAATTGGCGCAGAAGCTTAATGTGACGGAGGCTGATCTCGCTGCGATCGAGGCGGCAGAAAAGCAGCCCTATCGCAATGGCGGTTTTCGTATTTACGACGTTGCCGATCCCGCGGCGCCAAAGCCGATCCACCATCAATTGACCGGCGGCATCGGCGTCCATCGTTTCGATATGGACGAACGTTACGCCTATATCTCAACTGAAATGGACGGCTTTATCGGCAACATTCTCGTGATCTACGATCTACGTGATCCGAAAAAACCGAGTGAAATCGCGCGTTGGTGGATCCCGGGGCAACACGTCGCCGGCGGAGAAAAACCGACATGGTCAGGCAAGCGACACCGCCTGCATCATGCCTTGCGTTTCGGCGACGAGATGTGGGCGAGCTGCTGGCACGGCGGCTTCCGTATCGTCGATGTGACCGATTTGAAAAAGCCAAAGACATCAGCGTCTTACAACTATCACCCGCCATTCCCGGAGCCGACGCACACGGTCATGCCGGTTCCCGTCAAACTCGGCAACAAGCGTATTGCGATAACCATCGATGAAGAGGACCAGGCACAGAGTGCCAATGAAGAGCAGGCGCGGCGCGGCCGACCGCATGCCGGCATGTCCATATTCGATGTCAGTGATTATGCGCAGGTGAAGCCACTGTCGCTATTTGAAGTGAGCGAGCTCGATTCGCCTTTTGCCCGCACGCCGGGGGCGCGCTTCGGCGCGCATCAATTCCACGAGCGCATGGCCGGCACGCTCGTCTTTGCGGTGTGGTTCGGCGCAGGCCTGCGCGTCATCGACGTTGCCGATCCCTCGGCGCCGCACGAAATTGGCTATTTTATCCCTGAGCCTGCGAGCGGACGTCCGGCGCCGCAGAGCAATGATGTGGTGCTCGATCAGCGCGGGCTGATCTATGTCGTCGATCGTCATGTCGGCTTTGACGTGCTCGAATTCGACGGCGGTCGGGTCGCCTGACCCACTCACTCTCCCGAGCGATAGAACAGTGCGGCATCGGCGCTGAAAGCGTGGCGCGATTGCGGATTGAGATAAAGCATATGCCCGCCGCGATAAAGCTTGAGCTGCACGCGGCCGGGCGGATCGAATGTGGGCATGTGATCGAGGATGTAGCGAGTCATGGCGTAGGGCGTGATCATGTCTGAATAGCCGTGGGCAATCATCAGACGAAATGACGGACCATAGGCGAGCAACACACGCAGATCTTCATCCGCGCTCGCCTGCACGCGGCCGCCTTGCCAATCCCAGCGGTTCGTGACGTCGCTCGCGAGAAGGGCGTAGGTCATCTCCGTCTTGAATCCAAGCTCATTGCGCGCGTAGGAGGCCATGGCGCCGCCATAGGCGCGAGTGACAGCATCGAGGATCGGATCCGGCGCGCGCGACGAGCGGCGCTCAGGATAGGGATCATCCGCCGCGAAGGTCGCGTCGTAGTGGCTGACGACCTTGCTTTCGCCGGAGCGCAGCGTTTTCACGTAAGCGTTGGCGGCGAAGCCGCGTGCTTGTGTCACTGCATCCAGAGGCAGGCCGGATATTTTGGCAACGCGTTCATAAAATGCCTTGGCGGCCTCGCCTTTTGGCGGCGCTCCGGCCAAAGTTGTCAAATAGTCTGTCATCGCAAATTTTTCGGCTGCTGCGAGCGCGTCAGGATTGAATGCATGTCTGTGTTCGAGTTCGGCGGCCGCCAACGACGGCAATTGTAGCGCGGCGTGCAGGGCGGATTGGTCGTCGCCAAAGGTGAGCCAACCCTCCAGCAGCGGCGACAGCATGACGATCCCGGAAATTATGATGCCCTGGTCGCCTTGCAGTGCGCGCGCAACTTTAGCTGCGCGGAGGCCGCCGTAACTCTCACCAAAGAGATATTTCGGTGAGCCAGCACGATTGTTCTTGGAGACATAGAGCGCGATGGCCTTGGCCATAGCGTCGGCATCGCTTCGTACGCTCCAGAAATGCTTGGCGTCGTCCGATTTGACGGCGCGGCTCCAGCCGGTGCCAATCGGGTCGATGAGCACAAGGTCCGTGAAAGCGAGCCAAGTGTCGGGGTTGTCACGTAAGCTTGCGCGCGCGGCGTCATTGGCATCCGGCCCGAAATCGAGCACGCGCGGGCCGACTTGGCCGAGATGCAAGAAGGCGGAAGCCGCGCCGGGCCCGCCATTGAAAACGAACGTCAATGGGCGGTTGAGCGGGGCGTTCTTCGCGACATAAGCGGTATAAAACACCGAGGCGCTTTGATCGCCGGATTGATCGAAAAAGGCGAGCGTGCCGGCGGTCGCCGTGTAAGCGAGCTTGCCGCTGGGTGTATCGATGGAATGTTCAGTGACAGAGTCGGCCGGCAACAGCCGCAGCACGCCTTTGGCGTCGCGCTGCTCGCCACGGCCCGGCTGCTCCTGCGCCGTGGCCGAGCCAATGGCGCCGGCGATTAGAATCGCCAGCGCCAAACGCATGATGATGGAGAGATTCATGGCGCGCCCGGCACTCCAGCAGTCGATACACGTGCCCCCAACGCCCCGCCCGGGCGGCTATAACTCGTCAACGGCGACGGAAGTTCGGTCGGCGTTGCTGCGGAGACGGAGACGGCGCGTCGCCTTTGTGGCGAAAACTGATGCGGCCGCGCTGCAAGTCATAGGGCGACATCTCCACAATCACGCGGTCGCCGACGCCGGTCCGGATGCGGAACTTGCGCATCTTGCCCGCCGTGTAGGCCAGCACCTCGTGTTCGTTGTCGAGCTTCACCCGGAAATTGCCGTCCGGGAGAACCTCGGTCACCGTACCGTCGAACTCCAGCAGTTCTTCCTTCGCCATCCAATCCTCTCCTCGTCGCGTTAACGCGGCGCGCGGTAGCCAGCGTTACGGCGCGGCTCCCCGGGGCGCTGCATAAATGTAACATTTCCAATGCCGCTTGGCTCCCCCGCGGGGGCTTCCTGCCGGGCGCCAGCAGCATGGTGGCCATTCTGGGTCGGGCGGCCGTGATGGCCTTTGCCGCCATTATGGGAACGGTGACCATTGTTGCCTGGACGGCCATCGCCGCCACCGTGACCACGTTGGCGGCTGCCGCGATGCGGCCGCCCACCGTGGCGGGCTTCCGCGTGTTGCGGGGCCGGATGCGCCGGCGGTTTGCCGGTGCGTCTGTCGGTTACCGGGATTGCCATGCGGATCAACCGCTCGATGTCACGGAGGTAAGCCCGCTCCTCGTGATCACAGAACGAGATCGCCACACCCTCGGCGCCTGCGCGTGCGGTGCGGCCGATGCGGTGAACGTAGCTCTCGGGGATGTTCGGTAGATCGTAGTTTACCACGTGGCTGACGCCGTCGACGTCGATGCCGCGGGCGGCGATGTCGGTCGCGATAAGCGTACGTAACTTTCCGTCACGGAAGGCTGCAAGCACGCGCTCACGCTGATTCTGCGATTTGTTGCCATGAATGGCTTCCGCAGTGTGGCCAGCTTTCTGCAGGCCGCGTACAACCTTGTCCGCGCCGTGTTTGGTGCGGGTGAAAACCAGCACGCGATCGGTCTTTTCGGTCTTGAGGACCTCGACCAGCAACGACGGCTTCGAAGCCTTTTCGGTGAGGATAACGCGCTGCTCGATACGCTCGACGGTTGTGGCTTGTGGCGTGACCGCGACGCGGGCGGGATCGCGCAGCATCGCATCGACGAGCCGGGTGATTTCCTGCGGCATGGTGGCTGAGAAAAACAACGTCTGTCGCGCTTTCGGCAGCATGGCGACGATTTTCTTGATGTCGTGGATAAAGCCCATGTCGAGCATGCGGTCAGCTTCGTCCAATACCAGCACTTCGATGTGGTCGAGACGGAGCGCCCGGCTGTGAACCAAATCGAGCAGACGGCCGGGTGTGGCGACAAGGACCTCGGCGCCACGCGCCAGCGCGCGTATTTGCCGATTGATCGGCACGCCACCAATCGCGAGTGCAATCTCGAGCGGGCGGAGATGCCGGCCATATGCGCGAAAGCTATCGGCGATCTGGCTGGACAATTCGCGTGTCGGCGAAAGCACCAGCACGCGGCAGGATTTCTGCGCGGGACGCTGCCGCTTGTTGAACAGATGATTCAGGATCGGCAGCGCGAAGGCCGCGGTCTTACCGGTGCCGGTTTGCGCGATGCCGACGACATCGCGGTTTTGCATGGCGATCGGAATGGTCTGATTTTGGATCGGGGTAGGGGTTACGTATTTCTCTTCGGCGAGGGCGCGAAGGATCGGCGCTGCGAGGCCGAACTCGTTAAATGAAGTCAAAGAGTCTCTTTCTTATACGGCGAAACGGCCGTGCTGCCATTGCAGCCGGCGGGATCGCGGGTTCTTGAAGACATCCCGCGTGACCAGGGTTGTCGATTGCGTTGGAGAAACGGAAGAGGCGGGGCGAAATTCGTTTTAGTGAGTTTCGTGCACGCAGCCCGCAAACCCGAAATCGGGTCTTTCATCCGCTGAGGCTCATATGCCAGCTGGCCATGTCCTTTTCAAGGCGCTCGCACCTCTTATTCCGCCGAATGATGAATAAAGTGGGTCTAGGGGCCCCTTCCAAGCGATGGACAACGCAACGGAGATCGGGGAATGTCGGCGCGAAAATGCAGTTTTGGGACGTAGTCGACACTCCGGAGCGTTGAAATGCCGTTTCCTAGGGCCTCCCAGGCCCTTTCCCGCTTCACAGTTCTCGATCTCACCCGCGTTCGTTCAGGCCCGACCTGCGTCCGCCAGCTCGCCGACTGGGGCGCCAATGTCATCAAGATCGAGACGCCCCCGCATCTGGAAAAAGGCGAAGGGCCAGGCGGACCACGCGAGAATGCGGACTTCCAGAATCTGCATCGCAACAAGCGCAGCATGACGCTCGATCTCAAATCGCCACAGGGACTCGCGGCATTCAGGCGCATGGTTGAGAAAGCCGATGTGGTGGTCGAAAACTTCCGTCCGGACGTGAAGGACCGGCTCGGCATCGATTATGAGAGCCTGCGCAAGATCAACAAGCGCATCGTACTCGCCAGTATTTCCGGCTTTGGCCAGGATGGCCCCTATCGCGACCGACCGGGCTTCGACCAGATCGCTCAGGGCATGGGCGGGCTGATGTCGATCACCGGCCTGCCCGGGCAGGGTCCCGTGCGCGTCGGCATTCCGATCGCCGATCTTTCCGCCGGGTTGTTCTGCGCGCTCGGCATCATGGTTGCGTTGCTGGAGCGCGAAACGTCCGGGGAAGGTCAGTGGGTGAATACGTCGTTGCTTCAGGCGCAGATATTCATGCTCGACTTTCAGGCCGCGCGCTGGCTTCAGATGCATGAAGTCGCCAAGCAGGCCGGCAACAATCACCCGACCAGCATTCCCACCGGCGTATTCAAAACCAAGGACGGCCATATCAACATTGCTTCTACCGGGCAGGTGATGTGGGAGCGGCTTTGCAACGCGATTGAGGCACCGGAGTTGATCAAGCATCCCGACTACGCCACAGGTGCCCTACGCTCGAAGAATCGCGACGCGCTCAATGCTGAGATTGACAAGCGCACCGCGCACAAGACAAGCGCCGATTGGATCGACACCTTCAATAACATCGGCGTCCCGTGCGGACCTATCTATACGATCGACCAAATGTTCGCCGACGAGCAGGTGAAGCACATCGGCATCGCCCAGAGCGCCAAGCGGCCGGATGGCAGCGAACAGGTTTTTGTTGGCCAGCCGGTGAAGCTGTCACGCACGCCAAGCAAGATCGTTGCAACGCCACCGGCGCAGGGCCAGCATACCGACGAGGTGCTCAAGGAATTTGGTTTCGCCGACAAGGACATCGCGGAGCTGCACGCGGTGAAGGCAGTTTGAGGAGATGAGCGGAATGACCACCGACAAGATGCTGTCGCGCAAGGAAGGCAAGGTCGGCTACCTGACCTTCAACAATCCGGAGCGCCATAACGCCGTCTCGCTCGAAATGTGGGAAGCGGCATCGGGCTTTCTCGAGGATTTCAAGAACGACAAGAACATACGCGTCGTCGTCGTTACCGGCGCCGGTGGCAAGGCCTTCATCTCGGGAGCCGATATCTCAAAATTCGAGAAGGAGCGCTCGACCCAGGAAGGTGTTGACCGCTACAACGCCGCTGTCGATCGCGCAAACAATGCCTTCTACAGCTTTCCCAAGCCGACCATCGCCATGATCCGCGGCTATTGTATCGGCGGCGGAGTGGGGCTCGCCCTGTGCTGCGACATGCGCATTTGCACTGAAGGCTCGAAGTTCGGCGTGCCGGCCGCAAAGCTCGGCCTCGGCTATCGTTTTGATGGCCTCAAAAAGCTCGTCGATCTGGTCGGTCCATCCTTTGCCAAGGAAATTTTCTTCACCGCTCGCCAATTCACGGCCGCTGAAGCGCAGATGATGGGTCTGGTCAATCGCGTGCTGCCGGATTCGGAGCTCGAGAGCTATGTGAAGGATTATGCCGACACTATCGCGGCCAACGCGCCGCTGACGGTTGACTCCATTAAATATATTGTGGGCCAAGCGGTCACTGATGAAAGCAAACGCGATCTGAAGAAATGCGATGAGCTGGTGCAGGCCTGTTTTGCCAGCAATGACTACACGGAAGGCCGTAAGGCTTTCATGGAGAAGCGCAAGCCGGCATTCACCGGGTCCTAGCGCGAGAAGGCGACGCAGGGAAATCGCCTGCGGTGTCGGTACAATACGTGCCAAATGATACAGCCGTGACAAGCGGCGGGTTCAGGGGAGGAGCGCGTGGCGTCTGTCGAGTTGCGAAACTTGACCAAGCGATATGGCACTGTCGCGGTTGTCGACGACATATCGCTCACGATCGAACACGGTCACCTGGTTTGTCTGTTGGGCCCATCCGGCTGCGGCAAAACAACGACGCTGCGCCTGATCGCCGGGTTCATCGAGCCCAGCGCAGGCGAAATCCGTGTTGGCGACAAGCTGGTTTCCTCGCCGACGCATACGTTGCCGCCCGAACGGCGCAATATGTCGATGATCTTCCAGAGCTACGCACTTTGGCCGCATATGACGGTAGCTGAAAACATCATCTATGGGCTGAAGCTCCGGAAGATGGATCGCGCAACAATCTCCAAGAAACTCGACACCATTCTCACCACCACACGGCTTGCGCCGCTGGCCCAGCGTTATCCGGGCGAGCTGTCGGGCGGTCAGCAGCAGCGCGTGGCACTGGCGCGCGCATTGATTGTAGAGCCGGAAACATTATTGCTCGACGAACCGCTTTCCAATCTCGATGCCAATTTACGCGAGGAAATGCGCTTCGAGGTACGTCGGCTGCACGACGCCTATCGCTACACGACTGTCTACGTCACGCACGACCAATCTGAGGCGATGACAACGGCGGATCTCATCGCCGTGATGAATGGCGGCAAGATCGAACAGGCAGGATCGCCTGAGGAAATTTATGACCGTCCCCGCTCTGAATTTGTCGCGCGCTTCATCGGGTCGAGCAACGTCATCAAAGGCAAGGGTCTGGACGCCTCCCGGATCGATTTTGCAGGCGCGGTGTTGCGATGCAGCGGCGAAAAAATCAATTCGGGGGCGGCGACGCCGGTTTCCATCCGTCCGCACGACATCGCCATCTCCGCGGCTCAAAAGCAGGGCGAAAATATCGTGCCGGCAACCGTCGTGCGGCAGGTCTTCCTCGGTGGTAGCCGGGACTATATGGTTGAGGCCAAGGACGGTACGCAACTGCGCGTGCTCACAGGTGCAGGCGAGAACATTCCGCAAGGCAGCGCCGTTTGGCTGTACTTGCCACCCGAACGATGCCGCGCACTGAGCGGGTAACATATCGCGGGGCGAAAACAACAAGGTAGCGTGGAGGATACGTCGATGAGGGACTCAAGAATTTCACGTCGCGATGTACTGATCGGTTCAAGCGCTCTCGCCGCAGGAACCGCCTTCTCAACCAAGGTCATGTCGGCCGCGCCTCCCGCGAGTGCGATCACGCCGCAACTGATCGAGGCGGCGAAAAAGGAAGGAAAGGTCGTCTGGTACACGTCGGTCGACCTGCCGCTCGCCGAAAAGATCGCGAAATCCTTCGAAGCGAAATTTCCCGGCGTCACCGCACGCGTCGAACGCACTGGGGCCGAGCGCGTGTTTCAGCGTATCGGTCAGGAATACGGCAGCAATATCCACGCAGTTGACGTCGCAAACTCGTCTGATGCGGCGCATTTCATCGTCTGGAAGAAGCAGGGGCTTCTGGAAGCGTATGTGCCGGAGGATGTCGCCAAGTTCTATCCGACCGAGCACAAGGACCCGGACGGCATGTTCGCCAGCTTCCGCGTCTGGGTTTGCATCATCGCCTACAACACCAATCTGGTAAAAAGTGAAGAGGCACCCAAGAGCTTTGCCGATCTGCTTGATCCAAAATGGAAGGGCAAGATCGTCAAGGCGCATCCGGGCTACAGCGGCACCATCATGACCGCGACCTACCAGATGCAGCGCGATCTAGGTTGGGGCTTCTTCGAGAAGCTCGCCGCACAGAACATCATGCAAGTGCAGTCGTCAGCCGATCCGCCGAAGCGGCTTGCGCTCGGCGAGCGCGCGGTGATGGCTGACGGCAACGAGTACAACATCTTCCAGATCAGCGAGAAGGGCGGCCCTGTCGCGCCGGTCTATGCCACCGAGGGCTCGCCGCTCATCGTTGGTCCAACCGGTATGTTCAAGGCTGCCCCGAATCCGAACGCTGCCAAGCTGTTCACGGCCTACAGTTTCACGCCGGAGTGCCAGCAGCTGATCATCGATGTCGGTGGCCTTCGCTCCATGCATCCCGATACCAAGGAAAAGCCTGGCCGCACGCCATTCAAGCAGATCAAAGTCATGAAAGACGACCCTGCCGCCGTTGAGAAAATGAGCGACGAGATCAAGCAGCATTACGTCAAGATCTTTCACGTCTGAGTAACGTGGCCGCGCATTCCGGGTGCGGCGGCATCGCTCTGCCGCGCCCGGAAGGGAATTATGGTGAGATGACCATCGCTTTGCCTGCACGCACCGAGCGCCGCGGCTTCGGAATCGATGTTTCGAAGCCGGTGCTCTATGGGTTTGCAGTCATTCTCTGCTTGCTTATCGTACTGCCGCTGTCGTGGCTGCTGCTTTACAGCGTGACCGACGCCAAAGGCGCTTTCACGCTGAACAATTTTTATCGACTGTTTACAGAATCCTCATTCTACGATCCGCTGGTCACCACTTTCATACTCGCAACGTCGTCTGCTTTTATCTGCTGTGCGGTTGCAGCTCCTATGGGATGGCTGGTGGCGCGCACCGATCTGCCGTTCAGCGCGATAATCCGCGCCCTTGTCACCGCGTCATTTGTGACGCCGCCATTTCTCGGCGCGATCGCCTGGGAGCTTCTTGCGGCGCCAAACAGTGGCCTGTTGAACAAAATAGCCCGAGATTGGTTTGGCATGGCACCGGACCAGCATCTGTTCAACATCTACACGTTGCCCGGGATCATTTTCGTGATCTCTTGTTATACGTTCCCTTACGTATTCGTGTTGGTCGCCAATTCACTCGACCGCACGCCGGGCGAGCTCGAAGATGCGTCTTCGATTCTTGGCGGCGGCCGCTGGTACACGGCCAGGCGGGTCACTATCCCGCTGGTGTTGCCTGCCTTGCTTGCAGGAGCGTTGGTCGCCTTTTTGCAGGCGATGACATTATTCGGTTCGCCGGCGATTTTGGCTCTGCCAGCCGGGTTCCACACCATGACGACCAAGATCTGGAGCCTTTTCCAGTTTCCGCCGAAGCCTGAACTCGCCGCTGCCGCCTCGTTGCCGCTGCTGGTGCTCACCGTTATTTTGTTGCGCGCCGAGCATATGATCCTGGGGCGACGCGGCTATTCCGTGGTTGGCGGGAAATACGGAGCGCCTCGGCTCATCCCGTTGCACCGCTGGCGCTGGCCCGCATTCGCGTTGTGCCTGTTTGTGTTGCTTAACCCGGTATTTCTTCCGTACGCCGCGCTATTCAATGCAGCCTTCTCGCCGGTGGCATCCACATTTCTCACCGTGCATAATTTCACATTGCACAATGTTAATTTCGTGTTGTTTGAGTTGTCGGCAGCTTCGCTCGCGCTGAAAAACACGGTGATTTTGGGAACTGCAACCGCCACGATCGGCACCGCGATTGCGCTGGTGATCGCTTATGTGACCGCACGGCAGGCGGTGACTGGCTGGCGTGCCTTGGGATTCCTTGCGACCGCGCCGATCGCCGTTCCCGGCATTGTGCTCGGTGTCGGACTTTTTCTGAGCTACACGCGGCCGCCCTTCGTCCTTTACGGCACACTGTGGATATTGCTGATCGCCTTTGTCACGATTGCGCTACCGTCGGCCTATCAGCAGCTTCAGGCAGCATTCCGTACCATTCATCCCGAGCTCGAAGACGCAAGCCGCATTCTCGGCGCGACACGCTTGCGCTCTTTGTGGCAGATCACGGCGCCACTTTTGCGCACAGGAGTGATCGCGACATGGTGCTTCATCTTCGTGGGTGTAATGCGTGAATTGTCTGCGGCGATCATCCTGTTTACGTCGGAAACCAAAGTGGTGTCCGTTCTGATTTACGATCTCAATGAAAGTGGAGATCTCGGTGCCATCTCGGTTATCGGCTTGGGCATGCTGTTGATCACCTTTGCAGTGGTCATAGCGGTGAACCGGATTCCCGGTTTCGGCAACGTGCGTTTCCGCACCTGATGTCAATGACAACGAAGCTTCCTGCTACCTCGGTTGCCGAGCAACTTGCGCAGCGTATTGCGTTGCAACGTGCCGACCGGTTGCCGGCAGCGGTGCGACAGAAATGTGAGGATCTGCTGATCGACGTCGCCGGCCTCTGCGTTACCGCTCGCAACGAAGACTACATCAAGAGCGCGCTCGCCGGCTGCGACGACGAGGGTCCCTGCACGGCCCTCGGCCATTCCCGCACTTTCAGCGCGGCGAGCGCTGCCTTCATCAATGGCACGGCAGCGCATGGCGAGGATTTCGACGATACCTTCGAAGGTGGGCCTGTCCACGCCGGCGCAGTCATTGTGCCGGCGGTGCTGGCGGCCTGTGAGCGGCACAGGCCTGAGGGATCTGCCGCGTTGCTTGGCATTGCGGTCGGGACCGAAGTCATGTGTCGCCTCAGCACGGTGGCGCCGAAGGCCGTGCACAAGGCCGGCTTCCACCCGACCGCCATCTTCGGCGTGATGGGAGCGGCGGCCGGTGTCGGCGCCACGCTTGGGCTCAACGCCAAACAGGTCGTCGATGCGCTCGGCATCGCGGCAAGCTTTGCGGGAGGCATCATCGAATATCTGGCCGAGGGCGCGTGGACCAAACGATTGCATCCCGGTTGGGCTGCGCAGTCCGGTGTCCGTGCCGCATTACTGGCGCGCGGCGGCTTTTTCGGCCCGCGCACAGTCTTCGAGGGCGTGCATGGGCTGTTTCACGGTTTTGCGCATACGACGCAAGGGGACTTTGATGCGCTTACCGGCGACTTCGGTAAACATTGGGTGACCGAGACATTGGCATTCAAACCTTATCCGTGCGGAACGATGGCGCATCCCTACATAGACTGCGCCAAACGTCTTGCCGCGCACGGCATCAAGCCCGGTGAGATAAAAGAGCTCATCTGTGAAGTGGCGGAAGGTACCGTGCACCGTCTATGGGAGCCGCTTGCCGACAAGCAACGCCCGCCTAACGGCTATGCGGCCAAGTTTTCCACGCCGTTCCTGCTCGCCACCGGCTTCGTTCATGGCGGTGTTGGGCTCGATGCATTTACCGAACAAGCGGTTCGTGACAAAGAGGTACTCACGCTCGCGTCGAAAGTACGTTACGTCATTGATCCTGATAATCCGTACCCCAATAATTTCACCGGTCACATCCGCGCCGTACTCAATGACGGCCGCGTAGTCGAGGAACGGCAACCCCATTTTCGTGGCGGCGCGCACGAGCCGCTGGCGCGGGCGGACATCGAGGAGAAGTTCGTGCTGAACGTCCGTCACGGCGGCTGGGATGATAAACGTGCCACGTCGGCACTTAAACAGCTGGCGAAACTCTACGACGGCAAGATTGATCTGACGTTCTTACGGGGATAGGTCAGGGCCATGGCCGAAAATAAAGAACTCGCAGGCAAGGTTGCCATTGTCACCGGTGCCGGGCGCAACATCGGACGCGCGATCGCGCTGGCGCTCGCGCGGGCCGGTGCGTCAGTCGTGGTGAACGTGCGGTCGAACCAGACGGAAGGCGACGCCGTCGTGGGCGAGATCCAAGCGGCCGGCAGCAAGGCGGTCGCTGTCCTCGGCGATATTGGCGATGAAAAGACCGCCGGCGTGCTCGCGGAAACGGCGCTCAAGCGCTTTGGCCGCATCGACATTCTGGTTAACAACGCGGCACTTCGGCGCGAAAAACCAATCGCCGATATGAGCTACGCTGAGTGGCGCGAAGTGATGAATGTTATCCTCGATGGGACCTTCCATTGCGTGCATGCTTGCTTGCCGGCATTGAAGAAGAACGGCGGCAGTATCATCAATATCGGCGGAATGAGTGCACACATCGGCTCGAAAGACCGCGCTCACGTGATAGCCGCCAAGGCTGCGCTGGTCGGATTTTCGCGTGCGCTCGCCCACGATCTGGCCAGCGATAAAATCACCGCCAACTGCGTGGTGCCCGGTGCGATCGACACGACGCGGCCGGCCTCGGCGCAGAAGCCGGCGCGTCACCTGACCCACGGCACCATCACCGGAGAGCGGGGCAAGGCCGAGGACGTTGCAGCCATGGTGCGCTATTTATGTGGTCCCGGTGGCCGTTATGTCACCGGGCAGACTATTCACGTCAGCGGCGGCGCCTATCTCGGCTCATAGCGGGCATACCTCGCGCGGTGAGCGGGGTGGTCGCGTCTGCGCATAAATGCTAACCCATAGCCCGACGACTGTTCCGGGTCACAAAGAGGTTCCTATGTATTCCGAGCTGGGTCTTTACATCGATGGCAAATGGCTCAACGGCGAAGGCCGCAAGGGCGAGGACGTAATCAATCCCGCGACTGGCAAGGCGCTGGCGCATCTGCCGCACGCCAGCAAGGCGGATCTCGATGCAGCACTCGCCGCCGCGGAAAAGGGCTTTGCAATATGGAGGGCGACCACGGCCTATGACCGCGCCAAGATCATGCGCAAGGCCGCTGACCTCCTGCGCGAACGCTTCGATCACGTTTCCAAGGTGATGACCCAGGAACAGGGCAAGGTTTATCCGGAGTCGCGGGCGGAGGTTCTCACTAGTGCCGACATCATCGACTGGTACGCCGAAGAAGGCCGCAGGGCTTACGGCCGCGTCGTGCCGGGCCGGCAGAAAGGCGTGCGCCAGATTGTGTTGCAGGAGCCGGTTGGCGTGGTTGCCGCTTTCACGCCGTGGAATTTCCCGACGCTAACTCCGGTGCGCAAGATCGCCGGCGCGCTTGCCGCCGGTTGCTCGATCATCATTAAGGCCTCGGAGGAAACACCGGGAGGTTGCGTCGAGCTCGTGAAATGCTTCGCCGATGCTGGGTTGCCGGCGGGTGTGCTCAATATGGTGTTTGGCGTGCCGGCCAATGTCTCTGAGCATTTGATTCCGGCGAAAGCCGTGAAGAAGATCTCGTTCACGGGCTCGATTCCAGTCGGCAAGCATCTCGCCGGCCTCGCCGCCAAAGGCATGAAAAAGGCCACCATGGAATTGGGCGGCCACTCACCGGTCGTTGTCTTTGCGGATGCCGACCCTGAGAAAGCGGCCGACACCATCGCCGCATTTAAATACCGCAACGCCGGCCAGGTCTGCGTCGCACCGACGCGGTTTCTGGTCCATGAAAGCGTCTACCAGCCGTTCGTCGACAAGTTCGTCGCCGCGGCCAAGGGGATGAAGGTCGGCAACGGGCTCGACAAGGACACGCGGATGGGGCCGCTCGCCAATCCGCGCCGGCTCGATGCCATGGAATCTTTCGTCAACGACGCCAAGAGCCGCGGCGGCAAGATTGCTACCGGTGGCTCACGTCACGGCAATCAAGGCTTTTTCTTCCAGCCGACGGTGATTACCGATGTCCCGGACGATGCAAAGATCATGACCGAGGAGCCGTTCGGTCCCGTTGCCCCGATCGTGCCGTTCAAGACCTTTGAGGAGGTGGTTGAGCGCGCAAACTCGCTGCCATTTGGCCTTGCGGCTTATGCCTTCACGTCATCCGGTGCGACCGCAACGGCAATCGGTGACTCCATCCAGTCCGGCATGGTCGGCGTCAACAGCATCGCGATCTCGACACCGGAGACACCGTTCGGCGGCATTAAGGAATCGGGTTACGGCTCAGAAGGCGGCATCGAAGGCCTGCAGGCCTACCTGAATACAAAATTCATCTCGCAGGCATAAGAGATTTGTCATGCCCGGCCTTGTGCCGGGCATCCAAGCCTTTCACTTTATCGACTAAACAAATGTGGTGGCCGGACACAGGCGCGCGAAAGCACGCCGTCCTTTGGACGGCTATGCCCGGCCATGACGCTGCTATTTGGCCATCCCCTTCTGGCACGCTTCCCACACTTTCGCAGGCGTAGCCGGCATGTCCATGTGATCAGCGGCTCCGTTGGGGATCGCATTGGAAATCGCATTCATCACTGCGGCAATCGCCGCCGTGGTCCCGGCTTCGCCGGTGCCCTTAACACCGAGTGGATTGCTCTTCGCCGGTACTGAATGAACCGCCTCGCGCAGCTCGACCGGCATATGGTGGGCGCGCGGCATTCCATAGTCCATGAATGAACCCGCCACTAATTGACCGCTGCCGGAATCGTAAACTGCGTTTTCTGTCAGCGCCTGGCCGAGGCCATTCGCGATTGAGCCCTGCACCTGTCCTTCCACGATCATGGCATCGAGCATGACGCCCGGATCATCGACCGCGGTGTAGGTGACGAGATCGACGGCGCCGGTATCGGGATCGATTTCCACCTCGGCGATATGGCAGCCGTTCGGGAACGTCAGCGGCGTCTCGGTCTTTTCTTTCGTATCAAGACTTTCGCCAATCTCCTTTGCGCGTTTTGCGGTTTCGAACAGCGAGATCTTGCGGTCAGTGCCAACCACTTCGAAATTTCCGTTGCGATACTGGATATCGGCTTCGGAAGCTTCCAACAGGGCTGAAGCCACTTTCTTACCCTTCGCCAGCATGACATCCGCCGTGCGCACAATCGCGCTGCCCGCGCACATCGCCGAGCGCGAGCCGACAGAGGCAAAACCGGTCAGTCCCAGTGCGGTGTCGCCATGGCGGTGCTGTATTTTCGCAGCATCGATACCGAGTCTGCCGGCAAGGAGGTGCGGAAACACTGTCGCGTGGCCCTGGCCGGTCGATTGCACGTTGCAGCCGAGAATGAGCTGATCTCCACCAGGGAACGATACTGATGCCTGCTCCATCGGCATTGCGCCGGCATGCTCCAGCATGCAGGACACGCCAATGCCGCGCAGTTTCCTTCGCTTGGCCGACTCACGCCGGCGCTTGTTGAAGTTGTCGAAATCGGCGAGTTCGAGCGCCTTGTCGACGATCGCCGGGAAATCGCCGCTGTCGTAGGTGTTGATCGGTGTCTTGAATGGCATTGCTGACGGCGGAATGAGGTTCTTCTTGCGCAGCCTCACGGGGTCGATGCCGGTGACTCGCGCGGCCTCCTCGACCACGCGTTCGAGCGCGTAGTTCGCCTCTGGCCGCCCGGCGCCGCGAGAGGGACCGATCGGACTGGTGTTGCTGAAGTAGCAGGCAACCGAAACGTCGACCTTGGGGATTCGGTACATACCGGGCACGCAGCGCGCGAAATTGTTGGTGTTGATGTTGACACCCGCGGTGCTCACATAGGCGCCCTGATTACACAGGTGCCGCATACGCACGGCCAGGAACTTCCCCTTGTCGTCGATTGCGAGCTCGGCCTCGGTGACGGTATCGCGGGCCTGTGTGTCGGTCACGAAAGCTTCCGAGCGTGTCGACTGCCAATGCACCGGACGGCCAAGTTGGCGCGCCGCCACCAGCAGCGCCGGATATTCCGGATAGGGCGGCGTCTTCATGCCGAAGGCGCCACCAACATCCTCGGTGATCACACGCAGCTTTTCGTTGGGCACGCCCATGACAGCGGCACAAAGGTTGCGCAGCGAGTCGGCGCTCTGCGAACAGACGTAGAGGGTGTAGCTGTCGTTGGCCTTGTCGTAGACACCGGTTCCACCGCGCGTTTCCATGGAAGCGACCACCATGCGCTGGTTGGTCACACTTACCTTGGCCACATGCGGTGCCTTTGCGAAGATTTCGGCGACCTCGCGCTCGTTCTGTTCATCGGGAACAGGCCCAGGCCAGTCTACGCAAAGATTCCCAGGCGCTTCGGGATAGAGCTGTGTGCCGCCTTTTTTCATTGCGTCGCGCAGATCGATGACAGCCGGCAGCTCCTCGTATTCGACCTGTACGAGGTCGGCGGCGTCTTGAGCTGCCGCGGGTGTCTCTGCGACCACAATTGCGACGGGATCCCCGACGTGCATCACCTTTTCGCCCGCCAGTGATGGTCGGAACGGCATGATCATCTTGGCGCCACCACGACCCGCCATCGGGGGATGTCGCGACACGCTACCTACATTAGCCGCCTTGATGTCCCCGGCGGTGAGGACAGCCAGCACCTTCTTTGCCTTGAGGGCTTCCTCGGTGCTTACCGAAACGATGCGGGCGTGCGCGTGTGGCGAGCGCACGAAGACTGCGTAGGCCGTATTAGGCAAGCGCGGGTCGTCCATGAAGCGGCCGGCACCGCGGACGAGGGCGTCGTCCTCTACGCGCGGCGTATGTTTCGTGAGGGTGGGGTTTGCGGTCATAGGAGGTCCGAAACGGCTGTAGGGCCTTGTTTATAGCTCAAAGGAAAGACGACGACAGGGGCTTGCGTCAACGCGCCAGCTGCGGCACTGAGGCGCTCCTTGCCCTCATAGTGTGGCGTCTTTCGGGTGGTGAAATGAGCAAAGTGCGAACGATTGATACTCATACGCATGTATTGACCGAAGAGACTGCCGCACTGCTGCGCAAGGAAGCGCCCAAGGTACCGGTGACAATCACTCCGATCGACGCGGCGTCGGCGACGCTCGATGTCGGCGGCGTTGCATATAGGCCCTATCCGCGCGGCGGCTTCGATGTTGCGCACCGCTTGCGCGACATGGATGAAGCCGGCGTTGATGTCCACGTGCTCTCAGTCACGCCGCAGACCTATCTCTACAACCAGGAAGCGGCGCTTGCGGCTACCACCGCCGCAATCCAGAACGATCAAATTGCGAAACTGGTCAGAGAAAATCCGCAGCGGTTCATGGGCATTGCCACCCTGCCGATGCAGGCGCCGGAAAAGGCTGCCGATGAACTCAGGCGCGCAATGATCAAGCTCGGCCTGCGCGGGACGATGTTTGCCTCCAACATCATGGGCAAAAACCTCGACGATCCGAGTTTCGAACCCCTATGGGTAACCGCCGAGGAGTTGGGCGCGTTCGTGTTCGTGCATCCAAACAATGTCGCCGGCGCCGACCGGATGAAGTCTTATTACCTGAACAACTTGATCGGCAATCCGCTCGACACGACGATTGGCGCGGCCTGCCTCTATTTCGGCGGGGTGCTTGATCGTCATCCTAAGCTCGCCGTTGTGCTCGCCCATGGCGGCGGCTTCACGCCGTATCAGGCTGCGCGCTGGGAGCACGGCTGGCAGGTGCGCCCGGAGCCAAAGAAGAATATTTCCAAGCAACCGACGAATATCGCAAAGCGCTTTTACTACGACACGATCCTTCATTCGGCGCCGGTCCTGGAATTCATGATCGGGCATGTCGGTGCTGATCGCGTTATGCTTGGTAGCGACTACCCTTATGACATGGGCATGATGGATTGCGTGAGACACGTACGGTCATTGAAGATTTCCGATGCCGACAAGGCGACCATTTTGGGGGCGCGCGCCGAAATTTTGCTATCGGGGAAATCATGAACGTCCAGACCGCCAAATCCGCACGGATTCCGACAGCTGCCATTACGAGTCTGATCGTCGATGCGATGGGCAAGGCCGGTGTGTCGAAGGACGACGCCGTAAGAATCGCCGAGCTCATGCTGGAGGCGGATCTCATCGGCGCCGATGCACATGGTGTGTTCCGTTTGATGCAATATGTGCAGCGGCTGAAACTCGGTTCGACCAATCCGAGGCCCAACATCACTGTCAACCGAACCGCTCCGGCGACGGCACTTGTCTACGGTGACAACGGCATGGGCCATCTGGTTGTGGCGCGCGCCGCGCAGACTGCCATCGAACTCGCGCGCGAATGCGGGGTCGCCTGGGTCGGATGCCGCATGTCGGGCCACGCCGGCGCGGCCGGTGTCTACGCCGCGCTGCCTCTCAAGGCTGACATGGTAGGCATCTATTCTGCGGTGGCGAATGCCAACCACATGCCGTTGGCTGGTGGCGCCGAGCCATTACTCGGTACCAACCCGGTGGCAATCGCGATTCCCGCCGGAAAAGAAGCGCCGGTAGTCCTCGATATCGCCACTTCGATTGTCTCCTATGGCACGATCAAAAATCACCGATTGCAAAACAAGCCGCTGCACGCCGACTGGATGATCGACCCAAAAACCGGCGAAGCGGTGACTGACCCGCACAAGAGTGCGGAGGCACTCTTGTTGCCAATGGCCGGTTATAAGGGGGCGGGACTTGCGCTTATCCTTGGCCTGCTTGCCGGCACGCTTAACGGTGCGCTGTTTGGTCGCGATTGCGTCGATTTCAATGCCGAGCCGGACAAGATTACCAACACCGGGCAGTTCGTGGTCGCGCTCGACCCGAGCCGATTCCAGCCAATCGATCATTTCAAGGCAGAGGTCGACCGGCATATTCGTGAGCTGCGCAACACGAAAGCATTGCCTGGTCAAAGCGTTCGGCTGCCGGGCGAACGCCGCGCGCAACGTCGCGCCGACCGACTGCGCAATGGACTACCGCTCGCGCCTGAACTGCTGGCGCAACTCGACAAGCTTGCAGCTGAATTGTCGATCAAGCCGCTTCGTGAACGCGGCTAGGCTCGACGTCACCAAATCACATAACTGCCTTATTTCTGGTGCTCAAGGGAACAAATCGAACAAAACGCCGTTCATTCCGCGGCCCGCTCTCGGTAAGTGCGAGGCCGTCGATGCGGCATTGGCGTAAATCAATTGTCGAATCAAGTTGATGAAGCTCATCGAAAAGAATGCCGTTGTAAGATGGGTCAAAAGGACGCTGGCCCATGTGGCCCTCGTTTTGGCATGCGGCGGCGTGCTGTCGGCCGTTCCAGTGCTCAGCGTCTCGAGCGAGAATACCTTCGACCGGATTCAAGCTGGTGAGTGGGTTGTCGCGTCGATGTATTGGGAAGACAAGCTGGTTTCGACCGGCAAGAGCTTCAATCCGATCGGATGGCATGCCGCTCATAAGACATTGCCAATTGGCACACTGATCCGCGTCTCGAATCCGAAGAACCACCGGTCGATCAACGTGACGATCAACGATCGAGGCCCATTTGTAGCGAACCGCGATCTGGATCTCAGCCTTGGTGCCGGCACGTTATTGGGGCTTCAGGGGCTGGGTACGGTCTACATGGAAGTTCTGTCGATCCCGCCGATAAAAAACATGCGCCGGCCCGTGGTGGAAAGCCTGTTTGCGGTGAATGACGTGAATGCCAACTGTGCGGGTGTATCCGCCTGCTAGGCCGTGGCGGCTCTCACCGCGTCCAAATGCCACCTGAGCCGCATTCAGCTCGAATTACCGCTAAAAAGGGTGCATTTATAGTTAACCCATCGTTAACCTAAAAGGGTAAACGAGATTTAACGATTACTACCGATTTGTTAACCTTTAGGTGTGTGAGGGGCGGGGCGGAAGACTGCGCTCAATGCGGCCCTTGAGTTGTAGCCACCGCCCGCCGATCGGTCTGTGGCGCAACCGCAAAGTCCCGCCGCAACGCATCCAGTCCTGTCTCAGCTCGTCGTCCTGCGAGGGATCAAGCGCGGGCGCGCGGTGCTGTGTGGTGTACCAAGGAGTGGCTCGGTGACGGCAGGAATCTTGCTCAGCAGCCAAACGCGGGGCGATTGGGTCGAACTCAGTGCTGCTGGATCGTGGACCGCTGAATATGCCAGCGCGATCGAGCCACAGGTGGACGCTGCGACGCGTGGCGTTACCGCGCGCAGCATCGCGATCAATATCGCCCGCATTGATTATCTCGACACGTATGGCGCGTGGCTCATCGAACGTACGCTACGAAACTGGATAAACCAGGGACGCGAAGCGCGTCTTGTTGGGCTGCGCGAAGATTATCGCGGTCTCTTCGACAAGGTTCATGTCGGAACACAGACGCTGTCAGCACCGCCTCCCAAAGCCAATAGCATTGTTGCGACGCTCGAAAGCGTCGGAAGAACCATGGCGACGGTGGGCACCGATCTCATGTTGTTGGCGCAAATGCTTGGCTCGCTGATGGTCGCGTTCAAGCGCGTGGCATTGCGACCGACAACTTTCCGGTTCACGTCGATGGTTCATCAGCTGGAACGCGTCGGCTGGCGTGCGGTACCGATCATCCTCCTGATCACGGTATTGATCGGTGCCATTCTCGCGCAACAAGGTATTTTCCATTTCCGCAAGTTTGGAGCGGACATCTACGTCATCGATATGGTCGGCGTCTTGGTGCTGCGTGAGATCGGTGTGCTGATAGTTTGCATCATGGTCGCCGGCCGCTCCGGGAGCTCCTATACGGCGGAGCTTGGCGCGATGCGCATGCGCGAGGAAATCGACGCATTGCGCACGATGGGTTTTGATCCAATTGAAGTCCTGGTCCTGCCCCGCATCCTGGCCTTGATCATTGCAGTGCCAATTCTCACGTTCCTCGGATCGATGGCGGCACTCTATGGCGGCGGTCTGGTGTCCTGGCTTTACGGCGGAATCCAGCCAGAGGTCTTTTTGGCACGCCTTCGTGAAGCGGTGACGAGCACCACCTTCGAGGTTGGAATGATCAAGGCGCCATTTATGGCGCTGGTCATCGGCGTCGTGGCCTGTGTCGAAGGATTGCAGGTGCAGGGCAGCGCCGAGTCACTCGGCGAGAAAACAACCAATTCCGTGGTCAAGTCCATCTTCCTGGTTATCGTGCTCGATGGCGTTTTCGCTATGTTTTTCGCCTCGATCGGAATGTGACATGGCAAACGATCCCGTCATCGAGGTGCGCGATCTCATCGTCGAACTGAAAGGCAACCGGGTTCTCAACGGCGTCACGCTCGACGTCTATCGCGGCGAGATTCTGGGCTTCGTCGGTGCGTCAGGTGCAGGCAAGTCGGTACTTACGCGCACGATCCTTGGCCTGTTGCCGAAGCAGGCAGGGCGAATTGACGTCTTCGGCGTCAATCTTGATGAGGCCGGCGAGATGCAGCGGCAGGAGATCGAGCGGCGCTGGGGCATTTTGTTCCAGCAAGGTGCGTTGTTCTCTTCGCTGACGGTCGGCGAAAATATCGAATTTCCTATCCGCGAATATCTCGATGTTTCGGACCGGCTAATGACCGAAATAGCGATCACGAAACTGGAAATGGTCGGTTTGAAGCCGGACGTATACCGGAAATTCCCTTCGGAACTTTCCGGCGGCATGATCAAGCGCGTCGCACTTGCGCGGGCACTGGCGCTCGACCCGGAAATTCTCTTCCTGGACGAGCCAACATCAGGCCTCGACCCCATCAGCGCCGGCGATTTCGATCAGCTGATTCTGACTTTACAACAAGTTTCGTCGATGGCGGTATTTATGGTAACCCATGACCTCGACAGCCTGCATACGATCTGCGATCGGATCGCCGTCCTCGGTGACGGAAAGATCATCGAGGCCGGCACCATGGATACGATGCTGGCATCGCAGCATCCTTGGCTGAGGGCTTACTTCCACGGTGTGCGCGCCAGGGCAGGTATGCAGGCTGCGGCTAGGAACTAATGGAGTAGAGGGATGGAGAGAAAAGCACATTACGCACTCATCGGGTTGTTCACGTTCGCCGTGGTCGCGGGCGCGTTTGGCTTTATCTTCTGGCTGCATCACTCATCGGGCAAAAAACAGGCTGTTATGTACCGCGTGATCTTCGACAGTTCGGTGTCGGGATTGCAGGTGGGCGGCAACGTTCTGTTCAATGGCATCCGCGTCGGTGAGGTCACTAATCTGCGGCTCGACCCGGATAAACCGTCGCAGGTCATCGCATTGCTAGCCGTCAACAAGGCGACGCCAATTCGTTCGGACACGCGAGTGGGGCTTGAATTTGCGGGCTTGACCGGTGTCGCCTCCGTGTCTCTCAAGGGCGTCTCTCCGACCACGCCGCTGATCGAACGGGAAGAGGGTGAGCCGCCGACCCTGAAGGCCGATCCAAGCGCCAGTCAGGACATGATGCAGGCCGCGCGCGAGGTGCTGAACAAAGCGGAAGAAGT
>DAHUXA010000069.1 GCA_027307405.1 Hyphomicrobiales bacterium | reverse complement strand
GACCGGAAGGGCGTGATTTTTCAGCGCGCGAAAGCAGCTGGACCGATACCGAAGACCTGCATCGCGAATTGCGGATACACCTCCGCTAGTTGCGGCGCGACTATCTCGCGCATGAGCGCGAGCGTCTCGGAGGAGGGTGCCGGAGTTTGCGGCACAGTGGCCGGTTTCTCGAAATCGAAGCCCGTATTTTCGACAACCTCATCGATCGTATGGCCGGGGTGCACGCTTGTCAGCACAAAGCGACCGTTTGCGAAGCTGAACAGACAACGATTGGTCACCAAGGCGATTGGGCCGCCCGAGCGATAGACATTGGCTTGGCTTGTGCCGGGCGCGCTGATGAAATCAACCCTGGACACGAGCGTGCGGCGTGAATGTTCGGTGCGGAAGAGGATCACCTTCGGCACCACGTAGTACAGATAGGCGGAGCCAAACGAGCCAGGAAATCGCACTTTCGGATGTGCGTAGTCACCGGTGCTCACAAGGTTGACATTGCCTTGTCCGTCGATTTGCCCACCGGAGAGGAAAAATACGTCGATGCGGCCCTGGCCGGCGCAGTCGAATAATTCGCGCGCACCATCGGTGAAGAAATTATGTTTGCGGCTTTGCAGCAATGAAACATAAGGCCGCCCTTTGCCGCGTTCGCGCACGAGCAGCGCTGCGGTTGCCGGGATTGGTGATGCGTTGCCGACAGCCACGTGGCGTACGTCGCCGATCAGACGCTCAATCACGTCGGCGAGCAACTCCTCGTCGCGGAAGTTTCGTTCACGCGGCGCGGCGTTCATACACGTACCGTTCCAGATAATCGGCGAAGCCTTCCGTCGTTGCCGCCATGCGGGCGTATTCGGCAAGATGATCCGAATCGGCGACATAGAAGTCCGGTAATCCCAGGGGCCATGCGCCGCGCTCGGCCAGCGCGATGCTCTCGATGTAGAAGCCCGGCAGCGTGCCGGCGGCAAGCGTCGGGTCGTCCAACAGGTTGCCCTCGTGAATTTTTTCGACCGTTGCGATGGTCTTGTCTGCGGCGTGCGCCATGGTGGCCAGTTCGCGTTGCCGCCCGATCCAGAGGTTGCCGAATTGGTCTGCCATCGGCGCGTGGATCAGCGCCACGTCCGGCTTGATCGCCGGCAGCAGCACAATTGGATCGGCGTTGCCAAACGGGCTGTCGATCACTTTCCAGTCGTTTCGATATTTCAGGACATCCGAACCAATGAGTCCACGCAGCGGCATAAATGGCACGCCCTTTTCGGACGCCTGTAACGCCGCATGCAGCGCCGGACAGGTGGCATCTTTCATTTTGATCGCGCCCGATATGATCGCAGCGGCGAAACGCGGCGCCGGGCCAAACTCGCCGAGACTTACCGCGCTCGTCTCCAATGTCTCGACAGAGCCAGTGCCGATCAGAAGGTCGGCCTGCATGCTCGAGGTCGGTAGCGCCACAAGATGCAATCGCTTCACCCCGCGCCTAATAAGTGCGCGGGTCGCCGCCATCGGCACGCCGGAAACTTCACGCGGCACCACCAACATACAGCCGTCGACAATCGGCGCGATTGCATCGTCGATTGATTTCGCCAGCTGAAACATCGTTGCCTGCACGATTGCGCGGTGTTGCGCCGTCACCACTTTTCCCATTGTTGCCCTTGCAACGTCCACTGGATTTTGCGACGTGGGATAGATGCCAGCGACCCTGCAAGAGAAGTTGCGCGCGAGCCGTTTCGTTATTACTGCGGAAGTAACGCCGCCGGTGTCGGCCGACCGCGCTGAACTATTGGCAAAAGCGCGGCCGCTCAAGGGCCTCGCCGATGCCGTCAATATTACCGATGGTGCCGGCGCGCGGCCACATCTCGGTGCCGTCACTGCCGCCGCTATGCTCGTGGAGCAGGGGATCGAACCCGTTCTTCAACTCACCTGCCGTGATCGCAATCGTATTGCATTGCAGAGCGACCTGTTGAGCGCGGCAGCCTCGGGCGTGCGCAACCTGCTGATGCTCCGCGGCGACGATCCGAGTGCAGGTGACCAGCCGGATGCTATGCCGGTGTTTGATCTTGATCCGCGCTCGCTGCTCGATACTGCACGGCGGCTGCGCGACACCGGGGAGTTACCCACCGGTCGAAAGATCACAGGCCGTGCCGATTTCTTCCTCGGGAGCGCCGACAATCCAATTGATCCGACGCCCGGTTGGCGGCCGACCGGCCTGTTAGCCAAGCTCGACGCCGGCGCGCAATTCGTGCAGACGCAATTCTGTATGGACGCCGGCCTCGTGCGCCGCTACATGGCGCGGCTCGCCGAGCATGGTGTGACCGACAAACTCTCGGTCTTGATCGGCATCGTGCCGCTGCGCTCAGCCAAATCGGCGCGCTGGATCAAAGAAAAGCTGTTCGGAGCAGTCATCCCTGACGCGCTTATTCACCGCATGGAATGCGCGAGCGATCCGGCAGCAGAGGGCCGCCTCATCTGCATTGAAATGGTGCATGAATTGGTGGAGGTACCGCATGTGGCCGGCGTCCATATCATGGCGCCGGGTAACGATGCTGTTGTGCCCGATATCATCAAGGCGGCGCGAGACAGTATCTCCCGTCTCGCGCCTGCCTGATGGTCAGCTCAGCGCCGATTTCACCCGATCCGGTGAAAATGGTACGCGGCGGATGCGCACGCCGGTCGCGTCGAAGATGGCGTTGGCGATCGCCGCCGCCACCGGGCGGATCGACGGTTCGCCGGCGCCGGTCGGCGGCAGCTCGGGGTGATTGATCAGTACCACGTTCACCTCGGCCGGCGTCTCGGTGATGTCGAGGATCGGGTAGGTCAGCCAATCCACGCTGGTCACGGTCTTGCGATCGAAGGTCACTTCCTCCCACAGCGTGCGGCTCACACCCTGGACGATGTTGCCCTCGATGCATTTTACGAGCCCGTCGGGATTGATGATCTGTCCGCAATCGTGCGCCACCGTGAACTTGCGCGCGAAGATTTTGCCCGTCGAGCGGTCGATATCGACCTCGGCAACGATCGCAACGCGCGTGCCGTTGCGCTGCGAGTAGGCGATGCCGCGGCCCGAGACCTTGTTACCGCTCTGATCGCGGCGCGGCGAGGTCCGCGTCTCCCATTTCGCGGCATCCGCCGCTGCCTTGATGACCGCAACGTCGCGCGGCTCCCTGATGTGACGCAGCCGAAATTCGATCGGATCTGCGTTCACCGCGGCCGCCACTTCGTCGATGAAGGATTCGCTGGCGAAGTGGATCTGCGGGCCGACCGGATCGCGCAAATGCGCACTTCGCAATGGCGACGAGCGGTCGAGCAACGGCGGGATGGTTTCCCAGGCGAGTCGCTTGTTGTCGAAAGCGTATGACTCTGCAGGGACGCCGAAACCGTCGCCTGATTTCAGCGCAACGCCGAGGGTCTGTCCGGCCAGCGTGTCATGCGGCTTGCCGCCGTTGGTGTTCACATCCACCCGCGAGAAGCCCTTGCTGGTGAATTCGTATCCGACGACCTTGCCTTGAGCGTCGATCGCTGCCCGCGCTTTGTGGATCGAAGCGGGGCCTTTTGGATCCCAGCCGGTGCCTTGTTCGCGCATGTATTGCAGGCGCACGGGCTTGCCGACCGCCTTCGCCAGCACGGCCGCGTCCATGGCGCAGTCGTCGGCGTCATTGCGGCCGTAAGAGCCAGGACTCGTCACATGGATCACGTGGACCTTGTTGAGCGGCAGGTCGAGCGTGAGCGCAAGGCCCTCCTGCACGAAGTGGGATTTCTGCGTTCCGCTCCAGCAGGTCAATTGCCCATCTTTAATCTCGACCAAAGCACAAGCCGGCCCCATGCTCGCATGCGATTGGAACGGCCATTCATACTCTGCCTCGATCACCTTTGCGGCGGTCTTGAAGGCGTCGTCGACGTTCCCGTTTTCCTTCTCGACATTGCGCTTTCGAACATCCGCTTTGCGAATGTGATCATAGAGAGCAGCCTGTTCGGGGAATGGCGCCTCGGCGGATGACCAATCCACTTTCAGCTTTTGTGCCGCCTGGATTGCGCCCCATTCCTTGTCGGCGACCACGCCGAGGAAGCCTTTGTCCCAGACCACTTTTGCGCCGGGAATGTCTTTGATGGAACTTTCATCGACCTTCACCGGTACTGTGCCGGCGACGGATGGGCGGATCATCCGTCCATGAACCATCCCGGGCACCTTTATGTCGGTCACGAAGTTTTCTTGTGCGAAAACCTTGGGAGCCACGTCCTCGCGCTTGATCGGCTGGCCGACGATCTTGTGCTCGCTCGGCTTCTTTGGCTGTGCCTTGCCGGGCGCATAAAGAGTGTTGCCGTATTGCTTGTTCCAGTCGAGCTGGACATTGAAATATTTGCCGCCGATCATCTGCGCATAGGAAATGCGCTTGGACTTATCATCGCTCGCGCTCACGACACCGTCGGTGACAACGAGCTTATCGGGCGGTGCGGACAGTTGGCTCGCCGCCATTTCGATGAGGACGCGGCGTGCTTCCGCTGCCGCCATACGCATCTGCTTTCCGCCCATTTGGATGCCGGTAGAACCGGAGGCGCCGCCCTGGTTTACCGAGTTGGCAGTGTCGCCCATGTAGACTTTGACGCTCTTGAAAGGAACGTCGAGCTCTTCGGCGACTATCTGTCCGATGGCGACGTGCAGGCCGTGGCCCATGTCCATCTTGCCGAAGAAAGCAGAGACGGTGCCGTCGGCATTCACGGCGATATAAGACGACAATTGATCCGGCGTTAGCGCCGGCTTGGCGCCTTGTGCGAAGGCAGCCTGGATCGACAGTAAGGTGTCGAGCGATACCGCACTCCCAACAGAAACAACAAGTGCACCACCACCGAGCAGCACCGAGCGGCGGGTGAAAGCTGAGGTTTGTTCGAATTTTGTCATGACACTCTCCTCAACCCATCATCTCGGCGGCACGCTTGACCGCCTTAACAATGCTGATGTGTGTTCCACAACGACATTTGAGACCGGAGAGAGCGTCCTTGATCTCGGCCTCCGTCGGTTTCTTCTTGTCGCGCAGAAAAGCGGCGGCGGTCATCAACCAGCCGTTGATGCAATAGCCACACTGCGGCACCTGTTCCTCGATATACGCGGTCTGCAGGGGATGTGGCTTCTCAGGTGTGCCGAGTGCCGCGAGTGTCGTGATCTTTGCGTCACCGACTGTGGAGATTGCGGTAATGCAAGAGCGCGTGGGCTGGCCATCGAGGTGCACGGTGCATGCCCCGCATTGCGCGAGGCCGCAGCCGAAATGAGGATTGTTGAGCCCGAGATCGTCGCGCAAGGCATAGAGCAACGGCATGTCCGGATCGGCGTTGACAGTGTGGGACTTGCCGTTGACAGAAATAGTGAAGCGTTGGGTCGTCATGGCGTTCAGCTCCCTGAACTGATTGGGGCCGGAGGCTTACGGCCTACCGCCCCGCTGCGGAATGCGTCTTGTGCCGACGCTTGCGGTCCAAAGGCTAGTCCCACACACTGGTCTTGGGAACGCCCATTGCGATAAAATTGATGTTAAGTTCACGGAATAAGGGCCCGGTCAGAGGCCTTATGGAACTGGCTTTCAGGGAGGAACCTCGCCATGCGCACCGCTGCGTTCGAGAAAGCCGCTATTGGCGCAATCGCTGTCGCTGCGATCTTTGCTTTTTCCGTTCCTGTTGGGGCGCAGGAGAAGGTTTGGAAACACGGATTGATCAACGCCAAGGCTGATGCCGGCATTTTCCTCATGGTGTCGACGCGGGATTTCGCCAAAAAACAAGGTCTCAAGATCGAAATCTCCCAGTTCAAGGACGATCAACTCGCGCTGAAGGCACTGATCGCCGGCGAGCTCGACAGCTTCGAAGGCGGACCGCAGGGCGTGTTTGCGGTCGACTCCAAGGGTGGCGATGTCAAGCTGCTCGGCTGCCATTGGATCGTGGTGCCGCACGGAATTTATGCCAGCGACAAGATCGCCAAAGTCGAAGATTTGAAAGGCAAGCAGATCGCGGTGTCGGCCCCTAATTCCATGCCCGACATGCTGGCGCGTTCGGCGCTGGCGAAATTCGGTGTCGCCGATACCGACGTAAAGCTGGCCGCCGTTGGTGGCGACAACGATCGCTACCAGGCATTGATCGGTGGCGTTGTCGATGCCGCGGTGGTGTCGAATGAATATCAGCCAGTCGCGCCAAAGAATATCCATTTGCTAGTCGCCGGCCGTGATGCTGTTCCGAATTTCCTGCGCGTATGCATGGTGTCCACTGCGAAGAAACTGGCCGAGCGAGGCGATGATGCTGTGAAATTCCTTGCTGCCGAAATGAACGCATTGCGTTTTGCACTCTCGCACAGGGACGAGACCATCGCTCTGACACGCGAACTCACTCACACGAAACCGGACGACCCACGCCCTGCCTTCGTTTATGACGATGCCGTCCAGCACCATGCCGTTGATCCGACGCTGCCGTTACCGGCGGAGAAGATCCAATGGATTCAGGATCAGATGGTAAAGGCGGGCAGACTAAAGGCACCGCTCGATCTGAAGACCGTTACCGCGCCTGAGTATCGCGAAAAGGCGCTGCAAGTGGTCGGTCACTGAGCGAATTCCAATTTGGAGAATTGAATGGGTGAGGTGACTTTCCTCGACGTGTCCAAACGCTTTTTCCTGCGCGTGGAAGGCGAGGTCCATCATGTCCAGGCGCTCGACCACGTCAATTTTACGGTCAAGGACGGCGAGATCGTCGCGCTGATCGGCCCTTCCGGGTGCGGCAAAACCACGGCGCTGCGTGTGGCCATGGGGCTTGATCCATCGAGCGGCGGCCGAGTCACAGTTGATGGGCACGAGATCAATGGCTGCGGCCACGATCGCGGCATGGTTTTCCAGCATGCCGAATTGCTGCCATGGCTCTCCGCTCTGCAAAACGTGATGTTTGGTCTGGAAATGAAAGGCATGCGGGGAGCCGTGTTACGCGAAACCGCAGAAAGATACCTGCACCTCGTAGGCTTGAAAGATTCTCAACATCGCCGCCCACACCAGCTCTCCGGCGGCATGAAACAACGCGTCGGCATTGCACGCGCACTCGCCATCGATCCCAAGGTTTTATTGATGGACGAGCCGTTCGGGGCGCTCGATGCGCAGACGCGTGAGTCGCTGCAAGGCGAATTGCTCGATTTACACGGGCGCACCGGAAAGACCATTCTGTTTGTCACCCACGATCTCGATGAAGCCGTGCTGATCGCCGATCGCATCGTCGTCATGAAAAATGGCCGCGTGCAGGAAATTATGGATGTGCCACTTAAACGGCCGCGTCCTGATCTTGGTGTTGTGCGCGGTGCGCCGGAATTTGCCGAGACGCGCTATCGAGTCTGGCGCGCGATTCACGATGGTTCAACGGTTCACTGATGGTCGATATCGCGAACAGACAACAGAAGACCGCAGCAGCCGCGGAAACGGAAACTGCTGAGCGGAAGCCGTTGCCGCGCTGGGTCATCACACTTGCATCTATCGCGGTCATGTTGGTCCTTTGGGAGATATTCGGCCGCCGCGTAAATCCGGTTTTTGGCTCCTACCCAACCGCTATCGCGGCCGCCTTTTGGGACCTGGCGGTCACCGGTCAATTGTGGTCGGCACTTTACGATTCCTTACGGCCGTTTCTGCTCGGCTACGCGCTTGCGATTCTGATCGGCGTGCCGCTCGGCCTCCTGATTGGGGGCTTTCGTGTGGCGGAGGCCGCGCTCGGTATCTACGTCACCGCCGGTTACGCCATGCCGTTGGTTGCGCTGGTGCCGTTGCTGATACTGTGGCTCGGCCTCGGCTTTGCGGTCAAAGTCGCGGTTGTGTTCCTGATGGCGCTGTTTCCGATCTGCATCAACACTTGGCTCGGCGTTGTCGCCGTGCCGAAAACGCTGATTGAGGTGGGGAAATCCTTCGTAGCGCCCGACATTGTGATTCTGCGCCGCATCGTTCTGCCCGCCACGCTGCCCTATATCATGGCAGGTATTCGTTTGGCGGTCGGCCGCGCGGTGGTGGCCATGGTGATCGCGGAATTCTTCACAACGATTTCCGGCCTCGGTGCGGTGATCATCAATTCCGCTAACAATTTCGATACGGCCACCATGTTTGTTCCCATCATCATTTTGATGGTGATGGCGATCGGGCTGAACTGGCTGATCGGTTTCGTCGAGCGCACCGTCGCGCCGTGGCAGGCGGAAATCGCGGGCCGGGATCGCGAATAAATCAGACGAGCGCCTTGATTGCGGCGATCAAATCGCGCACCTGCCGCTCCGAAATGTTCCGTGTGATGAACACCACGCGGCTCTGCCGGTTCGGGTCCGGCCACCTTTCCAGTTCGACCGGCGGATGGGCAAGGTGCTGCACGAACTGCACCACGACGGGTCCTTTGCATCCCTCAATATCCAGAAAGCCTTTGACGCGCAGCAGGTCCGCTCCGCGCAATTGCATCAGCGTATCCATGGCGCGCGCGAATACCATCCATGCCAGTGGCCTGCTGTCGGTGAGCACAAAGCTGCCGATGCTGTCGCTGTGTGAAGTCTCGGCCACGAATGCGTTGCGCTGATCGGAAACCGGCTCAGTCAACCGAGAGGGGTCGATCGCGCCGTTAACCGCCTCATGAATTTCCGCGCCAGGATTGAGCGCGCGCAATTGCGCGGCGAGTGTTGCGCCTGCGTCTTCACCGGCAATGTCCATTTTGGTGACGATGAGACGGTCGGCCAGAATGATCTGTTTGCGCGCCTCAGCCGACCACTCGAGGGTAGTGCCGCCGGTGACGGCATCGACCACGGTCACAACTGCTTCCACATGGAATACGCTTCCGAGTGCACGGTCGGTTGCGAAAGTCTGCAGGATGGGGCTCGGATCGGCGAGGCCGCTGGTCTCTATCACGATGCGGTGGAAATCTGGCAATTCTCCGCGCTCACGTTCCACCACCATGCGGCGCAGCGCCTGCTGCAAGTCGGTGCGGGTGATGCAGCACAGGCAACCATTGCCAAGCAGCACGGTCTCATCGGCGCTGGACCGCACCAACACATCGTCGATGCCAACCGCGCCGAATTCGTTGACGACGACGGCGGTGCCTTGCCCTTCCGCTGTTGTCAAAAAGCGCTTGAGCAACGTGGTCTTTCCGGCACCGAGAAAGCCGGTGATGACAGTGACCGGTACACGCGGCCCGCGCTCGCGCTTGAGCCGACGCCCGAAGCGTCCGGCCGTCGGGGAGAGGAAAAGCTCGTTCATCGATAGATTATACCTGAACCGGGCCGACCCACGCATGCAGCGCGCTCCCTCTCCCCGCTGGGGAGAGGGCTGGGGTGTGGGGGTTAGGATCTCACGATAGGCTATAACCCCTCACCCGGATCGCATCCGGGCTCGGATGCGATCCGACCTCTCCCGGCACTAAATCGGGGGGCGAAGTCGGAAACATCCGACTTCACCTGGGAGAGGTGAAGAAGAAACCGCGGTGAGGCCATGAGCGACTGGATCGACTTCTACGATTTCAAGCACTCGGTGATCTATGTGAATGCGCGCCATCGCGACGTGCATTACCGGATCATCGCCGAAGACATCCGCGCCTATGTGCCGTCTCAAACCGCGCACGTGCTCGACTACGGTTGCGGCGAAGCGACCTCGGCCGATCTGATCGTGGCAGCCTGCGCGCAACTGGTGTTGGCGGAGGCCGCGCCCAATGTGCGTGCGTCGCTCACGATGCGCTATCCGGGCCACCCGAAGATCGCGGTCGTCACCGCGGAGCAGGTGGCAGCGCTGCCCAAGGCCTCATTTGATCTCATCGTCATGCATTCGGTCGCGCAGTATTTGACCACAGCCGAACTCGATCGGCTGCTCACGATGGTCCGCGCGCTGCTCAAGCCGGGCGGGCTCTTTGTGCTCGGCGATATCGTACCGCCACATCTCGCGGCCCCGGCGGCCGCGCTTGCGTTGCTGCGTTTCGGCGCGGCCAACGGGTTCTTCTGGGCGGCAGCATTTGGGTTGGTGCGCATCACCGCATCGGACTATCTGCGGCTCAAGAAGACCGTCGGACTGTCGCACTACACGGAATCCGCGATCTTGGAGAGGCTCAAGCGTTCCGGATTTACGGCCGAGCGGGCGGCGCGCAATATCGGCCATAATCAGAGCCGCATGACCTTTCTTTGTCGTGCCAATAGCCGATGATTTTGGAGGTGTCATGGCCGGGCTTGCCCCGGGCATGACGGGTTTCGTGTCCACCGGTTATGCGGTCTTGACCCTTCCCTGCCCGCCGATTCTGGTCTAAGCACCCCTCGCGCGGGGTTAGCCCCGCAGGGGCAAGGAGGACGCGCGATACGCGCGCCCTTTTTTTGTGCCCGGAATTCGCAGCCGATGCCCAAACGAACCGACATCAAATCGATCCTGATCATCGGAGCCGGACCGATCGTCATTGGCCAGGCCTGCGAGTTCGACTATTCCGGCACGCAGGCCTGCAAGGCGCTGAAGGACGAGGGCTATCGGATCGTCCTCGTGAATTCCAATCCGGCGACGATCATGACGGATCCGGATCTCGCCGATGCCACTTATATCGAGCCGATCACACCGGAGATTGTCGCCAAGATCATAGAGCGCGAACGGCCGGATGCCCTGCTTCCCACCATGGGCGGACAGACCGCCCTGAATTGCGCGCTGAGCCTTCGCAAGATGGGCGTGCTGGACAAGTTCAACGTCAAGATGATCGGTGCCACCGCGGACGCCATCGACAAGGCGGAAGACCGCGAGCTGTTTCGTGAAGCGATGACCCGGATTGGCCTGCCGACTCCGCGCTCGCATCAGATCAAGACCCTGCCGCAGGCGCTCGAAGCGCTCGACGATATCGGGCTGCCCGCGATCATCCGCCCGTCCTTTACGCTCGGCGGCACCGGGGGCGGGATTGCCTACAACAAGGCCGAGTTCATCGAAATCGTCGAGCGCGGCATTGATGCCTCTCCGACCAACGAGGTGCTGATCGAAGAGTCGGTTCTCGGTTGGAAAGAATTCGAGATGGAGGTGGTGCGCGACAAGAAAGACAATTGCATCATCATCTGCTCAATCGAGAACGTCGATCCGATGGGCGTGCATACGGGCGACTCGATCACGATTGCACCCGCACTGACGCTTACCGACAAAGAATACCAGATTCTGCGCGATGCTTCGATCGCGGTGCTGCGCGAAATCGGGGTGGAGACCGGCGGCTCCAATGTGCAGTTCGCCATCAATCCGGCCGACGGCCGCTTGGTCGTCATCGAGATGAATCCGCGCGTGTCTCGCTCGTCTGCGCTCGCCTCGAAAGCGACGGGATTTCCGATCGCCAAGGTCGCCGCCAAACTCGCAGTCGGCTACACGCTCGACGAAATCGCCAATGACATCACAGGTGGTGCAACTCCGGCATCGTTCGAGCCGACCATCGATTACGTCGTCACCAAAATTCCCCGCTTTGCCTTCGAGAAATTCCCCGGCGCATCACCGGTGCTCACCACATCGATGAAATCGGTGGGCGAAGCGATGGCGATCGGACGTACCTTCCAGGAAAGCCTTCAGAAAGCGCTGCGTTCGCTGGAGACGGGGTTGACCGGCCTCGACGAAGTGACGGTCGAAGGCTTCGACACAGCCAAAGGCATCGAGGACACCGACAACAAGGCCGCGATTCGTGCGGCCCTTGGCACGCCGACGCCTGACCGCCTGCTCAAAGTCGCGCAGGCCATGCGGCTCGGGGCAACCGACGAACTCATTCACAACGCCTGCCGCATCGACCCCTGGTTCCTTGCGGAAATCCGCGGGCTGGTGGAGATGGAAGCCGAGATCAAGATCAAGGGTGTGCCGACCACCGCCGGCCCTTTCCGCCGTCTCAAGGCGATGGGCTTTTCCGACAAGCGCCTGGCGAAGCTGACTGACGTCGACATGGAGACCGTCACGGCCAGGCGGCGCAAGCTCGGCGTGCGGCCTGTGTTCAAGCGCATCGACACCTGCGCCGCCGAGTTCGCCTCGCCTACGGCCTACATGTATTCGACCTACGCGGCGCCGTTCGCCGGGGTCACGGCGGACGAAGCCGCGCCATCGGACAAAAAGAAAGTCATTATTCTCGGCGGCGGGCCGAACCGCATCGGCCAGGGCATCGAATTCGATTATTGCTGCTGCCACGCAGCCTTTGCGCTGAAGGAAATCGGCTACGAGACCATCATGGTCAACTGCAATCCGGAAACAGTGTCGACCGATTATGACACGTCCGACCGGCTTTATTTCGAACCGCTCACGCCAGAAGATGTGCTGGAGATCATCGACACCGAGTGCACGAACGGCACGCTGCACGGCGTGATCGTGCAGTTCGGCGGCCAGACGCCACTGAAGCTCGCCGAACCGCTGGAAAAAGCCGAGGTCCCGATCCTCGGTACTTCGCCCGACGCCATCGATCTCGCGGAGGACCGTGACCGCTTCAAGAAATTGCTCGACAAGCTCAAGCTGCGCCAGCCTCAGAACGGCATTGCCAACTCGCCGCATGCCGCGCGCGCGATTGCTGATGAAATCGGCTATCCAGTCGTGATCCGCCCGTCCTACGTACTCGGCGGGCGCGCTATGGAAATCGTGCGCGATGGTGCCCAGCTTGATCGCTACGTTGCGCGGCTTGCCGGCGATCTCGACCGGCCAAGCGAGCTGGTGGTGTCCAAGAAAAGTCCGTTGTTGATCGACCGTTATCTGTCCGACGCAACCGAAGTCGACGTCGATTGTCTTGCCGATGGCAAGGACACGTTTATCGCCGGCATCATGGAACACATCGAGGAAGCCGGCATCCATTCCGGCGATTCCGCCTGCGCGCTGCCGCCGCACTCGTTGAGTGAAAGGACGATCGCCGAATTGGAACGACAGACCCGCGCGCTCGCGCTCGCGCTCAATGTCGGCGGGCTGATGAACGTGCAATACGCCATCAAGGATGGCGAGATTTATGTGCTGGAGGTCAATCCGCGTGCCTCGCGCACGGTGCCTTTCGTCGCCAAGGTCATCGGCATCCCCGTCGCCAAGATCGCTGCCCGTGTCATGGCGGGCGAAAAGCTCAAGACCTTCCGTCTGAAAACCGTCCGCCCCGAGCACCGCGCGGTGAAGGAAGCTGTCTTCCCGTTTGCCCGCTTCCCCGGCGTCGACACAGTACTCGGGCCTGAGATGAAATCGACCGGCGAAGTCATGGGTATCGACGGGTCATTCGAAATCGCCTTCGCCAAAAGCCAGATCGGTGGCGGGACGAACCTGCCACGGAGCGGGACCGTGTTTGTGTCCGTCAAAGATACCGACAAACCGCGCATCCTGCCGGCGGTCAGGCTCCTGGCTTCACTCGGCTTCAAGACGATCGCGACCTCGGGAACCCAGAGGTATTTGGCGGAACAGGGCGTTGAGACGGCCAAGATTAACAAGGTGCTGGAAGGCCGGCCCCATATCGTGGATGCCATCAAAAACGGCGGTGTTCAGCTGGTTTTCAACACGACCGAGGGCGCTGCAGCATTGGCCGATAGCCGTTCCCTGCGCCATGCGGCCCTCTTGCATAAAGTGCCGTACTACACCACTCTTTCGGGAGCCGTCGCCGCGGCGCAGGGCATCAAGGCCTATCTCGAGGGCGACCTCGAGGTGCACACGCTGCAAAGCTACTTCGGCGGACGGGGCTGAAGGTCGTTTGGCCGACAAGACCCGGGCGGCGGCACGAGTAAGGCCGGGAAATTGCGTGTCGCGGCATCAGGTGAGGCTGGCCGCGACAGGACTTTTTTGACCGGTCCTCGTTTATCATGACTCCGGTTTCGCGGGTGACCGTGGCCGGAGTCGTATTGCGAGTCGATTTAACGGGATTTCGAAGGTGAAAGGGGCTTGGCGGCGCTGAAAGTCGTTCAGGTTGGTTCGGGCGCCCGCCAGGAGGAGATGAGACGATGGAAAAAATTCCAATGACCGCTGCCGGCTATGCTGCGCTCGAGGCCGAGCTCAAGCATTGCCAGCAGGTCGAGCGGCCCCGCATCATTCAACAGATCACCGATGCGCGCACGCACGGCGATCTGTCGGAGAACGCCGAGTACCATGCCGCCAAAGAAAGTCAGTCCCTTAACGAAGGCCGCATCGCCGAGCTTGAGGACAAGCTCGCGCGCGCTGACGTCATCGACGTTTCCAAACTGTCAGGTGAATCGATCAAATTCGGTGCGACAGTCACGCTGGTCGACGAAGACACTGACGAGAAGAGAGTCTGGCAGATCGTTGGCGAGCCCGAGGCCGATGCCAAGAAGGGCCGAATTTCGATCACGTCCCCGCTCGCCAAGGCGTTGATCGGCAAAACCAAGGGCGCCTCAGTGGAGGTCAATACGCCCGGCGGCGCCAAAGCCTACGAGATCAAAAAGGTCGAGTGGCGCTAATCGATTCGCGCGACTGCACGCGCTATTTCAACCAGATGTTCAGTGGAACCGGCGCACGACCCGGGCAGGTCATCACACCGGCATAGGAATCCGACAGGCGACCGGTGTACGTGCACGTTGTGCCGTCAACCAACAACGTCGCCGACATTTGCGACGATGGTTGCGACACTTGCAAACGGATTTCACCTTTCTTTTCTTCGGGACCATCGACCGTGCAAATGCCGACGTGCGTCATTGTCAGCGGTCCGGAAAAGTCTTTCGTTCTGTCGTTCCCGGTAACGCTGGCTGTTAACTCCCACTCTCCCAACACACCGGCATACCCGAATAGCTGAAGCGACTGCGCGCCGGCGGGAGTCGCAAGAGCGCCCATCGCAATGAGCTGAAAGATCACTCTCACGACGTTCTCCCCGCCACCCGTCATTCCTATTTCAAATGCGCCCGCGCATCGGCAACTTCGGTACGAGTGTTGTCGGCGCCGCCAGCGATTGCCACGACCTTTTCATAATATGTCCGAGCTTTGGCTGGATCGCCCGACTTTTCGGCTGCCTTGGCAGCACCAACATAGGCACCCAGCCGATTAGGCTCTTTTTTGAGCGTTGCCTCGAATGCCGCAAGCGCCTCGTTGGGCATTCCACGCTCGAGCAGCATTACGCCATAAAGCTCTCGCGCGGGTTTGGGCACGCCAGGTGTTACGGGGTGTTTTTCGGTCTTGTCCTCCGCATCGGCAGCGGCGCTCATGGCTTTGAGTGCGTCGTCGTGTTTGCCCTCGGCGTAGAGCACCCAGGCGGAGGCGACTTTCTGCTGAATATCGACCTGTTCCGACCAATAGGCGTCTTTCGCGTCGCGCAACTTGTCCCGCAACTCGCCGAGTTTGACGATGTCCACCTTCGCGGCTTCAGGATTGCCCGAGCGGGCCGCGCCGAGTGCGCGCGCGAAATGCGTAATCGCCTGCACTTGCGCCAGCGGGCCGGGTCGGACCTGAAGCGCCGCCGCCGCGTTCCAGTCAGCGCGTTCGATCGCGTAGCGCGCTGGTGAGATAGCCAGCGCATAGGGCCCGGGAAGGAACGTTTCAGTGAAGCCGCTGACCGTCATCATATCGTCGATGACGGCCTTCGCCTTCAAGTCCTGGCCGAGCTGCAAATAGGCGTAGACTTGGTAGTCCATGGAATGCAGCTGGTCGTGGAAATCGGAAGCTTCTTTCGCCACACGCTGCGACGCGATGTTGGAATCGATCGACTCCTGCCAATAGCCGACACGCGTAAAGATATGCGAGGGCATGTGTTGTGCGTGCGCGGCGTCGGGAGCAATTTTGGCATACAGCCTCGCTGCGTTGAGTCCCTTCTCGGCAATGGGCGGATAGTCGTAGAGGTGGATGAGGTAGTGCGCGACGCCGGGGTGTTGCGGCTGGCGCGCAAAGATTGGCTCCAGGATCCCCGCTCCTTTGAGTTGGTTGGCGTAGGTCTTGTCGGCCGGTGAAGCCGAAGTATTGAGCGAGAGGGCGTAGTGGATCTGCGCTTCATCGTCATTCGGATAGCGCTGCGCCAGTTGCTCCATGGCCTTGGCATAGGCCAGAATGCGCGTGCGGTGGTCGACTTTGTCGTAATCGGCGTACATGACCGCAAGCGCGTCGATGTAGTCGCGCTCGCGCTGCGTCTTGGCACCGACGCTCTGCCCCTTGGCAATCGCAGCGGCCCCTTCGGCGAGATTCTTCGCAGGTGGCGCGACGTGCGGATTCAACAACACGCTCAGGGCAATCCCCCAATAGGCGATGCCGCATTCAGGATCGGCCTTAAGCACATCGTCAAAGACTTTTTGTGACGCGCGGTACCAAAAAGAGTGCTGGTACAGCATGGCCCGGTCGAAGAGCTTCTGCGCTTGCGGATTGCACGACGTCTCGAAGTGCACCTTACCGAGCTTACTGTCGTCCACCTGACCAAAGGCCGGCGGCGCCAGTGAAACCATCGCGGTTGCCGCGAAAGCGATTGCTGTTGTGTTCGAGATTTTGATCATGACATCCTCCCGATCCAAGGGCTCGCAGCGGCGTGATTGCGCCGCGCCGAATTTTTCCGAAAACCAGGCACATTATCGCGATGGCCGTTCAGGCATCCTCAATCGCGGTGTTTGAAATTTTACTATTATCCGTTGAGTTTGACCAACAAGTCTGTTTTTTGAACTGGTTTGCCATCGGCGGATGTTCTGGTCGCACGCTTGCGGGAATTGGAACATCACGGAATTATCGAGCGCCGCAACCTGCAGCATTGTCACGCGTGCTGGCCGACGCCTGCTGGTAATGCGTTACGGCCTGCCGCCTAATCCATCGGCACCATGGCTGCGTCTTTCGAGTTGCGCAGCGTCAGGGAGGTCTTCACGTTGCGCACATTTGGCGCGGCCGTGAGCTTTTCGACAAAGGCCTGAAAGGTTTTCAGGTCGGGCGCCACGCACTTGAGCACGAAGTCGATCTCGCCCGAGAGCATCCAGCACTCGCGCACCAGAGGCTGCGCGCGCACGAACTCCTCGAAGGCGACAAGATCGGCCTCGGCCTGGCTTGCGAGGTGCACCATCGCGAATACCGTTACCTCGTAGCCAAGCTTTTTCTCGTCGAGCAGCGCGCGGTAGCCCTTGATGTAGCCGGCCTCCTCCAGCGCGCGCACGCGGCGCAAGCAGGGCGGCGCCGAAATCCCGACGCGGCTTGCCAGCTCTACATTGGTGATGCGGCCGTCGTCCTGCAGTTCTTTGAGGATTTTGCGATCGATGGCGTCGAGGCGAGCGGGCACGGTTTCTACCTTTGGAGACAGGCCGAACTGGCGAACATTCATACTGCGAAATATTATTTCGCGAAACAATATTGCGCGCTCGAGAGAGTGTGATCGCGCGATTCAGCCAAGCCTGTGGGTGTGGGGGGTTGCGTATCTTGCATAGCTCGGCCGGAGGCCATACATCGGGCATGGGCAAAAGAGCCGGCCAGCGTCCGGCCGCCCGGGCGACAAACGCCCGACTGACGCCCATCCAGGGGGGCGTAGATCATGGCAAAGACCACCCACGCCAAAGTCGCAATCGTCGGCTCGGGGCCGGCAGGCTACACCGCTGCCATTTACGCGGCGCGTGCCATGCTTGAGCCGATCCTGATTCAGGGCGTTCAGCCTGGCGGCCAACTGACGATCACCACCGACGTCGAGAATTACCCGGGCTATGCCGATGTGATCCAGGGGCCCTGGCTGATGGAGCAGATGCAGGCGCAAGCCGAACACGTCGGGACCCGGATCGTCACCGACCACGTGAACAAGGTGGAGCTGGCGCAACGGCCGTTCAGGCTGACCTGCGATTCCGGCGACATCTACCTTGCCGATGCCTTGATCATCGCCACGGGCGCACAGGCGCGTTGGCTCGATCTGCCGTCCGAACAGAAATTCAAAGGTTATGGAGTATCGGCGTGTGCGACCTGCGACGGTTTCTTCTATCGCAACAAGGAAGTGATCGTGGTTGGCGGCGGCAATACCGCCGTCGAAGAGGCGCTCTTCCTCACCAATTTTGCGTCCAAGGTCACCGTGGTGCACCGGCGCGACGCATTCCGCGCTGAGAAGATTTTGCAGGAGAGACTGTTCAAACATCCCAAGATCGAAGTGATCTGGGACAGTGTGCTCGACGATGTCATCGGCGGCGACAATCCGCTGAAGGTCAGCGGCGTGCGGCTCAAAAATGTGAAGACCGGCGCCGTGACCGAACGCCGTGTCGACGGCGTGTTCATCGCGATCGGCCACCAACCCGCTTCCGAACTGTTCACCGGCCAGATCCAGATGAAGCCATCCGGATATATCGTCACCTCCGGCAATTCCACCGCCACCTCGGTGCCCGGCGTTTTTGCCGCCGGCGACGTGACCGACGATATTTACCGGCAAGCGGTAACCGCTGCCGGACAAGGCTGCATGGCAGCGCTCGAAGCGGAGAAATTTCTGGCCGCGCAGGAACACCAGCGTGCGGCGGCGGAATAGACCATGGCGGCGACCAACAACTCGATGGACTGGGACAAGCTGAAGGTGTTTCACGCCGCAGCCGAAGCCGGTTCTTTCACGCATGCCGGCGAGCGGCTCGGACTGTCACAATCGGCGGTGTCTCGGCAGGTATCGGCGCTGGAAACCGAGCTTTCAGTCTCGCTGTTCCACCGCCATGCGCGCGGCCTGATCCTCACCGAACAGGGCGAACTGCTGTATCGCACGGCGCATGAAGTCTTCATGAAACTGGAGGCCGCACGCACCAAGCTGACCGACAGCCGCGAGCGGCCGAATGGCGAACTTAAGGTCTCCACCACGCCAGGTATTGGCGTGCATTGGCTCACGCCGCGGCTCGGTGAATTTCTGGATCTCTATCCGGACATCCACATCACGCTCATTACCACCGACGAG
>DAHUXA010000068.1 GCA_027307405.1 Hyphomicrobiales bacterium | reverse complement strand
TTGCAACTATTCAAAAGAAACGAGAAGGTCTGAATGAGGGATCCGGGTCTATCCGAAGCCATTCGCGCAGCTGGCGGTGTCAGCGAGCTCGCGCGTCAGATCGGCATTTCCCAACCCTCCGTTTCAAATTGGATCCGCATTCCCGCCGAACGGGTCGTTTCAGTTGAATCCGCCACTGGCGTCGATCGGGCGGTACTGCGGCCAGACCTCTACGGCGGGAAAAAGATGGCCGGTGATATCGACGAAGTAGATGTTGCGCGCGCGCAAGAGTACGCGCTGATCGCTGCGCTGCTAGCGCGTGCGCCGGACGCGACGTTGCTATCCAATTTGTCAGAGTTGCGGGCCGATGCGACGCCGCTCGGCGTTGCACATGCCGGGCTCGCCGAAGCCGCCAGCCGGGCCAAGGTCGATCGCGTCGAACGCGAATTTTTCAATCTTTTCATTGGTCTCGGTCGCGGCGAACTGATGCCGTACGGTTCTTATTATCTCACCGGCTTCCTGCACGAGCGGCCCCTGGCACGGTTGCGCGA
This sequence comes from Hyphomicrobiales bacterium, assembly GCA_027307405.1. Classification (GTDB taxonomy): domain Bacteria; phylum Pseudomonadota; class Alphaproteobacteria; order Rhizobiales; family Xanthobacteraceae; genus Pseudolabrys. The sequence continues at coordinate 18,524 of DAHUXA010000068.1, read as the reverse complement.
CGATCTCGCGAAAATCGGCATTGCGCGCGCCGAGGGCATCTGCGAACCGGAGGATCACGCCGGAATTCTGTGTGAGATCATGTCAGGACTGGCGAGCCGTTGCCTGCCGGCACCGCCTGATTCCGACCGCATGATCTTTGACAAGCATATGGCACCGTGGATCGGACGTTTTTTCACCGATCTTGAGCAGGCCGAGGCAGCGGATTTCTACCGGCAGCTGGGAACAGTCGGCCGCATTTTTATAGACATCGAAGCGGAAGCCTTTGAGCTGCCAAGTTGAGGCAAGCGAAGGGATGAACGGAAATTCTGAGGAGGGATCGGCGATGAAACAACAGGAAAAATCGAAGCTAGGCCGACGCGACTTCCTGCGCGCGATCGGTGCCGGTGCGGGTGTTGCGATGGCGGCCGCGGCGCCGCTGGCTAGCGAGGCCGTCGCCTCCGAGTCAGACGCGGAAATGAAGAAGGCGCGCTACCAGCCAAATTCCACCGACGTGCAGACTTACTACAAGGTCAATCGTTATCCGAGCAAGGGAGGCTGAGCCGTGTTGATCAAGAGAACAGAACGCCAGACACGTCGCAGCAGCCTTGCAGCGACGATCGGCAGCCAAACGGGCGGCGGTCTTGACCGCCGCTCCTTCCTGCGCAAATCCGGTCTGGTCGCCGGGGGGCTCGCCACCATTGGCGCGCTTCCGCTCACCAGCGTGCGCAAGGCGGAAGCGGCCGGCCCGAACGTCGCCGGCGCCACCATCCGCAAGAACATCTGCACGCATTGTTCAGTCGGCTGCACGGTACTCGCCGAAGTGTCGAACGGCGTGTGGATCGGTCAGGAGCCGGGCTGGGACAGCCCGATCAACCGCGGATCGCATTGCGCCAAAGGCGCGGCGACGCGCGAACTGGTGCACGGCGATCGGCGCCTGCGCTATCCGATGAAGCTGGTGAATGGTGAGTGGACGCGGATTTCGTGGGACACCGCGATCAACGAGATCGGCGACAAGCTGATGGAAATCCGGGCCAAGTCGGGCGCCGACTCGGTCTACTGGCTTGGCTCTGCGAAATTCACCAACGAAGGCTCCTACCTCAACCGTAAGCTTGCCGCCTTTTGGGGCACCAACAACTCCGACCATCAGGCGCGTATTTGCCACTCAACCACCGTCGCCGGCGTCGCCAATACCTGGGGCTACGGCGCGATGACCAATTCCTACAACGATATCCGCAACGCCAAGACCATGATCATCATGGGCGGCAATCCGGCCGAGGCGCATCCGGTGTCGCTCCAGCACGTGCTAGAAGGCAAGGAACTTCAGCGCGCCAACATGATCGTAATTGATCCGCGCCTGACCCGCACTGCGGCCCATGCCACGGAATTTGTGCGCATCCGCTCCGGCACCGATATCCCGGTGATCTGGGGGATTCTGTGGCACGTATTCAAGAACGGCTGGGAAGACAAGCAGTTCATCGAACAGCGCGTTTACGGCATGGACGACATCCGCAAGGAAGTCGAAAAATATACTCCGGACGAAGTTGAACGGATTTCCGGCGTACCCGGCGCGCAGCTCGAACGCGTTGCCAAGATGTTTGCGACCGAGAAGCCGGCGACCATCATCTGGTGCATGGGCGCGACCCAGCATACGGTCGGCACGGCCAACGTGCGGGCGTTCTGCGTCGCGCTGCTGGCCACCGGCAATGTCGGCAAGTCCGGTACCGGTGCCAACATCTTCCGCGGCCATACCAACGTGCAGGGCGCCACCGATCTCGGTCTCGATATCGTGACGCTGCCGCTTTACTATGGCCTGGTCGAAGGCGCATGGCGGCATTGGTCGCGCGTGTGGGAGGTCGACTATCAGTGGTTCGTCGATCGCTTCGACAAGTCGACCGCCGCGGACGGCAAAGTCACCACCACGATGAACACGCCGGGCATTCCGTCGACCCGGTGGTTCGACGCAACACTCTACGACAAGAAGGACGTGGGCCAGAAAGACAACATCAAGGCGATGTTCGTTATGGGCCACGGCGGAAATACCGTGACGCGCATGCCGCAGGCGCAGAAGGGCATTGAGGCGCTCGATCTGCTGGTGGTCGCCGACCCGCATCCCACCACCTGGGCGGCGTTGGCGCCGGAACGCAAGAACGGCACTTATCTGCTGCCGATCGCCACAAGCTATGAGACTGACGGTTCACGCACGGCATCCAACCGGGCACTCCAGTGGGGTGAGCAGATCGTCAAGCCGATCTTCGAGTCCAAGGACGACAACGAGGTGATGTATCTCCTCGCCAAGAAGCTCGGCTTTGCCGACCTGATGTTCAAGAACATCAAGGTGACGAACAACCTGCCGTCGCCGGAGGACATTCTCCGCGAAATCAATCGCGGCGGCTGGTCCACCGGCTACTGCGGCCAGTCGCCCGAGCGGCTGAAGTCGCATATGGCCCATCAGGCCGACTTCGATATGCTCACGCAGAAGGCCACGACCGGGCCGAACAAAGGCGACTACTACGGCCTGCCATGGCCGTGCTGGGGAACGCCCGCGTTCAGACATCCGGGAACGCCGCTGCTCTACAACACTAACTTGTCGATCAAGGAGGGCGGCGGCACGTTCCGCGCCCGCTTCGGTCTCGAACGCGAGGAAAAGTTGCCCGACGGCAGCACGCGCAAGGTCAGCCTGCTCGGCAACGGCTACTACTCCAAGGACTCCGAGATCAAGGACGGCTATCCCGAGTTCACCCTCGGCGTCCTCAAGAAGCTCGGCTGGGACAAGGATCTCACCGAGGCCGAGCTTGCGGTTATCAATAAGGTCAATCCGACCACGCCGGATGCGGTGTCTTGGTCGATCGACCTGTCGGGCGGCATCCAGCGCGTCGCCATCGAGCACGGCTGCATCCCGTACGGCAACGGCAAGGCGCGCGCGAACGCGTTCGGCTTGCCCGATGCCATCCCGACCCACCGCGAGCCGATCTACACACCGAAACCGGAACTGGTCGCGAAGTACCCAACTTTGCCGAATGCAAAGCAGTTCCGCATGCCGAATGTCGGCTTCGATGTGCAGAAGGCAGCGGTGGACAAGGGTATCGCCAAGCAGTTCCCGCTTATCCTGTCGTCCGGCCGTCTGGTCGAATACGAAGGTGGCGGCGAAGAAACTCGGTCGAACAAATGGCTTGCCGAACTGCAGCAGGACATGTTCATCGAGATCAATCCCGCCGATGCCGCCGAGCGCGGCATCAACGACGGTGCCTGGGTTTGGGTGACCGGCGCCGAGAACAACTCAAAGGCGCGGATGAAGGCGCTGGTGACCGAACGCGTGGGCAAGGGCGTGACCTGGTGTCCGTTCCACTTCGCCGGTTGGTTCCAGGGCGTCGATCAACGCGGCAATTATCCAAAGGGTGCCGACCCAATCGTGCTGGGTGAGAGCGTCAACGGCCTCACGACCTACGGCTTCGATCCGGTCACCGGCATGCAAGAACCCAAAGCCACCCTCTGCCAAGTCAGAGCGGCGTAAGGAGCAACGACCATGGCACGTATGAAATTCCTCTGCGACGCCGATCGTTGCATCGAATGCAACGCCTGCGTCACCGCCTGTAAGAATGAGAACGAAGTCCCTTGGGGCATCAACCGCCGGCGCGTCGTAACGATCAATGACGGCAAGCCCGGAGAACGCTCGGTTTCGATGGCCTGCATGCACTGCACCGATGCACCTTGTGCTGCGGTGTGTCCGGTGAACGTGTTCTATACAACTGCCGACGGTGTGGTTCTGCACTCCAAGGACCTGTGCATCGGCTGCGGCTACTGCTTCTACGCCTGTCCGTTCGGCGCGCCGCAATATCCGAAGGTTGGCAACTTTGGTTCACGCGGCAAAATGGACAAGTGCACCTTCTGCGCCGGCGGCCCGGAGGCCGATGGCAGCAAGGAGGAGTTCGAGAAATACGGCGCGAACCGCCTCGCTGAAGGCAAACTGCCGCTCTGCGCCGAGATGTGCTCAACCAAGTCGCTGCTGGCTGGTGACGGCGAGGTGATCGCGCAAATCTACAAGGAGCGGGTGTCGAAGCGCGGCTACGGCTCCGGCGCATGGGGCTGGCAGACCGCCTACCGCGAGTCGATTGCAACGTGATTCTTCCGGCGGCTCGCGTTTTCCGAGCCGCCGGTTACGACAATAAAAAATTGGGAGTCAAAGGGGAGAGGATGCATGGCGAAGCTTTTTACCCATATCCGCTTGATCGCCGGCGCTCTCGCGCTCGCGTTCCTCGTCGCCATCGCGACGTCGGTTTCGGCGCAGCAGCCGAGCATGGTCAATCCGACCGCGGACGCGGTCAAGGAACAGCAGCTTCTCAAAGAGCTCAACAGGATTCAGGGCCGCGGCACTATTCCGGACGTGAGATCCTACGTGTTGGAGCAGCCGGCCGGACGCGAATGGCGTCACTTCCATGAAGTGACCTTGCGTTGGATCGGGGGCATCGCCGTGCTCGGCATGCTGGGGCTGGTGGTGCTGTTCTATCTGGCGCGCGGCATGGTCAAGATCGAGAACGGGCGGTCGGGCCGCAAGATCGTACGCTTCAACGGTTTCGAGCGCTTCGTGCATTGGATGACCGCTGCCTGCTTCATCATCCTGGCGCTCTCTGGCCTGAACATTACGTTCGGCAAGCCGCTGTTGCTGCCGCTGATGGGCCCAGAGGCCTTCACCACATGGTCGGAGCTTGCGAAGTACGCCCACAACTTCCTCAGCTTCCCGTTCACCATCGGCGTTGTGCTGATCTTCTTGATGTGGGTCGGCGGCAACATCCCGAACAATGTCGATGCCGAGTGGGTCAAGCGCGGCGGCGGCATTATCGGAAACGATCATCCGCCGGCCTACCGCTTCAATGCCGGCCAGAAGATGATCTATTGGATCGTGGTGATCGGCGGGGGCGCCTCGGCGGTGACTGGCTATCTGCTGCTGTTCCCGTTCTACGGGACCGGGATCGAGGGTATGCAGATTGCCCAGGTCGTACACGCGGTTGTCAGCGTGCTGTTCATCGCCGCTATGTTGGGCCACATCTATATCGGCACCATCGGCATGGAAGGCGCCTTCGAGGCCATGGGCGAGGGCACTGTCGACATCAACTGGGCCAAGCAGCATCATAGGCTATGGCTGGAAGAGGAAGTCTCCCGCAGTCCCAAGGGGGCGCGCGCCCAGCCCGCAGAATAGCGGCCGGAACCCGAAATGCAGGACGCCCGGCTTCAAGGCTGGGCGTTTTGCTATAAGGGCCCATGCGCATCATTGGCCTCGCCGGCTGGAGTGGCTCTGGCAAAACCACACTTGTTACGAAACTGATTCCGCGTCTGATCGCGCGCGGGATCACAGTGTCCACGCTTAAGCACGCTCATCACGGATTCGATCTGGATCAGCCGGGCAAGGACTCTTTTTTCCATCGTGCCGCCGGCGCCACCGAAGTCATCATTTCTTCGGCCAAGCGCTGGGCTATCCTGCATGAATTGCGCGAAGAACCGGAATGGGACTTGCGTGCACTCGTGACCAAGATGTCGCCGGTCGATCTGGTGCTGGTGGAGGGCTTCAAGCGCGACGCGTTTCCCAAGCTGGAAATTCATCGCGTCGCGAATGGCAAGCCGCTTATTCATCCAGACGACCCGCATATTGTCGCGATTGCGTCGGACACCGCGCTGCCGCAGGCAAGAATCCCCGTAGTCGATCTCAATGACATTGAGGCGATTGCCGACCTGTTGCTCAAGCGCGCCGTGCCGCTTTCTGCAGCGGCAGCAACGGCCCGGAGCGGATGATGGCGCAGCTCACCGATGACTGCTTCGCATTTTCCGGCCCGCTGTTACGGATCGAAGCGATGGAGCGGCTCATTGCCGAGCGCATTACTCCGGTGGCCGAGACCGAACGTGTGCCGCTGCATGGTGCGCGCGGTCGCATTGTCGCCGCCGATGTGAAAGCGCCGGTCGCGCTGCCTCCGTTCGATAATTCGGCTGTCGACGGCTACGCCGTCCGCCACGCCGATCTACGCTCGGATGCCGATACCACGCTCGCCATCGCTGGCCGGCTTACCGCCGGCGCACGCGCAGATGCGGCAATCAAAGCCGGCGAGGCGATTCGAATTTTCACTGGTGCAGCGATGCCCAAAGGTGCGGACACCGTTTTCATGCAAGAAGACGTGACGGTCGATGGCGAACACGTGACCGTGCCAAAAGGGCTGAAACTTGGCGCCAATCGCCGTCTTGCTGGTGAGGACGTACCTGCTGGCGCGGTCGTCCTGCCAGCGGGTACGGTGCTCGAGGCTCAGCACATTGCGCTTGCCGCCGCACTCGGTCTGATCGAAATCGTCGTGCGACGGCGGCTCACGGTCGCGATTTTTTCCACTGGCGACGAAATCGTTGAGCCCGGCACAGCCCGCCACGGCGCTGCGATCTACGATTCCAATCGCTTTTTACTCACGGAGTTGCTGGAACGTCTCGGTGCCGTCGTGACAAATCTCGGCATCTTATCCGACGACCCAGACACGCTTGCGGGCGCTCTGAAGAGGGCGGCAGGCCACGACCTTGTGCTCACGTCCGGCGGCGTCTCAACCGGCGAGGCCGACCATGTGCGCAGCGCGATCGAGCGCGTTGGCAACCTCGTGTTCTGGCGAGTTGCAATAAAACCTGGCCGGCCGGTGGCGATGGGCGTGGTCCGAGGCGCCAAACCAGGCGAGAGTGCGGCCTTTGTCGGCTTGCCGGGCAATCCGGTCGCGGTGTTCGTCACATTCGTGCGCGTGGTGAAACCGTTGCTGCGCCGGCTTTCAGGTGCGCGGCCTGACAAACTGATTCCGCTGCCGGTGCGCGCTGCCTTCGCCTACAAGAAAAAGAAAGACCGTCGCGAATACGTGCGCGTGACGCTCAGACGTGCTGCTGATGGAGAAATCGAAGCGGTCAAACACCCCCAGGATGGCGCGGGCGTTCTTACATCATTGACTGAGACCGACGGACTGTTGGAATTTCCGGAGGACGTGACGGCGATTGAACCGGGCGCTCGCGTCGGCTTCTTTTCTTACGCCGCGCTCATCGGCTGACGGTCGATGTCCTGGCTCTATGCGCCGAGCCGCACACTCGTTGGGCTGCTGAAGGCGACCGCGGCCGTATCCGGCATGCTGTTGAGTATCACGCCGCCGATTACGGCAACGACGATGGCTGTCACACAAGCGATAATGAACACCTTCATGGAATTGGCTCCTCTCCCAGAACGGTTCGACTATAGCAATATGGAACGGGCGAACCAGCGGTCAAGAACGCGCACGCAGGCCTTCAGCTATGCTGCAGCGCAATGCGTTCGGCCCGCACTGCGTCTTCGGGCGTGTTGACGTTGAAGAAGGGATCGATCGGCTGATCCGGCCAATCCGCAATCGCGACGCCATGGCGCGCCGTCCAGACCTCGATTTTTCGCATGTTTTCGTCGGCCAGCGCCTTGCGCAAGTCATCGCGCAAGGCCAGTGGCCACAAACCCACCACCGGATGACGCCATTCACCGGAGCGCGCGCACGCGAGCGGCACGCCTGCGCCCATCTTGCGGCGCGCTTGATGCAGGCGTTCGACGAGGTCGTCGGGCAGAAATGGGCAGTCGCCAGGAACGCTGACAATCCATTCGATGCCGTTTTTCTGTTTCTCCAGCCAGTCGAGGCCTGCAAGAATTCCGGCCAGCGGCCCGGCAAAGTCCGGAATGGTATCAGGCACAACGGTCAGGCCGGTATCGGCAAATCGTTTGGGGTCGCCATTGGCGTTGATAATGATGCCGGGACATTGCGCGGACAGGGTCGCCAGCACGCGATCGAGGATCGATATGCCGCCGATTTCAATGCGCGCTTTGTCGCCGCCGCCCATGCGCCGCGCAAGTCCGCCAGCAAGCACCAGGCCAAGAGTAGGGGGATAACTAGTCGTCATGCACCGCGGCTTTGCGCCGATGTTTGGCGCTTTCGTCTTCAACGAAGGAGAGGTCTTGGTCGAACACGATGCGGTCCTCGCCGGCGAGTGCGACGAAGCGCTTGCCGCGCGCGCGTCCGATCAAAGTCAAGTTGGCCTTACGCGCGAGTTCAACGCCCCAGGCAGTAAAGCCTGAGCGCGAAATAAGAATGGGAATGCCCATACGCACAGTCTTGATCACCATTTCCGATGTCAGTCGGCCGGTTGTGTAGAAGATCTTGTCGTGCGCCGGAATCCGCTCCTGGAACATCCAGCCGGCGATCTTGTCGACGGCGTTATGACGGCCGACGTCCTCCATGTAGACAAGCGGCCTGTCTTCCTGCGCCAAGACGCAACCGTGAATGGCGCCGGCCTCGAGATAAAGCGATGGCGTGGTGTTGATCTTGTTGGTGAGCGCGTAGAGCCATGAGGTACGTAAAGTCGCCTGCGGAAGGGTCACGTTTTCCAACGCTTCCATCAGGTCTCCGAACACGGTGCCTTGGGCGCAGCCGGACGTTTGCACCTTCTTCTTCAATTTCTTCTCATAATTGGTTTTACGGTTCGTACGCACCACGACAACCGAGAGTTCTTCGTCGTAGTCGACGTCGGTCACGATGTCATCCGGGAGCAGCATGTGCTGATTGAGCAGGTAACCAATCGCCAGATACTCAGGATAATCGCCGATCGTCATGGCAGTGACGATTTCCTGGCTGTTGAGGAAGATCGTCATCGCTCGCTCGACGGTGACTGACGTCTCGATATGCGCCGCCGTTTGATCAACGCCGGTGACGCGCTCGGTCAGCCGCGGATCGAGCGGATCAGGGCGGATGATGTAGCTGTCTCGGCCTTTGCTCATTTTTCAACTATAGCAGAAATTTTGGCACAGCATGAAAATTGCCCACCTTAAGTGGGCAGCAGTCCTCGTTTTGTCCATGCCTTGTGCGGTGAAACGACGAAGATCGTTTCCAAGTCCCGCGTCATGGACATAGACTATGGGCAACGACAAAAGCTCCGGGAGATGCCGACCATGCTTCGCGCCACCAAAGACGTCATGTTGCCGACCACAATCACTGGCTCGCTGCCGCGGCCGAGTTGGTACACCCAAAATCTTGGCTCCCGCAGCTTTCTTGACGCGATGGTGAACAACCAATTCCGCGAACAATATGTCGATGCAGTCTCGATCTACCTGCATGAGCAGGAAATAGCCGGGCTCGATATCGTCACCGATGGTGATGCGCATTTTGATTCCGATGTCGGTGGCCAGAGCTGGACCAACTATCCGCCGCGGCACATGGGTGGCTTCGACCATAATCCGCAGCCGACTCCAGCGGGCAAGGGTGGCCTGGGTTTTCCGCCCGGCCACATCCTGCACGATTATCTTGAATCACGTGTGATGCCGGGCATCGTTGGGCCGGTTACGCGCGGCGATTTGCAATACGCTGCAATGTTCAAGGTTGCGCAGCGCATGACCAAGAAACCGGTCAAATTCGGGACCATCGGGCCCGAGTTGGTCGCCTTTGCCGTGCAGGACAAACACTACAAATCGCTGAAGGACCGCATTCTGGCGATCACCGATGCCTTGAACGCCGAGTTGCACGATCTCGCCGATGCGGGCTGCCCGGTCATCCAATTCGAAGAGCCGCAAATCCACCTGCTCGCGGTACGCAATATCGTGGACGACGTGATCAACCCGGCGTTCAGCGTTGAAGTCTTCAATCGCACCGTAAAAGGCCTGCGCGCGAAAACCGAAGTATGGTGTCATACCTGCTGGGGCAATCCTTCGCAGCAGCGCATGTTCAAGGATGTGCAAAGTTATAAAAACGCGCTGGAGATGCTCAACAAGGTCGACGCCGACGTGATCACGTTTGAGTCGGCGAGCGCCGGCGGCATGGACCTCGAAGCCTTTGGCAAGATCATCACCGATAAGAAAATCTGCATCGGCGTCATCGATCATCACACCCTGCAGGTGGAAAGCCCGGACGAGGTCGCCGCGCAAATCCGCGCCGCGCTCAAATACATTCCGCCCGAGCGGCTGGTGATCTCGTCCGATTGCGGCATGGGCCGCGAAGGCATGAGCCGGCGTCACGCCTACTACAAGATCGTGTCGATGGTCCTGGGCACGAACATGGTGCGAAAGGAGCTCGGCCTGCCGCAGGCCGAATGTCTGGCGGCTGATAGCCGTTATTCGCTGGTTGTGCCGACGAAATAGGCTTGCGGCGGTTGATTAAGCCGTAAAACAGGCCAGCGGCCGCGAGTTAAAATCTGCCTAACATGTTGCGTCCAAGTCCGGCGCCCGATTTGGCACGGCTTCAATCGCTGTTGTGTAGGGTCGTTTTCGGGGGAGGGGCAGGCCAGGAGGCTTGCCGATGCGTGTACGGTTTATTGCTCTTACCCTTGCCGTTTGCGGGGTTTGTTTGTTCGCCATTCCGCAGTCGCCTGCGCCTGCCGAGCCACAGCAAGCTGCGGGGGAAATCGATTTCGGCGCCTTGCGTGCGCAAGCCACGGACGCACTGACGGCATTACAACTTTCGCACGAGCGACGCATGGCGTCGGCTACCGGTGAAGATTTCTAAATCCAACTCGCAGTCTCGCACCTAGCCCGGCAGGAACGCCACCGCACCGCTGTCTGAATCGGTAAGGCGCTCGACCGTCGCGTGGTAAAGCGCCTCCAGCTGTTCCTGATTCAATACGGTTGCAACGGGCCCATCGGCGATACGTGCCCCGTCACGCAGCAGATAGGCGCGATCAGCCGCGCGCAGCGCGTGATTTGGGTCGTGGGTGGTGAACAGCACGCCGTGTCCGGATTTTGCGAGCGCGCGGATTTCGTTCATCACCTTGCCTTGGTTGCCGAAGTCCAGGCTGGCCGTCGGCTCATCGAGCACAATGAACTGCGGCTCCTGCGCGAGCGCACGCGCCAGCAACACCAATTGCCGCTCGCCGCCGGAAATCATTGTGTAAGGACGGTTGGCGAGCGCTGCGATACCAAAGCGTTCAAGCACGGCCTGTGCCACCGCCCGGTCCTGCGCGCTCGGCCTGCTGAACAGGTTACCGTGCGCGGTACGACCCATCAGCACCACGGTTTCCACCGTGAATGCGAAAGTGCTGATATGGACCTGTGGGACGTAAGCGATGACGCGCGCGCGCTCACGGATCGAATAACTATCCAGCGGCTTGTCGCCGAGCCGCACTTCGCCGGCCTTCGGTTTGAGTAGACCAAGCAGAGTTTTGAGCAGCGTGGTCTTGCCGCCGCCGTTCGGCCCCAGCAGCGCCAGCACTTCGCCGGTTGAAAGCGCGACATTGAGTCCGCGACCGACCATGCGGTCGGGATAGCCGATGCTGAGATCGTGGCCTTCGATGTTCAAGACCAGGTCCTCTGCATGCTGGCCAGGAGCCAAATGAAGAATGGCGTGCCAACCACCGCTGTCAAAATGCCGAGCGGGATTTCTACCTCTGCCACGGTGCGGGCGAGCGTGTCGATGACCAGAAGGTAGCCACCGCCGAGTATTGCTGCCGTTGGCAGGAGCCGTGCGAAATCGGGGCCGACAAGAGAGCGTGCGAGATGCGGGACCACAAGCCCAACCCAGCCGATGATACCGGCGGTGGCAACGCTGGCCGAGGTGGTGAGTGTTGCGGCAGCCACGATCGCAACGCGTAGCGGCCCCGTAGCGACACCCAGAGAACGGGCCTCTTCTTCCGGGAGCGACATGACATTCATGCGCCAGCGCAGCGCGATCAGGACAGCGGCACCAATTGCTACCGGACCGAACAGCGGCAGCAGGTCGGAAACGTTCGCTGCCGCCAGGCTGCCCAGCAGCCAGAAGGTCATCGCGGGCAGCTGGTTGTAGGGATCGGCAAGATATTTCACCAGGCCGACACCGGCGCCAAGCAGCGCGCCGACAACCACGCCGGTTAGAACGAGCACCAGGATTGGATCGCGCGCGCGTACCGCCGAACCGATGACGTACACAGCAGCGACCGCGAGCAGGCCACCCACGAAAGCGAAGGCCTGGATCGCAACTATGCCGAGCGAGAAGAAGATGCCGATCACGGCGCCGAGCGCTGCACCCGAAGAGGCGCCGAGAATGTCGGGCGACACCAGCGGATTACGGAAGAGGCCCTGGAATGCGGTGCCCGCGACAGCCAGCGCTGCGCCGACCAACGCCGCCGCCATGATACGTGGCCCGCGTACTTGCAGGATCACACTTTCAACTGCCGGCGCCACATCGGCGCGATGACCAGTGATTTTCGCCAGTAACACACTCAGGAGATCAGCGAGCGACACCGGATAGCGGCCGACGGTGAAAGCGAGAAGCAGGCCTGCGATCAGCACGGCGAACGCAATCGCGAGACCGGGCAGGGCGGAGCGGGTCAACTAATCTCTCCCGGCCAGCACATGGTCGATTTGCGCATCGCTTGGCGTGCGGTGATAGAACATCGTGTAGAAATCACGCGTGAGAGCGCGCAAATCTTCGGGAAATTTCTCCGGATAAAGGATCTTCGCCAGCCACCATAGGCCGATCAATCGGTTCACCGAAGGCGGGAAATCGACCCAGCCGAACGGCATTTTCGGTGACAGATGTGCACGGCCGTCACGGACTGCTTTCACCGATGTCCACGCCGGATCGGTGTGCACGCTCGCGGCGAAATCCTGATCGATGGTGATGATCACGTCCGGATTCCAAAGCAGGACTTGCTCGATCGAGACGTTGGCGAGCCCACCGTTGTTGCCGCCGGCAACGTTCTGGCCCAGCATTTCGATCGTTTCCACATTGATTGAGCCGCCGAGCCCGGTCACTAGCCCTCGTGGCCCGCGCGCATAATAGACACGCGGCCGGGCCGAAGGCGCAATCGTTGCAATGCGGCCGGTGATGGCTTTGACCGTGTCGTCGGCATAGCGCGCAAGTTTCCCGCCATCGTCCTGCCGGTTGATCAGTTCACCGAGCTTACGGTAAGTCGGGACGATCGCATCGAAACGGCCGTCCAGCAGCGCGTAAGGAATGCCGGTCTGCTGCTGCACCCGTTCAGCGAGAGAGACAAACGTGGCGCTGGTCGAGCCCACGTCAAAAATAAGGTCTGGCTTGAGCGCAATGACGCTCTCGAGATTGGCGGTATTGCCGCGTCCGGTGAGGCGACCGACTTCCGGTCGCGCGCAAACATCCGGCAGCATATAGGCACATTCCTCCGGACGGTTGGCACGCGGCCAGCCGAGCAGCAGTTCGGGCGCGAGCGTGTAAAGCAGGATCGCGGCCGGTGGCCCGGCGGGAAACACGCGCGCGACTTTCTCCGGCATCAACAAGGCACGGCCGGTCGCATCGGTCACCGTCGCCGCGCGCGACAGGCGGGGCGACAGCAGTGCGACGGAGGCGCCGGCCGTTCGAGCAATCAAAGTTCGGCGAGTTAGCGGCATGTGTCCTATTCATAATCAGTGAGATCGGCCGCCGGGCCCATCATGATTGCCACCGCCAGCGCCGCCGCGCCCGTGCGCATCACGCGCCCGGATCACTGGCGTTTGGATAGAACAGTTGTTCGCCGTTGATCATGTAGTTGGCGATCGTCTTCTGTCCTTCCGGCGACACCAGCCAGTCGATGAATTGCTGGCCGAAATCCCTCTTTACGTTTGGATGCTTGGCCGGGTTCACCAGAATGACGCCATACTGGTTGAACAGACGCTTGTCGCCTTCGACCGCGATGACGAGGTCGCCTTTGTTCTTGAACGAAATCCAGGTCCCGCGATCCGACAACACATAAGCATTGCTCGCACTGGCGGTATTGAGCGCGGCGCCCATCCCCTGGCCAATCGATTTGTACCAGGAGCCCTTGTCCTTCTCGATGTCGATGCCGGCGTCCTTGTTCCAGAGCGCGAGTTCGGCGATATGGGTGCCCGAGCGGTCGCCACGCGATATGAAGGGCGCTTGTTTGTCTTTGATCATTTGAAGCGCCCGGGCGATGTCCTTCGTACCTTTTATGCCGGCCGGATCACTATTCGGACCGATGAGCACAAAATCGTTGTACATCACCGGGTAGCGTTTCACGCCTTCGCCCTCGGCGAGAAACTTTTCTTCCGCCGATTTGGCATGCACAAATACGACGTCCGCATCGCCGCGCCGGCCGGTATCAAGGGCCTGGCCGGTGCCCTGCGCGACGACTTTCACTTCGATTCCGGTCTTCTGCTTGAACAGCGGCAGAAGGTAGCCGAACAGCCCGGAATCCTGAGTCGATGTGGTCGATGACACCACGATGGACTTGTCTTGAGCATGGACAGGTGCGGTGAAGATGGCAGCCGCAAGAGTTGCAGCGACCATCACCGTGCGACGATTCATCATTTGATCCTCCATTGTTTTTCAGACAAGCAATTCGCCCGCTATGAATTTGCGAGCTTCTTCGGTGCGCGGCGTGGCAAAAAATTCCTTGGCAGGTGCGCTTTCAATCAATCGCCCGCGATGCAGCAGGAAGACATCGCCGGCAAGCCGTTTGGCCTGGCCGATGTCGTGGGTTGACATCACCACCTTGACGCCCCGTGCGCTGACCACGCGTACCAGGTCCTCGATCGCTTTGGTGGCGTATGGATCAAGGCTGGCGGTGGGCTCATCGAGGAACAGCGCGGTGGGATCGCGTGCCAGCGCACGTGCCAGTGCGAGCCGTTGCTGCTCACCGCCTGACAGCCGCCGCGCCGGGCGGTCGCCGAGTTCATCAAGACCGACCAGCGTGAGCAATTCGGTTGTCCGCTCCTGGCGTTTCGCGCGCGGGACGTGGGCTGCGGCAAGCGCGTAGCGTATGTTTGCGGCGGCAGTACGCCGGAGCATCGTGGGGCGCTGAAACGTGATCGCGCTTTTCGTCGGCGCTCCTGCCTCGCGGCCACCCCATGTGATGCGTCCGCTCGAGAGGGGGACAAGGCCCATAGCGGCGCGCAGAAGCGTGGTTTTGCCGCTGCCGTTCGGACCGATCAGGATCGTCGGCGAGCCTGCCGCAATCGTCAGAGTGATGCGGTCGAGGATCGTCACATCACCGGCCACGATCCGGGCGTCTACAAACATCAGCGGAAGGTCGGAGTCGGGTGCGCGCATGTTCATCCCGCGTAGCGTTCGGCCACGTGGCGCATTCCCCAGGCCAGCGCATTGATGATGATCACGATGAGGATCAGAATCATGCCGAGTCCGATTGCAAGTGGTAGATCACCCTTGGACGTTTCCAGCGCGATCGCGGTGGTCATCGTGCGGGTGAAGCCATCGATATTGCCGCCGACGATGATGATGGCGCCGACTTCCGCGGCCGCCCGGCCGAAGCCCGCGAGCAATGCAGTGACCAGGCTGAAGCGCGCGTCCCAGACCAGCGTGGCCACGCGTCGTGCCGGCCCGACGTTCATCGCCGCCAGTTCATCGCGATATTCGACCCACAGGTCTTCGATTGTTTGACGTGTGAGCGCTGCAATGATCGGAGCAACCAGCACGGTTTGCGCGATCACCATCGCTTGCGGGGTAAACAACAAGCCCCAGGATCCGAGCGGCCCGGAGCGCGACAGTAACAGGAACACTGCCAGCCCCACCACCACTGGCGGCAAACCCATCAGCGCATTGAGAATCACAATCAGCACCTCGCGGCCGGGGAAGTGCGTGAGCGCCAGACACGCGCCTAGGGGGACACCGACCAACGCCGCAAACAGCACGGCGCTGAGGCTTATCAGCAGCGACAGCCGCACGATGGCGATGAGTGTTGGATCGGCGCTAAGTAAAAGATCGAGAGCGGAAAGTTCGCCTGACATGAAATCTCAATCTCAATGCGATGATCGGTGCTGCGCCCTACCCATTATTCGAGGGTATGCGTCTTCGTGTCCATATTTGTGTAGAAACAGCCGCCGCATTTCACCAGAGCAATCCGTCGCAGTCAGCCTGAAATGTTTTTAAGCAGTGCCCATAGGTTTAGGCTATGGCCTAGGGCATGGCCAAAGAGAAATCATTCAGCCTCAAGGCATGTCCGTTTTGGGTCAAAAGCGGACATCGATAAGTCCGTGCGTTGTCTGAGTGCGGATGCATCACCGTCATAAGACATCCCGGATTTATTTATGTGGCAGGCTTGGATGACTGCCCGGCAGAGGTCCCAACCGGTGGTGCCGGTTGCCTATAAACCATTTTGCGCATCCAGTCCGATTTCGGTCAATGTTGGAAAATAAGACGCAGATATGCTCATTAGGTCGCAGATTTCGGCCATTCGGGAGGATAAAGAAGACGGGTTCACTGCCGGTTTGTTAAAAGTGACCGCGTGCTCATGCGCCAGGCGCGCATCGCGTGTTTTGATATAAAAAGACGTGGCCCCTTGCGGGCTGTTTGGAGGGGTGGCCGAGTGGCTGAAGGCGCACGCTTGGAAAGCGTGTTTACGGGAAACCGTAACGTGGGTTCGAATCCCACTCCCTCCGCCAACCTCTGTTCGCAGATGTTCGCGGGCGTCCGGAGAGCTCAATTAAATCTGCGATTTGGTGACGCGGAATCTTTACGCGTTCGTTCATATTCGCCCCTCTCCGTCGAATTATGAAGTCAAGTTATTGATCCGACTCGTAATTATTCCTGTGAATTCATGGTACCCGCGCATCTACCCACAAATATGAGCGAACTGGAACACGCTGCACGCACGTCCGCGCGATGTTTGCTTTACCCAAAAAGTTACTGGCTCACGATGCAGCCATTGATCTGAATCAAGGCGGCTTGGGCGTAAAGGTGCCAATCGCCTACTTATCGAGGACTCTATCGTTGTCACGCCATCAAGCGTCAGGCGAGGAGGGAAACCGATGAGCAATCATACCAACACGGGTAATCTATTCCCCATTGCTACTGTCACTTTCAGCCAAGCTATCGCGATTGCGCTTCCCATTGTTCTCTTCGCCGCCATAGTGCTGCTCGGGATTCTCGCTTCTTTGCGTTACGCCCACGGCTGGGTTGAGGTGCTATCGGAGGGGGCGGCGGCCACGACTCCAATGGCTGCCGATGGCCTCGTAGCCCTTGTTTCAGCTTTGGTCACAGCGGGTGGCATCGTGTGGCTCTACGTAGTACGGCTCGCTCGCTGAAATTGTGTGATCCCGGCTGGCGCAAGATTCGGGATCAGTTTTGGCCGTCTCTGGAAGGACACTCCCAGATGACGACAGTTCAGCAGTTGCTCAACGAAAAGGGCCGTGACGTTTTTACAGTGGGCCCCGGTGAAACCGTATTTGACGCCATCCGCAAGATGGCAGAGCAGAACGTTCCGGCATGGCTATTCTTTCATGCCGGCCAATGCCGCGCTGCGCTGCCAGAGCAATAAAGCAGATCGATCGTCCTGGGCCGCCGACGACGGCATAGTCGGCGCGGACTTGTAAAAATATTGTCCTGTCGTCTCGCGCACGTCCGGCGAGGATGCGAGATAGATAATCGTTTCCGCGCCCTTAGCGGGAGAGATCGCGAAAAACTTGGCGAGCCAAACGAGGCGCGAAATCAAGCCACCGCTTTGGTCGCCAAAGCGTGTGGCGACGAAACCGGGGTGCAGACAATTCGCAGTAACACCCGTACCTTGCAGGCGGCGGGCGAGTTCACGCGTAAATAGGATGTTGCATAGCTTCGACTGACCATAAGCTTTTGTGGCTCTGAAGCTCTTTGCCGATTGGAGATCGTCGAAATTCAAAGTAGCGCCTTGGTGCGCGGCGGAAGCCGTATTGATGATGCGGGCTGGGCAGGAAGCTAAAAGCCGCTCGCGCAATCCCGCTGCCATGATGAAGTAGGCCATATGATTGAGCGTGAAAGTACATTCAAGCCCATCTTCCGTGAGCCGGCGCTTTGCGAATAATGCGCCTGCGTTGTTAATCAGGACATCGATACGCGGCTCGCGGTCGGCAATTTCAGCTGTCACGCGCTTCATCTCGGCCAAGCGTAAGAGATCGGCAAAATGTACTGAGTGAGCGATGTCTGGAGCGCTGTCGCGAAGCCGCGCGAGCGTGGCATCCCCGCGCGACTTGTCTCGCGCGATTAAGACGATTCGGGCGCCCATTTTTGCAAGTGCCACCGCGGCGACCTCGCCAATTCCGGACGTCCCGCCGGTAATGACAACAGTCTTCCCCCTCATAGGCACTCTCGTCTGTACTCACCAATGTTACCGCAACGGCTTTTTGCGGCATTTTGACATTCGGGCGCGAAATAACGGCTGGCAATGCCCGCGTAGCGCAGGCTTCAAAATGGGTCTATGCTTTGTATTGAAGAGGCTGCAAGGGATGGTCATCCACAGCGGGCATGGAGATCGCGACGGGTGCACTTTTTACAAGTTTTCCGCGCGCAGATCCGACTACTAGCTCCTTATAAACGGCGAGGTACTGAGAAGCCATTTGGGATGACGTAAAGCGTGCCTCAAATTGCCGGCGGACTGCTGTTCGGTCCAAAGCACCGATTTGGCCAACTGCCCGCACCGCACCTTCTATCGAGTCCACAACAAATCCAGTCACGCCTTCATCGATGACCTTTGGAACCGAACCTTTGCGCCAGGCGATAACCGGCGTACCAGTCGCCATGGCTTCGATCATGACGAGACCAAACGGTTCCGGCCAGTCGATGGGAAAGAGGAGCGCAAGCGCATTGCCGAGAAACTCATTTTT
>DAHUXA010000067.1 GCA_027307405.1 Hyphomicrobiales bacterium | reverse complement strand
CCGCGCGCCTGAGCTGGTGACACCCGAGGACTTCATCGAATACGACATCGAGTCGCAGCCGCTGCGCGATCCGGGCGTCGGGCAATATTCCGAGCGGGTGATCCACGGAGAGATTTACAAAGCGCGGCCGGAAGTGAATTCGGTCTGTCATCACCATTGTCCCGCCTTCATGCCATTGCTTGCCACCGGCACGGACTACATGCCGATTTTCCATCTCGGCGCAGTGGGCGGCATCCGGCCGCCATTTTGGGATCAGCGCGACGAATTCGGCGACACCAACATGCTCGTGGTGAAGCCGGAAGAAGGCGCTTCACTCGCACGCGCTCTGGGCAAGCATTGGATGGTGCTGATGATGCGCCACGGTGTCACCGTCGCTGGCACGAGTGTTCGAGACTGTATTTTCCGGTCGGTCTTTTCAGCGCGCAACGCCGAGTACCAGGTGCGTGCCATGACTGTCGGCTCCAACATCGCCACGCTTTCGCCGGGCGAAACGAAATTGGCCGGTCAGATCAGCGCCAAAACCACGGGCCTCACACGCTCCTGGGAATACTGGTCGATGCGCGTGGCCAACAAGGCAGGCGCGACGGCGCCCAAGAGTGCCAAGCCTGCGCGCGTGAAGACCAAGCCGGTGCGCGGCAAAGCCAGGCCCAAGCGTGCAGCCAAAAGACGCCGGCGCTGACAAATTGGGCTTTCCCGTGGATCGGTCCAGGTGTTGAATGCTGCCCACCATGGGAGCGACAAACAACATAAGGGACGGAGGAACCGCATGAAGGCTTTCAAGAACATGGTCTGTGCGCTCGGCCTCGTTGTGCCGGTTGCACTGAACGCCGGCGCCGCGTCGGCGGAAGACACACTCAAGGTGGTCATCGGGCAAATCAATAACTGGGAAAACCAGGCCCCGACGCTCGGCCAGGATGCCGGTATCTTCAAGAAACATGGCCTCGTGCTGGAGAATACCGGCACGCAAGGCGCCGGCGAAACGATCCAGGCGGTGATCTCGGGCAGTGCCGATATTGGCGCGGGCGTGGGTGCGGCCGGCGTGATGCGTGCTTTCTCGAAAGGCGCGCCGGTGCGCATCCTTGCACCAGCATTCACCGGCACCGGTGATCTTTTCTGGTACGTGAAGGCGGATTCCAAAATCCAAAGTCTAAAGGATGCTACGCCCGAAATGACCATCGCGTATTCGACGAACGGCTCGAGCTCGAACAACATTGTGGTCGCTTTCGTCAGCGAACTCGGAGCCAAGGCCAAGCCGACAGCCACCGGCGGTCCGGCCGCTACGTTAACCGCTGTGATGTCTGGTCAGGTCGATATCGGTTGGGCGGCACCACCGTTCGGTTTGCGGGAACTCAAGGAGGGCAAGATCCGCATCGTGGCTCGCGGCAGTGACGTGCCCTCTCTACGCGGGCAGACCGTGCGCACGTTGGTCGTCAATGCCGATTCACTCAAGACCAAACGCGATGCGATCATGCGCTTCATGGATGCTTATCGTGAGGCCGTAGACTGGATGTATTCCGACCCCAAGGCGGTCGAGATGTATTCCAAGAAGATGAATCAGCCGGTCGATGTGCTGAAGGAATCGATGCAAAAATTCCAACCAAAAGAAACGATGCAGACAGACAAATTTGCCGATTTGGATGGTGCGATCACCGATGCGGTAAAGCTCAAGTTCCTGGAAAAGCCGCTCACCAAAGAGCAGATTGCCGAGTTGCTGCAAATTCCGCCGCGCAAGAAATAAGGCGCGCGCGCCAACACTCCTAAAAGTAAACGGGCCGCTGCACTGCAGCGGCCCGTTCAATTTCTAAGTTGAGTTTCGCGTGGCGACTTACTTCTTTTTTTTCTTTGCCTTTTTCCCGCCACCGCCCTTTGCGGCTTTGCATGCGCCCGGCGTAGCGGACGTGGCGCCGTCCTTCGCCGCGTAACAGGCGTTGAAATAAGTGAACTTCATGCCGCCCTTGGTCGCGCACACCTGACCGGGGGGATTCAGCAAACACGTTGGCTGTGACGGTGGGGGCGGCGCGGCCGCTGCCTTCTTCTTCTTGGCCGCTTCGCTGGGCACGGCCGAGCCGATCACGAATGCGACGGCGGCTGCGGCAACGACGGTAGCGTATGCAAGTTTTTTGATTGTCATGTCATTCCTCCCGACATTGGACGGAACATAGTAGGAGGTGACACGCGACGATTACAAGAATTTTGCTGTTTGTAGCGACACGAACATGAACGCACGTTCATGTGGCCGGCAACTCACTGCCGACCTTTGACCACGGCGTTGATGGCGTTGAGCATGGCGGCGGGGCCCGATTCCAATGTTTCGCGCACCGTTTTCTGCTTGCCGATGGCGCCCATTTCACGCTGACGTTTGACTGTTGAGTCCACCATGAGCGGGTCCAGACCGAGCTCCCGCAGCGTGGCCGCCGACTCTTCCATTTCGGCGGCCCGGCGCTCGCCATGGCTGGCCATGCGCTCCAGGTTGTAGTCGGCAATCTTGGCCCAATCGAGCGTCGGGTAATTGTTTTTAAGCGATGCGGTCACTTCCTCCAGCACGCCGGCCCGGCTTGCCGCGAGGAAGCATTCAAGCGTCAGGGCTTCGATCCCTTTGATCATGACGCTGCGGATCATCTTGATAGCCGCGGCTGAGCCGATCTCGGGGCCCACAACGGTCAATTGCATCTCCAGCTCGTGTAACAGCGGCGAAATCTCTTCGGCGTGCGGGCCGGAAATCAACATGGGCGTGCGGTGACGGGCAGGATGAATCGCGGCAACGACGGCCACATCGACATAACGGGCACCGTCTCCCAGCAGGTTGGCGGTTTCCTGCTTGCGGCCGGGCGATACAGAATTGATATCGAGATAATACGGTCTTCCGGACAAATGCGGCGCAACCGAACGCGCGGCATCGACACTGGAAGCGGCCGTGACCGCCGATATGACCATGTCTGTTTCACGGACGGCGTCACCGGCCGATGATGCCATGCGTACGCCCATCTTTTCGCCCGCAGCTTTCAAGCTTGCGCCCGCAGGTTCAGGAAACAAAATATCCCAAGCGGCGATACGCTCGATTCCGGCACCGCGCAATCCGGAGGCAATTGCTTGTCCGGCTTCACCAAAGCCAATGAAGGAAATGCGTGGCGTGTTGCGACGGGGCATCAGCTACTCGCGATCACGAGTCCGGAACGCCAGGAACCGGCGGTGTTCCCTTCATGTGGAACGATTTGATCGTCTGCAATCCCCAGGCTTGACCTTTCTTGCGCTCTGCTTCGGTCCAGGTGATGGGCTTCCAGTCCGGTGCCAGAACAAGCCGTGCGCCAGCGCAGGCCACCTCGACCCGGTTGCCGCCGGGCTCATATACGTAAAGAAAGAAGGTCTGCTGGATCGCATGCTTATGCGGTCCGGTTTCGATGTAGACGCCATTCTCCAGAAAGATATCGGCGGCGCGCAGCACGTCCTCACGCGAATCGAGCGCGAACGTGACGTGATGCAGGCGTCCCTTGGTTCCGGTGTGATCGCGTGTATAGGCAAAATCATAGCTTTTGTTGGTCGCGGTCATCCACATGCCAGCTTCGGTACCGTCGTCGAGCACAATCTGCTCGGTCAGCATGAAGCCGAGATAGTTCTGGAAGAATTCACGGTTGGCCTTGATGTCGACAGCGAGGCCGTTGAAATGGTCGATCCGGCGCGCATTGATGCCGCGTGCCGGAAACTTCTGCGCCTGATTTTTCAGCGCAGGTTTGAGTTCGGGAGGCGCCTCGTACCATTCGGTCTCATAATAGATCTCGAACCTGTGGCCATCCGGGTCTTTGAACACAAACGTCTTGCCGTGGCCAAGGTCGCCATCGGTCCACCCGATGTCGAAACCGGAGCCTTTCAATGCGGCGGCACGCCGCTCCAGCGCCTGCGGCGAACGGGTACGGAAAGCGGCATGGCCAAGACCGGATGTCTTTGAGCCTGTGAGCTTGAGCGAGTAACGCTCATAGTCGTCCCAACCGCGCAAGTAAACGCTGTCGCCTTTCTCGCCACTCTGCGTCATTCCCATCACGTCGATGAAGAACTTGCGGCTCTCCTCGAATTTCGGAGTAAATATTTCGACATGGCCGAGATGGGCGATGTCGTGGATCGGTTCAGATGCCATGGCTTTCGATCTTTTCTGTTGTTCTATCAATTCTGCCGAACCGCGCGCGCGAACGCCAGCACCAGATTGTTGGCCGGCATCGGCGAGATTTCGAAGAGTGAAAGGCCCGCTTCGTCTGCGAGTGTGCGCAAATCGCGGACATCGCGCACGCCCCATTCCGGATTTTCCGCCCGCAAAGCGGCATCGAAGGCGGTGTTGCTCGGCGCGGTGTGGGCACCGTCGCGCATGAATGGGCCGTAAATGAACAAACGACCGTCTGCGCGCAATAGGCGTCCGGCACCGGAGAACAGATTCTGCGCCACACGCCAAGGCGAGATGTGCAGCACGTTGATACAAAGCATGGCGGCAAGCGGCCCGCTGGCGTCGTCGTCTGCCCGCCAATTCCAGTCGGGAACGGTGAGGTCGATGCGTTGCGGCGCGCGCAAATTGGCGAGCCCTTCGTGCCGTCGCCAGGCGCGGATGCTGTCGAGATGCGATGAATAGATGTCGCTCGGCCACCAGGTCAGCCGCGGCGTGCGGCGCGCGAACGTGGCGGCATGTTGTCCGGTTCCGCTGCCAAGCTCGAGCACATCGCCGGTCTGACCCTTCAGAAAACCAGCAATCGCGGACCAGATCGGTTCATGATTGCGGTGGAAGGCAGGTGCATCCAGCCGGCCATCGGGCGGAGGCGGGTCGCTGTCTTTGCCGTACTCGACGACGAATTTAACCATGGTTGGAACCAGATGCATTGCAGGGCGCAATTAGGCATGCCCGGTAGGTATGGTCAAAGGCGGCTTCAGAGGTCGCTGTCGCACTGACAAATTACAAGGGCGCCTTCGTTGTTTTTGCGCGTGTGATCGGGCAAAATAGGCATTAGAGCGGGAAATCCCGCGCGGGACGACCTTAAAAAAATAATCTGGGAGGATGATTATGCACAAACTCTGTTCGACCGTTGCCCTGCTGGCTGCCGCGGCACTGATACTGCCAACGACCGCAGGCGCGCAGCAAAAGATCGTCATCGGCATTCCGACGTCGCCGCCTAACATCGTTCATATGCCGACGATCGTGGCTAAGGAGCTAGGGCTTTACAAGAAAGCCGGGCTTGATGCCGAAATCGTATCGCTCGGCGACGGCGTGAAGGTCTATCGCGCATTGCTGGCGGGCAATATCGACTTCGGGCTGACGCCCGGCGCGCCGACGATCATCGGCCGGTCCAACGGTGCCGAGGTGAAGGCCCTTTCCGCCAACCTGCCGAAATTTGAGGCCTCGATGGTGGTGCGCGCTAACATCAAAACAATGGAAGACCTCAAAGGCAAGCGCATCGGCATCCAGGAGCCGGGCGGTTTCGCCGACATCTTGAGCCGAAGCGTGCTGCGCGCAGCGAAGATTGACCCGAAGGACGTGAACTTCGTCAGCATCGCAAGCGAGGACGTGCCGGCGCTGGTCGCCGATCAGGTCGATACCGCTATCCTGCACGTCGAGCAGGAGATGCTTGCCAAGAGCAAAGTGCCAGACCTGCACGCCATCGGGCGGATGTGGGAGCTGCAGCCGAAGACGCTTTATACCTTCCTGTCCGCAACCGAGAAGACGATCAAAGAAAAGCCTGCAATAGTGCAGGCGGTCGTCGCAGCCAATATCGAGGCGACCCGGATCATGTACACGGACAAAGCCAAGATCATGCCGATCCTGGTCAAGCAGACCGGCTATCCCGAGAATATCCTCTCGGAAAGCTTTGACTTTATGATCAAGAATTGCATCTGGGATGCCAATAGTGGGCTTAGTCCTGAACGCGTGAATTTTACCGCCGATCTGATGACCAAGGTGGGCAATATCAAAGAAGGCAAGACGCCCAAATACGAAGAGATCGTCGACACGACTTTTGCGAAAAAGGCGATCGAACAGCTCGGCGAATGGAAAGGCCCGGTCTGTCCGACCGCGGCGTTCTGAGGCTTTGACCGGAATCCGGCAGGCGCCGCCTTATCGGTGGCGCCCACCGTGACGGGCCAGAGGGGACGATCACGATGAGTGTTGCCAACCAGGTTCACACTGGCCATCTCGCCGATAGCGCGCCACGCGCCGCAACAATCAAGGCGTCATGGTGGGAGCGGCCGGCGCTTTTTCGCTATGGCTTCGTCGCGCTGATCCTCATCGCGTGGCAAATCATCGGCCCCTTCATCAATCCGATCTTCTTTACTTACCCGACGAAGATTGCCGCTGCGTTTTGTACGACGACCGTGTCCGGTGAGTTGCCGTACTTTCTTGCGCAAAGTCTGGAAGTCATGGTCTATGGCTTGAGCATTGCCCTCATCGTCGGCATCCCGCTCGGCATCGCGATGGCGCGGATCCGCTGGCTCGACTGGGCGCTCGATCTGCCAATCAACGCTCTCTACGCAACTCCACTGGTCGCCGTCGTACCGCTGCTTGTGCTGTGGTTCGGCATCTATCTGAAGGCCAAGATCATTGTCGTGTTTCTCTTTGCTGTATTCCCGGTTCTGATCAACACGTATCAGGGGGTCCGGGAGTGCGACAAAAACATGCTCGAGGTTGCGCACTCATTCCGCTCGAGCGAATGGCGAGTGTGGCGGGACGTATTGCTGCCCTTCGCGGTGCCCTACATCATAGCGGGTATCCGCCTCGCCATCGGCCGAGGGCTGATTGGCATGATCATTGCCGAATTCTACACGACGATATCCGGGCTCGGGTTCATGATCACGCGCTACGCTAATGTTTTCGAGATGGATAAAACCTTCGTGCCTGTGATCGTGCTGATGGTGCTTGGGGTCTCGCTGACTTCGCTGCTGAAATGGGTAGGGCGCCGTATCGCGCCGTGGAGCAGCGCCAATCGTTAGGCTTCTGTCCTATTGAAATTGTCATATACGCGCGCGAGACTCCGCGCGCCGGGCTTCACGCATGTCCGCAGGGAGGCGCGTTATGGTTCTTGGCCTGTCGATTCAAGCTTTTACCATTGTTCATGTTGTCATCTCGCTCGTGGCGATCGCGAGCGGTTTCGTGGTTCTGTTCGGCATGCTTCGGTCGCAAAGAATGCAGAGCTGGACCGCTCTTTTCCTGCTCACCACCGGTCTTACCAGCGTGACCGGTTTCTTCTTTCCGATCCGGGGATTCACCCCGGCGATCGGTGTCGGCATCATTTCATGCCTGCTGCTGGCGCCCGCACTCGTTGGACTTTATGGCAAAAACCTTGTCGGTGGCTGGCGCTGGATCTATGTCGCCGTTGCTCTAAGCGCGTTTTATCTCAACGTATTTGTGTTGATCGTCCAATCGTTCCAAAAAGTGCCAACCTTGCGTGCGCTCGCGCCGACACAATCCGAACCGCCGTTCCTTGTTGCACAGGCGGTTGCGTTGGCTGCTTTCATCGTCCTCGGCATTATCGCGGCGTTCAGATTTCGCCCGGCACCAGACGTTTTGGCTCATTGAGAGCAAATAATACGACACCCCAAAAAGGAAGAAGCCGCCGTTTCCGGCGGCTTCAGCCAATTTAGCAAACTTACGGAGTTTACTTAAGCTGCGTCGAGATGCTGTCAAACTTCGCGTTGAGGCTCGAGCCGATCGCGTTGACGGTCGCGATAATCACGACAGAAATGCCAGCGGCAATCAGGCCGTATTCGATTGCGGTGGCGCCCGACTCGTTCTTCAGGAACGCAAAAACCTTAGACATTAGACATCCTCCATGTGGCTGAAACTCGTGACATCAGACAGTCACCTATCTGATGACGGCAGCAACGTACCGTTTGGCCGTTAAAAAGAAGCTTCGCTGGCAGTGGTGGAATTGCGTCAATTCTTACGAAAATGCCTGGTACCCGGCGCCGACTATTTTGGCGGCCGAAATCGGTTAGCGCGACGGTTGTCGCTAAAGCCCGATTATTCAGCGGAATTTGCATAGCGTCATTCGTGGCGAAACGATTCCGACGCCAGCCGCGCGCTTACAATTAACCGCTTATTATCCACGCTTGAGAAGAGTTCAACACGGTGCCAATCACGCACCGCTGCACGTGCGTTTTAAGGTACGACACACCCGGGCGATCAAATGTCCTCTGGGTGATCGACATATACCAATCCCGCCTTCGCTAGCGGTTCGCGCATCTTGTACATGTCGAGACTGAGGGTGCCGGCTTCGAGCTGCTTGCGCTTGCCGTCCTCGTCGTCCTTGCGCTTCTGCGCCTTTTGGGCGGTCTCAACTGCGACCTTCTTGGGGATCACCACCACGCCATCGTCGTCAGCCACGACGATATCGCCCGGTTCGACATTCACCCCTGCGCAGACAACCGGAACGTTGACTGCGCCCAGTGTGGCTTTCACCGTGCCTTTGGCCGAGATTGCCTTCGACCACACCGGGAATCGCATATCCGAGATCGGGCGCACGTCACGGCAGCCGGCATCAATGACGAGTCCGATCACGCCGCGAGCGCGTAGTGCCGTTGCGAGCAATTCGCCAAACATACCGTCCGTATTGTCAGCGGTGCAGCCGACGACCAGGACGTCGCCTTTCTGACATTGCTCGACGGCGACGTGAATCATCCAGTTATCACCGGGCTGGGCCAACACTGTGACCGCGGGCCCTGCGATTTGTGCGCCGGGCCAGATCGGCCGCATATAGGGCTTCATCAGTCCCGAACGACCAAGCGCTTCATGCGCTGTAGAGACGCCAACCGCGGCGAGCGTGCCAATGGCATTGCTGTCGGCGCGCTTGATGTTACGAACGACGACGGGTTTCATTTGAGAATCTCCTCCACGGTCGGGAACAGCCGCTGATAGGCCTCACCATAGGTCATCGGCACGCCGGTATTGCGGCTTCCTTGAATGCCTCGATTGAGTGCGACTCGCTCATAATATGCCCATAAGTGCTTTTGGGCCGCGAGAATCTGGAAGGCTTTGTATTTCTGCTCCCACACCTCGTCGATTTTCAAAATAAGATTGGGCTTGTAGTTGCACATTTCCGGCTGGTGCGGCTCGAACAGGAACACGGGCGGCGCGGAATATTTGTATTTCGCATCAGGTTTGTGACCCATGGCCTGCGCCACGACGCGCGTCTCCTGGGCGAAATGGGCGGCATTCGGGTGGTCGAAATTATATGGATCTTCCAGCGCGTGAGTTAGAACGAATGCTGGATTGAGTTCGCGATAGATATCGACCATGCGGTCAAAATGGGCGTCGTTGAGCTTAAGCGGATAGTCACCGCAGTCGAAGAATTCGATTTCGGCGCCGAGAAGTTTGGCCGCGCGCTCGGCTTCATCCTTGCGGCCAGCTTTCACTTTCTCCAGCGTTGCGCCCGACTCTTTCCAGGCGAATTGGCTCTCGCCGCGCTCGCCATATGACAGGCAAACGATCTTGACCCGGTAGCCGCGCTTGGCGTGCAGTGCGATAGCGCCGCCAGCGCGCCAAACGAAATCACCGGGGTGGGCGGTTATGACAAGCCCGGTCTTTTGGTCTGCCATTGCGCGGCTCCTTTTCCGTACCGGGTTGTTAAACTAGGTTGAGTGCCGGGCGGTCAAGCCATGGGAAAGACGGCGGGCGTGCCGGTCGCCGTCAAGGTCGACACGGCTTCCTCCGGCAAGCAAGCCAATCGGCGTTGCCTTCGAATTGCAGATTTCCCTTTGGCGGGAGCAAAACTGATTTTGCCCGGCTGAATTTTGACCAACTTTGGTGACACGAAGCCGCACAAAAGGAGCGGCGAACAATGAAAAAGACCTACACCGGTGGCTGCCAGTGCGGAAAGGTCCGCTACGAAGTCCAGGCCGACATCGGCGACGTTATTACCTGCAATTGTTCGCGTTGCCGCAAACTTGGTCCGTTGCTATCGGCCGTTGCGAAGTCCGACTTCAAGCTTCTCGCTGGCGAGAACGAACTGACAGACTATCAGTTCAACAAGCACACCATTCATCACCCGTTTTGCAAGACTTGCGGCATCCAATCCTACGCCTATGGCAAAGCGCCCGGCGGCAAGGAGATGGTGATGCTTAATGTGCGCTGCCTCGACGGGGTCGACGCGGAGCAGTTCAAGGTGAAAAAATTCGACGGCGCCAGTCTCTAGCGGAAAGAAGGCTGCCCAAAAAGCCATAACGGGCGGACCGTCGTCCACCCGTCACAAGCTCTCGGATCCATTCCCGACGCGCGAACCGAAGTCCTCGCGCGGGTACCAGCTACTGAGAGCCAGGGCCGGCAGTCATGAGCCACGAACACTGCAAGCAGCATCCACGTCCCATGCCCAGTCCGGTCATGGCGGCCATCCGTGTCCGGCAGAGCCGAAGATGGGTGACCTGGCAAAAAGCCTACATCCACCACTTCCTAAGGCAAGCCCGAAGAATCGCTGTTGATAATTTCGAGGATGAATTACGGCGGGCTCGATTAGCCCAAAATCGTACCTTTGCCGCGGCCATCCTTGCTCTGCTCGATCATCACCGTGTCATGCTTGAGTGCGAGCTGTTTCGTGAGTTCGGCATCCATCAATTGCTCCTGAGTAAGAGCGTGCATCGCCGCAAACATGCCTTCGGTGCCTGCCGGACTATAGATCATCAACATGCGCACGCCTTCCTTCGACGTGACCTGATGCGGTACGCCGGGCGGAATATGAACGCACGATCCTTTCTGGGCGTGAAATAATTCGTCGCCGACTTTGAATTCCGCACTTCCATCGAACACGTAAAAAGTCTCATAGGCTTTGATGTGGTAATGGGCGCGCGACTGAAACCCCGGTTTACAGTTCTCTTCCACCACCTCGAATGTTTGCGCAGTGTCGTCGCCAGTAATCTTGACGATGACTTCGTTGGCTTTGGCATAAATGTTGCCTGCGCCGGGCGGCGAATGTTTGCCCTTGTCGTTGGTTTTTGCAGTCATAGTCGGCTTCATCCCTTCTCGTTTCTTCAGTGACGATGACACAGGCACGCCATTCCTGAACAGGGTGGGGTATGGGGTGGGCTGGACGGCAAGCAAAAATAGCACGACATTCGCTGGGACAACGATCTGGTTCCGAGGAACACCTATGAAGTCAACTTCCGCGCGCGAACGGCTCGAGGTTGCGCTTGGCCGTATCGATGATCCGAAAGGAGAGGGTGCGCGGGCCTGCCTTACCGTTTACCGCGAACAGGCAAAGGCCGCCGCCGAGGCCGCTGATGCGCGTGCCAAAGCGGGAATTTCGCTGGGGCCGCTCTGGATGGTGCGATCGTCAGCATCAAGGATTTGTTCGATGTTGCGGGCGAGGCGACGCGCGTAGGCTCCAAAGTTTTCGCCGAGGAAGCAAAGCCTGCGGTGGCAGACGCGCCAGTCGTCCGCCGCTTACGCGCGGGCGGGGCCATCATTGTCGCCAAGACGAACATGACGGAATTCGCCTATTCCGGCATTGGCGCCAATCCGCATTTCGGGACGCCGGGCAATCCGGCTGACCGCAAGCGAGTTCCGGGAGGTTCTTCGTCTGGCGCGGCAGTGGCGGCGGCCGATGGGATGTGCGAGATCGCAATCGGCACCGATACTGGCGGCTCCTGCCGGATTCCCGGCGCGCTCTGCGGGGTCGTGGGTTACAAGCCGAGCCGTCAGCGCATTCCTACCGACGGTGCTTTTCCGTTGTCATACAGCATTGACTCGATCGGGCCGATCGCCCGCTCGGTCGAGGCTTGCGCCAAAGCCGATGCGGTGATGGCAGCTGAGAATTTTGAGCCGCTCAACGCTGTGCGTCTTGCGGGCCTTCGTTTCGGCGTCGTGCAAGGCGCTCCGCTGGAGAATCTGGACGAGACCGTCGCGAAACGCTTTTCGGATGCAATCGCGCGGCTTCGGCAAGCCGGCGCACAGATCTTTGAAGAGAAGTTTTCGCTGCTCGGCGATATGGCGCAGGTGAACAGCAAGGGAGGCGTGCAGCCGGCTGAAGCCTTCGCCGTGCATCGCGAGCTTCTGTCACGACGCGCGGACGCAATCGACCCGAATGTGCGAGTACGGCTCGAACGAGCGCGCAACATCAGCGCTGCCGACTACATCGACATGGTGCGGGAACGGGCGCGCCTGATCCGCTCAATGGACGCGGCGCTTGTCGATCTCGACGTTTTGGCGATGCCAACCACGCCAATCGTCGCGCCCACCATGGCAGAGGTTGCAGCGGCGGATGATTTTGCCCGAAAGAACGCCATGCTCTTGCGCAATACTGTCATCGTGAACTTTTTCGATCTCTGCGCCATTTCTTTGCCGATGCCCCGCGAAGGCGGTCTTCCCACGGGGCTGATGCTGATCGCGCGGAACGGCAATGACCATCGACTATTCGGCATTGCCGCGGCGATTGAGCGGCTGTTTGCTTCGTAGATTCGTTATATTCGGCTTGTTGATCGGAGAGAAAATGCGGCATCATGCTGCTGGCGGTCGATAGAGCCGTGGGGAGGCACACCATGAAGAACAAGTCGCATATGGGCAAGAAAAGCGTTACGCGCCGAACTGTAACCGAGGGCTTAGGTGCGGGTGTTCTCGCGGGTCTCGTCCCGTTCAATATTGCGGGCGCCCAAGGCGCGGCCTTGAAAGTGGGCGTGCTGCTCCCGCGGTCGGGCATGCAGGCCGGGATCGGCCAGGACTGCCAGCGCGGCGTCGATATCGCGCCCGGCATCCTCAAGGACCTCGGGTTGCCGCCGCTGCAGATCATCAATGCGGATACTGAAACGAACGTGGACGTCGCCCGCTCGCGCGCGGAAAAGCTGATTAACGACGGCGCCCAGCTTCTGATCGGCGCCTTTGATTCCGGACAGAGTACTGCAATTGCACAGGTGGCCGAGCAGAAGGGCATTCCCTACGTGATCAATATCGCGGCGGCCCCGCCGATCACCGAGCAGGGTTACAAGTTTGTGTTCCGCAATTTCCCGACCGGGCCGATGATCTTGCGTGACGCCTTTTTAAATCAGAAAGAAATTTTCCAGATCACCGGTTCGGCGCCGAAAACGGCGGTCATGCTTCACGTCAACGACACTTATGGCACGTCGATTCAGAAGGGCATGGCCGCCATGTTCCCGAAGTTCGACCTACCCTATAAAATTCTTGAGGAAATCGCCTACGATCCTGGTGCGCGCGATCTCTCGGTCGAAATCGCGAAAGCCAAGGCGAGCGGCGCTGAAGCGCTGATTGCGGTCAGCCGTCTCAACGACGCTATCCTGCTTACCCGCGAGTTGGTCAAACAGCGCTGGAATCCGATGGCGGTTTTGAGCATAGGCCCGGGGTGGTACGAGGATCAGTATCTCAAGACTCTCGGCAAATTATCCGATGGTCCGATCAGTCTGGTGCCCTGGTATGACCCCAACAAGAGAGTCAGCAAGATCCTGGAAGCTGCGCTGGCGAAATCCTATCCCGGCGTGAACATGTCCACCAACCATGTCTATACATTTGAGGCGCTTCTGATTGCTGCCGACGCCTATAAGCGCGCCGGCTCAGCTGATCCCAAAGCGCTCGCCGACGCCATTCGAACTACCAACATTACCGACAATGTCAGCCCCGGCCCGGGCATCTTGTTCGACGCCAAGGGCCAGAACGACAAGCTGAAATGCTCGGCGATCCAAAATCGCGGCGGCAAGCTGGTGACATTGGCGCCAAAAGAAGCCGCCAATGCAAAGCCGGAATGGCCGTTGAGGCCCTACGACAAGCGCGGCTGACGCGCGTTCTCTCGCCAATGCTCCGGCTATCAACGTAGCCGGGGCCTCGCGCTTAGGATCGATTGTGCCGGTAGACATCTATCTCAACGTCATTGTCGGCGGGGTTTTGACGGGGCTGGTCTATGGCCTGATGGCACTGGGCCTGTCGGTAATTTTCGGAGTAATGCGCGTAGTCAATTTCGCCCATGGTGAAATGATGACTATCGCGATGTATATCGCCGTGGCGCTTTTTTCGACTTTTCATCTTGATCCATTGGTGATGCTGGTGCCGATAGCGGCGGTGCTGTTTGCGTTCGGATACGTGTTGCAGGCCGGCCTCATCAATAATTTCATCACTCGTCCGGAATACAGCCAATTCCTCCTGCTGATTGCCATCGCAATTATCATCGTCAATACGCTGTTGATTCTGTTTGGTCCGGATTCGCAGAACGTACAAGTGTCGTATGCTTACGACAGTTTTCAGCTCGGCCCGCTGATCGTTGACGCGACCAAGCTCCATGCCGGCCTCACGGCTGTAATGGTAGCCGTCGGCTTATTTGCTTTTTTCCGGCTTACGCGCCTGGGCACAGCAATTCGTGCCTGCGCGGACAATTACACCGGCGCTCTGGTGGTCGGCCTCGACGTGAAGCAACTTTATGCACTGACGTTCGGTATTGGCGCCGCCTGCGTGGGTGCGGCCGGCTGCATGCTGTTGTTGATCTTCGACGTTACGCCTTCCATCGGTCCGGCTTACACCTTGCTTGCCTTCGTCATCGTTATCATCGGCGGTATGGGCTCGATGCCGGGGGCCATCGTCGGCGGCGTGTTGATCGGGCTGACCGAAGCGATTGCCGGCTTGCTGTTTACACCGTCCGCGAAATCGATGTTTGTCTTCGCCATCCTGGTGCTCGTACTGCTGGCCCGCCCGCAGGGCATCCTTAGAAGCGCATGATTGGGCGCCTGACCGAGGGGATTCGGCCGCGCACCCTGATTATTCTGGCTGCTCTGCTGGCTTTCTTTATCGTCGCGCCACTGTTCGCCAGCGACTATCTGCTGACCATGCTCATTCTGATTTTTTATTTTGCCTATACCGGACAATCCTGGAACATCATGATGGGCTTTGCCGGCCAGCTTTCGCTCGGACATGCACTTTACGTCGGGCTCGGCGCCTACGCTGCGGCGGCATTGTTCGTGCACTTCGGCATGGCGCCTTGGCTCGGTCTCGCTGTTGCAGTTCCGATCTCGGCGGCGGCCGGCGCCTTCATCGGTTTTCTTGCCTTCCGTTTTCGGGTAGCGGGTGTTTATTTTGCCGTTCTGACAATCGCCGTCGCCGAGTTTACTCGCATCGGATTCGACCATTTGCAGTGGACAGGAGCCTCGGCCGGTCTTTTCCTCCCCGTCGCGCAATACGCCCACAACGATCTGTGGACCCTGCGCGGTCATCCGGCGATGTTCTACTACGTCCTGCTGGCCGCAACAGCATTCGCCTTCATCGCCTGTCGCGCCATGCTCCAGAGTCGGATGGGTTATTTTTGGCTCGCTATTCGTGAAGATGAGGAAGCCGCCCGCTCGGCCGGGATCGACACGTTCCGCTACAAGATGCTCGCGGTCGTGATTTCGGCCGCCATGACGTCGTTTGCGGGCGTGATCTACGCCTTCTACTACAACAATCTCTTCCCCGAGCAGGTGTTCAATATCTCCCAGTCGATCTTGATCATTCTGGCGCCAATGGTCGGCGGGCTGGGAACGCTTTTCGGTCCGATTCTGGGCGCCTTCGTAATCGAAACAGTCGCGGAAGCGATGCGGACTCTGCTGCAGTGGTTCGGTGTCGATCTACCGGGCACCAACCAGCTTTTTTTCGGCGTGGTGCTGCTTTTTGTTGTGCTTGCAGTACCGGAAGGCGTTTGGCCTTGGCTTTCCAAACGTATGGGCCTTATGGAGCGTGAACCATGAGTGCTCTGCTTGCTGTTGCCGGCGTCACTAAGCGATTTCGTGGACTCATCGCTGTGGATCGGGTCACTTTCGAGGTCCCGGCAGGCGGCATTTTCGCTGTCATCGGGCCAAACGGCGCCGGCAAAACTACGCTGTTCAATATGATCGCCGGAGTTTTCCGGCCCGATAGCGGCACCATCGATTTTGCCGGCGAACAGATCGCGGGGCTCTCGCCCGATCGGATTTGCCGCCGTGGCATAAGCCGCACCTTTCAGATCGTGCGCCCGTTCCCGGCACTTAAAGTCGAGGACAACGTGACCATTGGAGCACTGTTGCATCGGAAATCTGTTCCGGACGCCCGGGCGCATGCGCGTGAGGTTTTGCGCAGGCTCGATCTCTATGGCAAACGCGAGCAGCGCGCATCGGCGCTGACGCTCCCTGATCGCAAGCGTTTGGAAGTGGCGCGGGCGCTCGCCACCGATCCAAAACTGCTTTTGCTCGACGAGGTCATGGCAGGTTTACGCCCTACCGAGACTGATCGAATGGTGAGGATTCTTAAAGAGTTAAACGATGAGGGCAGGCTGACGATCCTTTTGATCGAGCATGTGATGCGCGCCGTCATGGCCCTCGCCACACATGTTTTGGTGATGCACCATGGCGCTGCAATTTCCGAGGGCTCTCCCGGCGAAGTGGTGCGCGACCCTGCCGTGATTGATAGTTACCTCGGGGCGGAGACAGTCGTTTGATGCTCGCCGTTGACAACGTCGATGTGTTCTACGGCGACGCGCAGGCGCTCGACGGCGTTTCAATTGCGATCGAAGCGGGCACAATCGTGGCCATCGTGGGTGCCAATGGTGCCGGCAAGACCTCGCTGATCCGGACGATTGCCGGAATGCATAACCCGGCGCGCGGCCGTATCGTCTTTCGCGGCATCGACATTACCGGATGGCCGAGCCATAAAATCTGCGACCTCGGGATGGGCCAGGTTGCGGAAGGCCGCCAAGTGTTTCCATCGTTGTCTGTTGACGAAAACCTTGCGATGGGCGCTATGCTGCCGCGCGCACGCAGTTCGCGGGGACAGAATTTCGAGAAAGTCTACACGATGTTTCCAGTGCTAGCTGAGCGCCGTCAGCAAGCCGCAGGTACATTATCAGGTGGTGAGCAGCAAATGCTTGCCATTGGCCGATGCCTGATGGGCGCCCCTGAACTGGTTCTATTCGACGAGCCGTCACTTGGTTTGGCGCCGACAATTGTGCAAAGCGTGCTGCGCTGCGTGCGCGACCTCAACACCGACGGGCTCACCTGTGTGCTCGTGGAGCAGAACGTCGCGGTGTCGCTCAAACTGGCCAGCCAGGCCTATGTGCTGGAGAACGGCCGCGTCACCCTCTCGGGGTCAGGTGAGGAACTCCTCGGCGACGATCGCGTGCGGCAGGCCTATCTAGGGCTCTGACATTACTTCAAAGGCGGGCCGATGGTGACGGTCAGCTTGCCCACGCCTTCGACCTCGCACTCGATTTTGTCGCCCGCAACAGTGGCAGCTACGCCTGAGGGCGTGCCGGTCATGATGATGTCGCCGGCTTCGAGCGCCACCATTTCCGACAACTTGGAGATTGTTTCCGGGACGTTCCAGATCATCTGGTTGAGGTCGCCATCCTGGCGTACTTGTCCGTTGACCTTGAGGACGATCTTGCCCTTGGCCGGATGCCCGATTTTGCTCGCTGGCATCAATGGTCCGCACGGCGCGGAGGAATCGAAGGCTTTGCCGACTTCCCACGGCCGCTTCACGTCGCGTGACGCTATCTGTAAGTCACGGCGGGTCAGATCGATGCCAACCGCATAACCGTAAATACAGTTGTTGGCCTTGACGACCGGTATGTTACGGCCGCCGCTTTTCAGTGCGACCACCAGTTCGACCTCGTGATGCATATCCTTGGTTAGCGATGGATAGGGCACGGTGCCGCCATCCGGCACGATGGCGTCGGCAGGCTTGGCAAAAAAGAAAGGCGGTGCGCGCTCGTCCTGCCCCATCTCACGAATATGTTCAATGTAGTTGCGGCCGACGCACCAGATGCGGCGAACCGGAAATACTTTGTCGCTCCCTGCAACCGCGATAGCGGCCTGTGGTGCGGGCGGAATGACGTAGCGGCTGTCAGTCATGGTGAGTTGGCCGTTCGATATCGTTATGGTTGGAGGATGACCCTGTCGCGAAATAAGGTGGTCAGGGAAGGGTGGCTGTGGGTATCAGGTGCGATGCGTCGCCGTCAACCGCATGGCCTTATGACGATGCCACAACCGCAACGGGGCCGCGGGCTTCCTGCTCCTTAAGCTGTAGGCGGTAGAACGATGCATAGCGCCCGCCCGCACGAAGCAATTCGTCGTGTCGCCCCGACTCGACCGCGCGCCCATCTTCGACCACGTAAATACAATCGGCGTGCGACACCGTATGGAGCCGGTGTGCAATCACGAGAGTAGTGCGACCCTGAGAGAGGCGCTCCATGGCCTCGCGGACCTGCAGCTCGGATTCAGAGTCGAGTGCGGCAGTTGCTTCATCGAGCAGTATGATTGGCGCATTCCTGATAAGCGCGCGGGCAATAGCCACGCGTTGCCGCTGACCGCCGGAGAGCTGCAAGCCATGCTCGCCGACCGGAGTGTCATAACCGCGCGGAAACGACATGATGAAATCGTGGGCATAGGCGGCTTTGGCAGCCGCCACGATTTCATCTTCGCTGGCCCCTGGCTTGCCGAATTCAATATTCTCGCGAATCGTACCGCGAAAAAGAAAAACGTCCTGTCCAACGTAGGCAATATACTGGCGGAGCGAGTGGCGTGATCGTTGAACGATGTCTTGTTCGTCAATGGTGACCTTGCCTCGCTTGGCATCATAGAAACGCAAAATCAGGTTGAATATCGTCGACTTGCCCCCGCCGGAGGGGCCGACCAGAGCGGTCAACTTGCCCGGCTCGGCCACGAAGGACATCCCGCGTAGAACCGGTTCATCGCTGCGATACGCGAAATGTACGTCGTCGAATGTCAGGCGCGCCGTTTTTATTTGGAGGTCGGGCTTGTTGGTGTCGAGCGGCTCGCTCGGCGGGCTATCGAGCACTTCGAACAAGATGCGCACGCCTACCAGAGCGCTATTGAGTTCAATATTGAGGCGGGCAAGGCGCTTGGCCGGCTCATAAGCCAACAAAAAGGCGGCGATAAAGGAAAAGAACTGACCGGGCGTCGCGCCGGTTTCGATCACCCGATAACCGCCATAAGTGATCGCGATCGCGATGGCACAACCGCCAAGCGTTTCCATCAGAGGGCTGGCGCGATTGGACACGCGTGCCATTTTATTCGCTTCGTGCTCGACCGCGGCGACATTTCGGTCGAAACGGTCGCGCATGATGTCTTCGAGAGTAAAGGCTTTCACGATGCGGATACCCTGCAGGGTTTCCTGCAACGTCTCGATGATGCGGGTGCCACCGTGGAACTGGGACCGTGCGATTGAATAGATGCGCCGGATCAGCTTGCGCAGAACAAAGAATGCGGGCGGGGCGACCACAAAGCTGAAGAACGACATCAGTGGGTCTTGCACCACCATTACGATGACCAAACCGATCAGTGACAACAGGTCACGGCCGACAGAGGTTATCAGCAGGTTGATGACCTGCGTCGCCGCCGCAGCACCGGTCGACAGACGAGCGATGAATTCGGTGGAATGCCGCTCGGAGAAAAAGCTGAGGCCTTCGTTGATTAACTTTACGAAAACCGCACGTTGATTGT
>DAHUXA010000066.1 GCA_027307405.1 Hyphomicrobiales bacterium | reverse complement strand
CGCGCGCGAGTCATCACGCTCCTCCCTCGCTGGCACCCAAGCCAACACTATTGTGCCGTGACCAGGAGTACTATCCACATCCAGCTCGCCACCCACCAGGTAAATTCGTTGCTGCATGCTTGCTAACCCGAGACTAGGCCGATCGCGGCGTTGTTTGGGGTCAAAACCGACACCATCATCGCGCACACAGATCCGAAATCCGTTGTCCAAACGCTGGAGAGAAACCTCTGCTCGGCTAGCCCTGGCATGCCGGCCGACATTTTGTAGAGCCTCCTGGGCAATCCGGAAAAGACAAAGCGCAATTTGTTGTGTCGGTGCGACGATATTTTCTTCGATCTTCAAATTTACTGGAACTGACTCGAGCTTAGAGAATCGCTCGCACTCGGCCTTCAACGCCTCAACGAGTCCAAGGTCATCAAGAATCGAAGGATGCAACCGATAGGAAAGGGCATGTACATCCTCACTCAGTTTGACCAATCCTTCCCGGATTTCGCGCATCGCGTGGGTCCCTTGGCTGGGCCCTCGGACCTGTGCCCGTCCCGCCTCGATGGCGAGAACTGCCAATCGTTGCGTCACATCGTCGTGAAGCTCTCGCGCCAGTCGCGAACGCTCGTCCTCCTGCGCGCTAATTAGGCGCTCGCTAAAATCGCGAGCCGCCTTCTCCGCGCGCTGGCGCTCTACACGTTCGCGCTCCAGACGCCGTCGATTCAACAGCAGCGCAATAATGACAATGGCTTCGATCAAACCAATCGCGACACCGGCCGCTATATACCATTTGTATTGCTCAAATATTGTCGGCACGCGGAACTCAACGATGCTGCCCGGAGGAAGGTCTGCCTCACTGATGCCCCAGCGTTGCATCTCCCTCCAGTCAAATTTCGGAGTTTGGAACCCAAGCGGTTCTGTCTTTATTTCATTGGCTGCTTCGCCGTTAAGAATCCGAACGGCAACACTCACCGCCTTTTGACTAAACTCCAGGATAGAAAGCATCGGCCCCCCGACGACCCCGCGACCGAAGTAAGCATCATTAAAGGAGAAGATAGGTGCGTTAGCGACGGCGTGCAGGCGGTCCACGGCCTTGCCCAGCGGGTGCGATACGCCTGCCGCGTCAACGGACAGCAGGATGTAGAAAATAGCGGACCGTGGCGGAAGCGCGGCGCTCCGCTTGAGCATATCCTCGAATGACAGATCACTGAGCCATGTGAACTTGAGCCGATTGGCATAGGGCTGGAAAATTTCCTGAAGTTGTCCCAACCAGTACTTTTCAAGGCGAGTGTTGCCCAGGACGACCACGATATTGTTCGTCTTCGGCAAAATGCGAACAATATTGTCGACAATGCCGGCGAAATCGATCTTGTTCGAGACAACAGCATCATTCGTGGAAAGATTGAGCGGCACTCTCCGCTGCTCGAGGAATGTAAGAAGCATCGGTGTCGTGGGCGAGATCTGCTGTCGGTACTTTTGAAAGAAGTCCGCCGCCGGTGCACCGACGGTCACAACAAGGTTGAGTTTGTGATCTTCAAAAAGAGTGCGAAGATAATCTGCGAACGGCTTACCATTTTCATCGGTGAACCGTGCGGTCGCAAGCGAAAATTCATAGATGTCGACCGGCTCCTTGACCTGTCGATCCAGTTCCACGCGGAAACTTTCTGCGAATTCGCTAAACGGCGAGAAATCACGTCCGTACGACTGAAGCAGTAATATGCGCTTCGGTTCGGCGGCCTCCGCTATAACCGTCAGGCCGATGAGAATGGCCAGGATGCACATCCATTTCCATTCTCCGCAACGTCTTATCGGATCGAGCAGCTTGGCGCCGCACGATTTTAGCACTGCTAATACAATGCGGCGCTTGTTCATTGGTCCTGCAACGAGCGCCATAAGAACATGTAGCCGATGGGGGTGGCTTTCATGAGAGATCTACAAGAATGCAGTGTCCAGATAGCGGAATCATCGGGCGGTCAACTGGCATTTCTCCCGTGAATTTTGCAAAACCAACCGGGGCGTTATGAACGGCGACGCGCCGGAAGCGATCGCCTTCACGGAGCAGCATGGAGCCGAAACTCGCCTCGCAAATTCGCGTGGCGTTTTCCAACATGACCTCAAAAACAGGCTTCAAATCGCCAGGTGATGAGTTGATGACCGTGAGGATTTCCGAGGCCGCCGCCAGCTGCTGCAGCGCCTCGTCGCGCTCGCGGCTCAGCCGCCCGATATTTGTTTCCTTGCCGGTCGTAGAGGAATTACGACGCCGAGAGGCCTTCAACGCGTGGCGCTTCAACGTCTCGCGGCGTTGCTTTTTTGCTGCTTTGCCGCCCGCTTTGTTGCGCCGTCTCATTGCCTCCCCCGAGGGTCAGGACAAGGCATCGTAGCGCGTCAACCGGGCGAACCGAAAGGGGGAGCACGAGGTCCAATTTGCCGCGATCAATGCCCGCGTCTCGATCAACAACGGAGCTCAGCACGCGCGATCACCAGCGATGCAGTGTGTCGACGATCGCGACGATGGTGGCGATGATGGCCGCAGCCTGCGAAACGATCGACAGCGTCTTCAACAGTGTATTTCGCAGGTGCTTTGGATTTTTTCTGTGCTGATGGCGCATTGTTCTTTGCTTCTCGCGCCATCTTTTCCCACAATCCGCCTCTTGACAATATTCCTATAGGATAATATCCCTATAGTTGTCCGCTCCCATGAGGGACGCGAACCGGTTGCGCCGGCTCGTGTGGAGCGGATCGGCGCCTGCGGGCGTGGCGAGCAGGCCACGCACTCGGGCGGCGTCGGGGCTTCGCCCGGCGGCCAATACGGGCTGCCCGCCAGGAGCTGGCTGACGGCGGCCGTCCCCCACTTGGGACGACCCCCGCAAAGCGCGCCCGACCGCCGAAGGAAAACGCCGGACGGCGCGCCAGAGGGCGCCACGCCTTCGAAAGGAGGCGTGCACATACGGACTGTCGCGCCGGCTGGCGCGCCGTCCCCTCTCTTCTTCGGAAGAGAGGCCAACGTCCCAAACCTCGGGCGCATCTGCGCCGCGAGAACGACGATTGCTATCCGATGATGGAGGCTTCACCGATGACAACAACCGAAATTTACGGTCCGCTCACCGCTTACGCCAAAGAATGCGTGCACTTCGCGGTCCAGCACTGGCGGGCAAACTTGCTGTGCTTTCCGTACCTTTGTGTCAAAACCGCCTGCCGCCGCGCGCACGCATGTTCCGCCGATCCGAACATCTGCATGAGCCGCCTTGGACCACTGGTATCAGAGGATGTCCGCAGGGGAGTCGATGCGCTGGTGTGGGGACACGTCGACGGTTTCACCTACGACCAGGTGCGAGCCCGTATGCCATTCGAGGTCGGCGCTTTCGAGGAATGGAACGCGAAGATCCGTCAATCCATACGGGAGTCGGCGGTCCTCGCACGACCAAGGGCGAAAAAAACGTCACCTGCCCCCTCGAATTCGTGAGGCCTTTGGTGAATTACCTCACTTTCTTTCGAGCGCAGCCTGGCGCTACCATGAATTGCCGAAATGGCAGATTTATAGACACTACAGAGAGAAACACACCACATGCCGGGCAAGACCATTCAGATCAACGGGCGCGCGGGTAGCGATTTCGATTGCTATCTGGCAATGCCGCAAGCAGACGGGCCAGTGCCGGCGGTCGTGCTCGCGAGCGCCGTGCACGGGGTCGACAAGGACCTGCGCGATCTCGCCGATGAATTCGCCTCACACGGATTTATCGCGGCAGCGCCCGACCTGTTCTGGCGCACGATCCCGGGGCCCCTTACCCGCGCCGACAGCGAATTGACGAGCAAGCGCTCGCAGCCGCGGCCAGAAAAGATCAAAACCGGTGAGGCCGACATGGCCGACACGCTCGCCGAGTTGCGTAAGCTGCCGCATTTCAATGGCCGCGCCGCCGTCATGGGGTTCTGCTACGGCGGCCCCTACGCCATCCTCGGGCCGAAGAGGCTGGGTTATGCCGCCGGCGTTTCCTGCCACGGCACGCGGCTACAGGATTACATTGGCGAGATCGAGGGTGTTACCGCGCCCATCTGCATCATCTGGGCGACGAAGACAACCAGGCGCCGCCGGAGGTGCTCGATGCATTTCGCGCCGTGCCGCCGCGCATGAGCAATGTGGAGCTACATATTTTTCCGGGCATCAAGCATGCTTACATGATGCCCGACGCCGGCGTGGCCTACAGCAAGACAACGCGCGAATTCTCGATGGCGCGCGCACTCGCCATTCTCAACGACCTGCGCGGCGGAGATGAACGGTTGCGCAAGGCGTCGTAAGTGTCGAACGATCGTCATCCCCGCGAAAGCGGGGATCCAGCACGTGCTCCTCTGGCAGCAATTGCTGGATGGCGCCGGGATTTGGGGCGACGACAATCCTTTCGCCAGCGTCTAACCTGATTCGCCGCCGCGATTCAAGCTCACGCGCCCATTCTGGATCGGCCTTGCGCTGCTCGTTCTCGGCACCGGTCCCCTGCTCGCGATCGTGCTCGCTGCCGAACTTGGACTGTAAAGCGATCCGAACCCCAATCCGATCGGGCCCGGCCTGCTGGCCTTCTTCACGTTCTGGCCGGCGGTCATCATGAGCGTTTGGGGATTGGTTGCATCGCTCGTCCATTACCGGAGAGCGATGCAACAGATCGACAGTCGATAGACGGGGCGTCAGGCCGCCTTTGCGCCCAACTCCTTGTCCTTCGCCTCGGCGCGCTGCGCCGCCGGACGCGTTGTCAAACGCGCGACATAGTCCTGAAACTCTTTCCGCTCCGGAATCAGTTTGAACATCATCCCGTAACGCAGACCCGAACCGATCACGACATCGGCAGCGGTGAATTGCTCGCCCATCAGATACGGCCCCTTCGCCAGCGCCTTGCTCACAATGTCGAGCACGGTATCGAAATCCCGCCATCCGAGCGTCGCCGCGCGCGGATTTTCCTTGCGCGGAAAGGCGCGATCGGTCATCGCAGGCTCGATCACGCTCGGTCCGAAGAACAGCCACTTGAGATATTCGCCGCGCCGAGGCGTACCTACCGGAATGTTCAGTTTCTTGCCCGGGAATTCGTCGGCGAGATACGTGCAGATCGCGGCCGCTTCGGTGATCGCGGTATCGCCATGCTTGAGTGTTGGCACTTTTCCCATCGGATTGATGGCGAGATAATCCGGCTTGAGATTGTCACCCTCGCTCAACCTAACGAGCTTGATGTCGTACGGCTGGCCGATTTCCTCGAGCATCCAAAGCACGATAGACGAACGCGACGGCGAAGCGTGATAGAGCGTGAGATTGGGCATAATGAAACTCTCCGACTTGTCATGCCCGGGCTTGGCCCGGGTATCCATGATGAGTTGCCAAGCGGTTATGTCCTTCATATGACATTTTTGCGGAACTGCATCATGGATTGTCGGCTCAAGCCCATGACCAGAAAGTGTGAGCGGCTCCGCCTTGTCGCAATTCATGACACAAACTAGATGAATGCACATGGCCAGTAACGTTCGCGACAACACTGATCGCCACCGCTTCGAGCTCGATGCCGACGGCCATGTCGCATTCTCGAATTACAGCCGTACCGGCAACGTGCTCACCATCCGGCATACCGAAGTGCCCAAGGAGCTTGAAGGACGTGGCATCGGCTCGGCGCTGATCCGCGGCGTGCTCGACATCGCCCGCAGCCAGGGGCTGAAGGTCGTTCCAGTGTGTCCGTTCGCCAAGGCCTATATCGAACGGCATCCGGAATATGCCGATTTGCGGTAAGGCGCCCATTTGAATTCAAAGCGCGCCCCACTCCGGGCATGCCCGGGCTTGACCCGGCCATTTTCCAACGCTGGCCTAACTCAATCTTTACCCTTCAGTAAGACATTCGGACCAGTCGCGACAGGAGACCGCGTTGGATTTTTCGGCCGGCATCACGTTCATCTTCAGCCAGACCAGCAAGCTGCTGTTCTCGCTCGGGTCGCATTTTTCGCTGACGTCACTTGCGGCCGCGTTGCTGATCGCCACGCTGTTTTTCACCTGGCAGCGCGTGAAGCGCGGACGCCGCGTGCGCGCCAAAACAATCCTGCGCGCGCTGTTTCCCAAACGCATCCTGCGCAGCCGCTCGAACGAGGCCGACATCGGCTATCTGATCTTCAACGTCTTCGTGTTCGGCGTGATGTTCGGCTGGGCCGTGCTGTCCTATCAGTTCATCTCGAACGGCATCATCGCGGGATTGGTCGCACTGTTCGGCCCGGTGTCGCCGTCGACATTGCCGGTCTACGTCACGCGGTCCGTCGTCACCGTGATGCTGTTTTTAGCCTACGAGCTCGGCTACTGGTTCAATCACTGGCTCAGCCACAAGGTGCCGCTGTTGTGGGAATTCCACAAGGTGCATCACAACGCGGAAGTGCTGACCCCGCTCACGAATTTCCGTGTGCATCCGGTCTACACCTGGGTCTTCACAAACATTCTCGCTTTCTCGGCCGCGGTCGCCAACGGGTTCGGCAACTACATGTTCGGCGAGACCGCCTATCAATATGCACTGTCAGACACCAACATCATCCTGGTGCTGTTCATTCATGCCTACGTGCATCTCCAGCATTCGCATATGTGGATTTCGTTCCGTGGGGTGCTCGGGCGCCTCTTCGTGAGCCCGGCGCATCATCAGGTGCATCACTCATCAAATCCGAAGCATTTCAA
The DNA here is from genome assembly GCA_027307405.1 of Hyphomicrobiales bacterium. GTDB lineage: Bacteria > Pseudomonadota > Alphaproteobacteria > Rhizobiales > Xanthobacteraceae > Pseudolabrys. Next base: position 12,946 of record DAHUXA010000066.1, on the reverse strand, counting down.
CAAGAACTTCGGCTCGTGCCTGGCGCTGTGGGACTGGATGTTCGGCACGCTCTACGTGCCACAGAGAGAGCGCGAACCTCTCACCTTCGGCTTCGGCGATCATCCGGACGCGCATACGGTGAAAGGCGAGCTCGTCGACCCGCTGCGCAACGCCGCCGGCCATCTCAAACCGCTGTGGCAGAAACGTCCTGCGGATATCACGCCTGTGCCGGTTGCGGAGCGCAAGCAAGCCTAGTTAATTGCGCTGGTGCGCAAGCGGACCGTCACCGTCAACGACAAGATGCAGAAGGGCTATCGCTACGTGTTGAACGCGGCGGCTGGCCGTGGGTTCGATCCCGAGTTCAAGCCGCAATTGACGCCCGCGCAAATGCTCAAGCTCGGCGTATTCGGCGGCAAATACATGACCGACTGCCGTCGCGAATTTCCCAAGAGCTGGTTTGTCGGCGCGAAGCTCTCACCGCTGGGCCGCAACCGGAAATGCAATTTCTTCGGCGTGCACGCCAGCCAGCCTCTCTCGGAGTGGAAGCGCAAGGGCTGGATCCACCCGGACGATCCGCGTGGCTGGTTCCAGTGGTACTGCCGCTATTACATGGGCCGGCGCATGCCGGACGAGGACCGCAGGCAGATCAAGCGCTGGAAGGCAATCCGCCGGCACGTGCGGCAAGTCCAGAAGCATTGCGAACCCGGAGACCTACTCTGCCGGCGCCGTCAGCGGCAGGCTTTGCTGCACTGGGCTTATGACAGCCGCAAGATCTGACACCCGATTTACGAACCTGCCCGCCATCTTGGCGTTTCGCGCGGCCTGGCATCGGGCAAATACACGCTATCGGTGGATTCAAACCCGAACCTGTCGCTGCGCGAGCAGCGCGCCGGCAAGCCGGTCGAAATTTCGTTCTCAAAGATCGATCCTTCACCGGTTTGGGCGCAGACCGCCGCCACCTTCAAGGATTCACCGCATCCGAACGCGGCTCGGCTTTCCTGAGCTGGTTTCTGGAGAAGGAGCAGCAGAGCAAGCTCGACACCTGGTCACCACGCAAGGATATGCCGCCTCCGGCCGGTCTGCCGCCATTGTTCTCGCTCAAGCTCGCCAACAATTATCCGGCTTTTATGAGCGACACCAAGAAAGTTGCCGATCTGCGCAAACGCTTCGAAGCTTTGACAGGGCCGGTGCAGAAAAAGGGTGGCGTGCGTTAGTGTCCGTCCTATTCCGCCGCGACCGCGCGGGTTCGCACCGCGCGGCCTCTCCATCGTGCCATCACTGCGTCGACCGCAACGACGGCCAAACCGGCGGCAAAAACCTGCCAGCCCGGCCTGATGCCCGCATCGAAATCGAAGATCGTATTGAGCACGACCAGCGGCGAGACATGAAAAGCAATTGCTATACCGACAGCTTCGCCGATGAACGTGAGAATGGATACAACAATAGCCAGCGCAAGCAGGCTCAAGGTGGACAGTTCGCTGGTCTCCTGCCACCAGGCGAGCAAGCGATAGGCTATCAGCCACACAAACAGGCTGGCAGCAAAGGTCGGCACCGTCACATCGGCTTTGGTTTGCTGGAAATAGTGGATCAGTGCGAGCAGCGCGATGGCGTAGATGATTTGATGCAAGCGTCGCCAGCGTATTCCACCGAGGCGCCGCACCATGCCATCGGTCGACGTGGCTGCCAGCGTAGCAAGGCCGAGCCACGCCGCCGCGCCAACGATCAGGTAAACGCGATGGCTGATCTCGTGAAAGAATTTGCCGGGGTCGTAGCTCTGATCGGCAAAAAACAGCGTGAGATGCGTGGCGATGTAGCAAAAAGTCCCGACGCCGAGCATGCGGCGAATGTCGATCAGATTGCCGTAGCGGAACACGCGCCGGAACGGAGTGACCGCCAACGTCACGCCGAGAAATACCAGCGCCCAAAAGCCTGCACGGTGGATCAATTCATTCAACGGCCGTGCGCCGTGTGCGATTTCGTTCGCCTGGAGCGCGGCCTTGGCGAGCGGAAACAACAAGAGCGCAAGCGTGGCGAGGCGCAACGTGGACAATTGTCCGCGCCGATCGCGCCAAAGCTGCCAGGAAGTTGTCATCGCGCGCGTCGTTTCTCCATTGATGGAACTCGCCTTCCGATTTTACTCAATTCAGTCAGCGGCATGACCGCGATACCGCGCCGCACAATTTACACAAATAAAACATTTGTCCGTGGTACCATTTTTAAGTTGGCTTGATTCGTCACAATCGATCAAAAGCTTGCGTGCAAACAAGGCCGCCGCAACGGAACAAATCCGACGGATCGGCCATTTTGGGAGCGGAGGAGCAAGGTAGGACGCCACAGTAACGCTGCGCCGGGGGATTTTATGGAGGCCACCGATGTCGCGAACTCTGTTTCGCTCACTGCTTGTCTTCGTACCTGCCCTACTCTTCGCCACGACTGCGGCTGCGCATGACAGCTGGGTCAATCGCGGCGCTTTCAAGAACTCCGCTGGCGAGTGGTGTTGCGGTGACTACGATTGCAAAAGTTATGTGCGCACGTCGTCGACAGCGAGCGGCTGGATGATCGACGGTGAGTTGGTGCCATTCGATGAAGCGATGCCGGTTGCGCCGCCCGACGGCCAGGTCACGATATGTCGGCGGCCGGACGGAACGCGGCGTTGCGTCTTCGGTTTGAAGCCGGGTCTGTGAGAATAGTCGGGTTCTGACAACAGCGCGCCTTGCACTCGTGGCGGCGCGCCATATGTTCGTTTGCCTGCGAGCTCAGGTTTGCTCGCCGGGTTCTTCGCTCGCAAAAACAATGAATGCAATGATGGTCGCCGCCCCGACCAGGATAAATGCGGCGCCGATATTGTCCTCCGCCATGAAGGTGGCGATGCCCGCAAGGACGATTGCGCAAAAACCGAGCGACAAGGCCCAAAGCCCGAGCCAGTCGATTGTCGCAATCGTGTTACGCTTGCGCGCTGCCTGAGCGCGAGCCTTTCGGGGCGGCGGTATTGGCATGGCAATGGCTCCGTTGCTGCTGCGACCCTCCCCTTCGCAATTTCCGTGCCTGAATAACGCGAATTTCTTCTTCCGGTTCCGTCCGAACCGTGCAGTAAAAAAATGAGTTATCGAGTCAAATTCTGGGGAGCGGACGACCGCCCGAATCCTTTGAGGGCACTTTCACCCAGGCCTCTCCGTCAAGGACGACCTCATCACCGACAGAGCAGGTGCAGGCCAAACGGGCGCGAAACTTTTCAGGCATCAATTCCGACACCACGACGCTCACATCGACCGTGTCGCCGATTTTCACGGGAGCCCGGAAATTCAGGGTCTGGGAAATATAAATCGCGCCCGGGCCCGGCAATCTGGTGCCTAGAACCGCCGAAATCAGGCTCGCCGTGTAGAGCCCATGCGCAATGCGGGTGCCAAAGGGCGTTTTGGCGGCGAAATGTTCGGACAAATGGATCGGATTGCGGTCGCCAGTGACCTCCGCGAAACCGACCACGTCGGATGCATCGATGACCTTTTTAAGCGTCTCGGTCATGCCGACCGACAAGTCCTCGAAATATAGCATTCGCAACGGCAACATTTTTCGACCTTGCGAGTAACCAGTTAGCGAACCCGGGGCGGCGATTTTCACTAAACAATAGACGGCTTCCAACACAGCCGCCAAACTACGCCGATTAGCACGACATTGATAAGGGCGAGCAGCGTCAATACGCCGATGGTCGCATCCGAGCCCCTCGCCTCAATCATTAACGCGCCAGCCGAAGGCGCCAGCGCCTGAACAATGAGGCTCGGGAACGCGAGTTTGCCCATCAAGCGCGGAAACCGTGCCGGCCCGAACAATGCAAGCGGCAATGTCCCGCGCCCAATCCACGAAATTCCGTAGCCCGCGCCATAAAGCAAGATGACAAGCACGAGCGCGGGGACTGCACCAAACAGCATCAACAGGCCTACGGCCATGAGCATACAGGACGCGATCATGGTCCAGATCGGGTGATATCGGTTGCCGAAAAGGCGCTCCACCACCCGAGCTCCGACTTGCGCGGGCCCGAAAATGGTGCCGAGGGTCACCGCAAGCGCGAAGTCGACGCCTCTCGCCTGTAGAAAAATCAGCAAATGCACCACAACGATCGAGCCGATGCCAGCGGCGATCGACAGCACCACGGCAAGCAACACAAATATCAGCGTCTCATTGTCGATGCGCGACGTCTCACCGGAAACATTTTTTCCGTTGTGGCCGGATCTCACTTTCTCCGGGGCGCGCACCACGCTCACTTGCAGCGGCAGCATGACGAACAGATGGAGCGCCGCATAGATGAGGCACGCACTGCGCCATCCGACATGATCGATCATGAAGGCGCTCAGCGGCCAACAGATCGTACTGGCAAAACCGCCGAACAATGTGAGATTGGTGATCGGTCCGCGCGCCTCGCTGCCGTACATCCGGCCGAGCGCAGCAAACACCGCGTCATAAAGGCCTGTGCCCATGCCGAGACCGATCAGCACCCAGGCCAACAGATAAACCGGCAGCGAATGCGAAAGACCAACGCCAGCCAGACCCGCGGCATAAAATGAGGAGCTCGCCAGCAAGACCGGTCGTCCGCCGTGGGTATCGATAATACGACCGACCTGCGGCGAGATCAGACCGGCGGTGAGCAAGCCGATCGACGTGCCGGCAACGACCAAACCAAGCGACCAACCTGTTTCTGCAACAATCGGCTCGGCAAAAACCGCTGGAAAATAGAACGAGGTCCCCCAAGCCAGGATTTGCGCAATGCCTAACGCGGTAATGACAACCCGGCGATCGAGCGGACGCGCGTCTGCTGCCAATTCCAAGACGCGTGGTCCTTAGTTCGCCGGCTCCATACCCTTGGATTTTAGCACCGCGGCCGCGGCCGACCCGGCAAATATCTTGATCAACGCCTGCGCCGCATCTTTGTTTTGCGGTGACGCGCTTAAGCCCGCCGCGTAGGTCGTGGTGTTCTGGATTTCTTTCGGCAGCGGTCCGACGAGTGCTGCGCCCTTCACCGGCACAATTTCGCTGATCTGGTGCAGGCCAAGCTCGGCTTCACCGCTGACGATGAGCTCGGCGACGTGGCCGCCCTTCTTTAGCTTCGCCTTTGGCCGGACCTGATCGGCAATGCCAAGCCGCTCCAGCAGCTTGTCGATATAAACTCCACTCGAACCGCCGCTCGCGGGGTCGATATAGGCAACCGATTTGGCTGCCAAAAGCGAGCGTTTAAAGGCCTCAACCGTACTCACATCAGGTTTAGGCGCGCCTTCCTTCACGACAACACCGACGCCAACAGTGGCGAGATTGACGCGGCTGCCGTTGGCGATTTTGCCGGCGCCGGCAAGCTCTTCGACGACGGCGGGCGTGATCACCGCAACGTCGAATGACTCCCCGCTCTCAATGCGCTTTTTCAGGCCCCCGGCGGTGTCATTGTCGACGAGAACCTTGGTGCCCGTCTGCTTCTCAAAATCAGGCACCAGCGCCAGCACGACCTGCTTGAAGGCACCAGCGGTGAGCACCTTGACCTCAGCTGCAGAGGCTGCCGACGCCAAGCCCAGAAGGCCCAAGGCCGTGGCGATAACGACGGCGCGCCAGATATGCGATTTCATGGGGCTTTTCTCCCAAGACAAGGCCATGACCCTACACGATTTGCGGTCTTTACGGTGCGAAGTTCGCTATTTTGCAGGGCAACAAAACCGACCCCCCAGAAATGGAGCAAAATCGACTGAATTTCTGACTTCGCCCTAAATTTCAGTTACTTTAGCTATGCATTTTCTGCTTAGCTGCAGCGCAACATTATTGCTTTTCAATCACCGGAAGATCCCTATTTTCATTTGGAATTCATGGACCGGCTTGCGCCGGATCAAATGGGAAAGAAGGACACTATGTTTGCCGCACTCGTCCGCTTCATCCAGGAATGGAAGCGCTACAATCAAAGCATTAACGAGTTGTCGCGCCTGGGCGACCGTGAGCTTGCCGACATCGGCATCAGCCGCTCCGATATTCCGCGGGTGGCCTGGAACGCGGCGCACCGCTAATCAGGCTGCTTACTGGTTGATGTGATAACGCCCGCGCAAGTTCGCGGGCGTTTCGCTTTTTGCCGCTCCAACGCTCCGCTCCTAGTCGAGCGATTTCCAGCGCTCCAAGGGCATAACCTCCAAATTTTGGCCGTAGCCCACTGTCCAGGAATCAATTGACCATTTGGTGCCACTCCCCTTCTCAACGAGAACCGCTGTGGCATGTGGCGGCCGCCCGTCGAGGAAGAAACCGCGCGCCTCCGGCACGTCGACGTCGTGGTATCGCAGCAATTTCAGCTGATCGAGCACCAACAGTAGACTGGTCGTATTACGGCTGGAATCGATGCAATCGAATTGACGGACATCATACATGTATTTGGCGCCGGCCCGCGCCACGTGATTTTCCGTGCCGGCAACAGGGCCAACGCGCTTGTCGAACCAGGCTCCCGCAGTTGCAACTGCCTTGCGCTCTGCGGCCGGCGATGACCGGCCCGCTGCCAGAAGTTGTGCAAGCTTCGCACGATCGTTAGCGGTCAGATCCACTTCGGCCCGGTATTTACACCCGAAGCCGTGGCAAACAAAAACGATGCTCGGCGTAGGCGGCGCAACCGAATATCCCCCATACGCTTCGCCGATGACATCGGGCATTGTTGCCGCGGTGGCAGTAGAGGTACTGGCCGCAATTCCAACACAGCACATAAGACTATAGGCCATTAAATTCAAATACATGCGCGGCCCGTCACCCACCGTTGCAGATCGTCACCCCCCGGCCTATTGATCATTGAATGACATACGAAAATTTTCAAGTGGTGCACGTGGTAGGCGGAGGTCTCGCGGGCGCGGAGGCCGCCTGGCAACTGGCTCATGCGAGCGTGCCAGTTGTGCTGCATGAAATGCGGCCAGTACGCACGACGCCTGCGCATAAAACCGACAACTATGCAGAACTCGTCTGCTCGAATTCATTCCGTTCCGATGATCACGAGCACAATGCCGTAGGGCTCTTGCACGAGGAAATGCGCCGGCTTGGTTCGTTGATCATGCGTGCTGCGGATAAGAACCAGGTGCCAGCAGGAGGTGCGCTCGCCGTCGATCGTGAAGGGTTTTCAGCCGCGGTATCCCACGCGTTGGCTGCGCACCCGTTGATTACACTCGAACGTGGTGAAGTTGCGTTACCGCCCAATGATTGGGGCAGCGTTATCATCGCGACAGGCCCTCTGACTTCACCTGACCTTGCCGCCGCCATCGCCAAGCTGAGCGGCGAACGGCAACTCGCTTTCTTCGACGCCATTGCACCAATCGTGCATCGAGACAGCATCGACTTTGCGCAGGCTTGGTTTCAATCGCGCTACGACAAAGCCGGACCCGGTGGCACTGGCGCGGATTACATCAATTGTCCGCTATCGCGCGAACAATATGAGACATTCGTCGCCGCGCTCCTTGCCGGTGATAAAACCAGCTTTCACGATTGGGAAACCTCCACACCCTATTTCGATGGCTGCCTCCCAATCGAGGTGATGGCCGAGCGGGGGCCGGAGACGTTGCGGCATGGCCCGATGAAGCCGTTCGGTCTGACCAACCCACGCGAGCCGGGCACAAAGCCCTATGCCGTGGCGCAGCTACGCCAGGACAACAAGTTGGGAACGCTGTTCAATATGGTGGGCTTTCAGACCAAGTTGAAACACAGCGAACAGATCCGTATTTTCCGGACCATCCCCGGCTTGCAAAATGCGGATTTTGCGCGGCTAGGCGGGCTGCATCGCAATACGTTCCTGAATTCCCCCAAGCTCCTCGACGTCACGCTGCGGTTTAAGCCAAATCTGTTTTGGCGGTTTGCCGGCCAGATCACTGGTTGTGAGGGCTATGTAGAATCAGCCGCCATCGGCCTGCTCGCGGGACGTTTTGCCGCTGCCGAGCGGCGGGGCGAGAGGATTGTGCCGCCGCCAGCGACCACGGCACACGGCGCCCTGCTCGCGCACATTACCGGCGATCACGTCGAGACCATCGATGCAGGACCGTCTTCCTTCCAGCCGATGAATGTCAATTTTGGTTTGTTTCCGCCTTTGCGCGAGACTCCGACATTCGATCACCGCAGCAAACTCGGGCGCAGTACCGCCAAAGCACTCGCACGAAAGAGCGCCCTGACGCAACGAGCGCTCGCCGATCTCAACAGCTGGATCGGTGGCGAACTCCCAGCGGTGGCGGCCGAATAACCGCTAACCACCAATTCGTCTAAAGGACTTTGCCGCGCGCCAAATGCGCCATTGGCGCCGCCACGGTGCCACTTGCGGAGGCCGGAACGGGTCATAATTGGCCCGCTCCATATCCAGTAGCCATTGCCACAGGGGTGCCAGCGGTAAAAAGGCGGGCTGTGCAGCTTTTGGGATATTGGCAGCGCTAACATGCGCTAAATGACGGCGGCCTCGCAGGCGAAGCTCGGCGAGCGCGGCGCGCAGCTCAGGTGTCGCGCGCATTACGAAAACATCGTCAGCCTCAGCATGATAGTGTCGAAGAATTTCTGTTGGTAAATACATCTGATGTCTGGCCGAATGACGTGGCAAGCGCGCCAGCACATTTGCAATTGTTTGTGCCACACCAGCTTCTGCAACCGATCCGGAAATGGCGGAAACATTGCCGCCCATCAGAATACGAACGGCCAGCTCGAAGATTGTACCAGCGGTCTTTGATGCATAGGACTGCAGGTCCTCAAAGCGCGCGATCGGTTCATCGTAAATATCGAAACGATGTGCCTCAATCAGGTCAACCATCCGTTCGCGCGGCAAGCTATAACGCGTCTGTGTCTCTAGCAGCGCTGTCGCAATCGGATTTGCAGCAGCTTCGCCGGTGCGTTCCCCCACGATTACGTCCCGCCACCAGTGCAAACGGACTTCCCCCGGCATCACCTCGCGCGCAAGTTCGCGCACGTGCGAAATTTCTGAGTCGAAGGCATAGAGTGCGAACAAACCGCTGCGTTCCTCGGTTGGCGCGAATAACGTCGCAAGATAGCGGTCGCGATCGTGTTCTCGCACCAACGTAGCGCAATATTTGAAATGATCTTCCATTCGATCAGCTTGACGTGCGAGTTACGTGACTGCAATCAACCCCGCCCCGACACGCCGGTTTTCCGCGAGAAGAATGTTATAAGTCCGCACAGCGGCACCGGTCGCCATGGCGTCGACGGATAGCGATAATTCACGGAAACGCTGGCGCAGATGTTCGGGCAACGCCCAAGGCTCGGGGCCGGCGCCAATCAGGAAAAAATCGAGGCTTTGCGCGCGCGCGAAGGCGGCAGAAAATGCGTCCGCGGTCAGCTCGGAGACATCTTTGACAGCCCAGGCCCAAATGCCGTCCGGAAAACATAGCAACGAGCCGCGGTGCGACATGCCGGCGAACCGGAAGCCGCCGTCGCCGTATGCGTCGATAAGTGCCGGGCGCGGCAAATGAGGTGCGTCGGCGCCGTGGCCGAACGCCATCTACTTATCCCGATCTGGCGCGCTAAGGGAATCGCGGCCGGTACCGACGCCGAGATAAATCAGGATTGGTGAAGCAATGAAAACCGACGTGTAAGTTCCGACGAGAACCACGCCGAACATCATAGTTGCCGTAAAACTATGTATCGCCTGCCCGCCGAACAATAGTAGCGCCAGCAACGCGAGTGACACCGTCACGTGTGTGATTACCGAACGCGAAAGAGTCTGATTGACTGACGCATTGAGCAGGTCGGGCATCGGTAGCTTACGGTACCGGCGCAGCATTTCCCGAATACGATCGTAAATAACAACCGTATCGTTAAGCGAGTATCCCAGGATAGTAAGCAGCGCGGCGATGCTTGTGAGATCGAAATCTATTTGTGTTATCGACATGAAGCCGATGGTGAGCACGATGTCATGCACGTTGGCGATCATGGCGCCAAGTGCGAACTGCCACTCGAAGCGGAACCACAAATAAATCAGAATTGCGAGGATCGCGAGCATCAACCCGATGACGCCGTATGAAAGCAATTCCCCCGACACACGTGGTCCGACCACCTCTACGCGCCGATAGTCCACTTCATTGCCAAGAGCGCCGCGGACTTTGGTTACCGCCTGTTGTTGGGCCACCTCTCCGCCCGGCTGTTCGGCGATGCGGATGAGGACATCGTTCGGCGCACCAAACTGCTGCAACTGCACTTCCCCGAGGCCAAGCGCCCCGAGCGCGGCGCGCATTTTCGCAAGGTCGGCAGCCCCTGATTTCGATTGGACCTCGATCAGAGTGCCGCCCTTGAAGTCGATGCCGAAATTCAAACCGTGGAAGAAATAGAGCGAGATCGCGATAATCGACAATAATGCCGACATCGGAAAGCTGATGCGCCGAAATCGCATAAAATCGAATTTCGTGTCGTCGGGAACAATGCGAAGCAGGCGCACGGCACGGCCTCCTAAATCGGCACGCGTTGCGGACGCCGCCAGCGCACCCAATAAGCGACGATCAGGCGCGTCAAGGTGAAGGCGGTGAAAACGGTCGTGATAATCCCGATGCCAAGCGTAACGGCAAAACCGCGCACCGGACCAGTGCCGATATAAAACAGCACAGCAGCGGCGATGAATGTTGTGATGTTGGAATCGAGAATAGTGGCAAGCGCGCGCGAAAATCCAGCATCGATGGCGTTTATCGGCGTTCGACCGCCACGCACCTCCTCGCGGATGCGCTCGTAAATCAACACATTCGAGTCAACCGCAATGCCGACCGTCAGCACAATGCCGGCGATACCCGGTAGCGTGAGCGTCGCGTTAAGAAGCGATAAAACGCCAAAGATCATCGCCACGTTGATCGCCACTGCGACGTTCGCGAAAAGCCCGAACAGGCCGTATGTAGCCAACATAAAGACAATCACCATCGCCGCGCCGACATAAGATGAAATCTTGCCTTTGGCGATCGAATCCTGGCCAAGGCCCGGACCGACAGTGCGCTCCTCAATGATGGTGAGCGGCGCCGGCAGGGCGCCAGCTCTCAAGAGAATAGCGAGGTCATTAGCGCTCTCGACAGTAAAGCTGCCGGAAATCTGGCCGGAACCGCCCAGGATGGGTTCGCGAATGACCGGTGCCGATATCACCTGGTTATCGAGAACGATAGCGAACGGTTTGCCGACATTTTCCTGTGTGACCTGCGCAAATTTGCGTGCGCCCGATGTATTGAACCGGAACGACACGATTGGTTCACTAGTACGCTGGTCAAAGCCCGGCTGCGCGTCGGTCAGATCGCCGCCCGAAACCAGGATACGCTTTTCCACCAGATAAGGGGTTTTCGGCTGAGTGGTGCTGTAGAGAATTTCGTCATCAGGGGGTATGCGCCCTTGCGCCGCCTGTTCCGCAGGCATCGAAACGTCGACCATGCGGAAATCGAGTTTGGCTGTCTTGCCGAGCAATTCTTTCAGCCGCGTCGGATCCTGCAATCCCGGAACCTGAACCAGGATTCGGTCAACGCCCTGGCGTTGGATGAGTGGCTCGACAGTACCAAGCTCATTGACGCGCCGTTCGATAATCTGGATGGACTGCTCGACCGACTGGCGTATCCGTTCAACCATGGCGGGGTCGGTCAGCGTCAACCGCACTAGACTGCCAGCCTCGGTCGTTACGTCGAGACTGCGTTGGCCGGTGCTGCTTCCGAGAATACCGCCAAGCGGCTGCGACAATTCCCGCAGTTTCTCGACCGCCTGATCGAAATTGCTGCCCTCACGAATGCGAACTTCCACGCTGTTGCCGCGCACCACCAGACCAGTGTAGCCAACGCGCGCGTCGCGGAGTACACGACGGACATCGTCGCGGAGCGACTCCAGCTTTTCCTTGCGTACCGCATTGCTGTCGACTTCAAGCAGGATATGCGAGCCGCCCTGCAAGTCGAGACCCAGCACAACATGGCGCTGCGCCCATTTTGGCCAGCTCTGTACCATTTTTTCTGGCAGGAAATTGGGGACAGCAAAAAGGCAGACTATGAAGGCCGTGAGTACGATCGCTGTCGCCTTCCACCGCGTGAAATAGAGCATGACGTCCCGACTTGCGGCTTAAAGGCTGATGCTGCCGGCGTTTAGCCGGCCGCGGCCTCTTCCTTGACAGGTTCACCCTTGGCGCGAACGTCAGAAACCATCTGCCGCATCTGGCGAATGCGTACGTCGTCCGCAATCTCGATTTCAATCTGATCGTCATCGATCACCTTGGTGACCTTGCCAATAAGGCCACCGTTGGTGACGACCGTATCACCCCGCCGCACGTTCTTGACCATTTCCTGGTGCTGCTTCACGCGCTTTTGCTGCGGACGCAGGATCAGGAAATACATGATGACGAAAATCATCGCGAACGGCAGCAGCGACATCAGCATGCCGCCATCGCCACCTGCACCGCCGAACAGCGACCCTTGCGCAAACGCAGGCGTTATAAACATCGAAGCTTGTTCCTTGCGTAGTTTTCCCGGCAGCCGGGTGGCGCTTGAATTTCGCGCGGACTATAGCGGCCGCACGCCCAATTGCAACGCTACCTTACCCTTCAAAACCCACCATTTTCAGCCATTTCCCCGCAAGACCGCTTGCGGGGGCAACGCTGCCCCGCTAAGAGCAGCGCAACTTGTGAAAACATCCAATGGCCAAATCAAAGTTCAAATTACCGCGGCGATCCGCGCCCAAACCGAAAGCCGACGTACGCCCCGCAGGTGAAACCGACGTGCTCGAACGGATCGCTGTCGCGCTGGAGCGGCTGGCGCCGCAGCGCACGACCCTGCCCGATCTGAGCGCCGCCGATGCGTTTGTTTGGCATCCAGACGGCCGCCTCGTGCCCGTTCCGCATGTGAACCGCGTCGAGATGTCGCTGCTCAAGGGCATCGATCGCGTTCGCGATGTACTGGTCGAGAACACAGAACGATTCGCCAAAGGCTTGCCGGCCAATAACGCGCTCCTATGGGGCGCCCGCGGAATGGGTAAGTCTTC
>DAHUXA010000065.1 GCA_027307405.1 Hyphomicrobiales bacterium | reverse complement strand
ACCGAGGTGGCGGCCCGGCTGGCCGATCGCGTGTTGGCCGGAGCGAAGGCGGCGGTGTGAGCGCCACCACGGCGTCCGCGACCGCGTCGATCCTGCGGGCGAGCGACCGCGACGACCTGCGCGCGATCTGCGGCGCGCGCGCGGCCTTCGACGAACCGCTCGCGCCGTTCACGTCGTGGAAGATCGGCGGACCGGCGGACGCGCTGCTCGTGCTCGAGAGCGAAGACGAACTCGCGGCCGTCATGAATTGGGCCTTCTCCTATATGCAGAAGGACGGCGACGCAGCGCCGTCCGAGCGCAACTGGCTTCGCGACGAGACGGGCGGTTCCGTTTATCTGCGGCTATCAACACGGCCGGTGGAGCAGATCCAGCGGCAAATGATGCCGGAGCTGCGCCAGCAGATCGTCGATGGTGCCTATTGGCAGCGCAAACCTGGGCCTAACTGCCAGGTGGTCGTTGCATACACCGGCGCAGTTGCACCGGAAGCAATCGAAGCCGTTGGCCTTATGGCAGAGGATCGCCGCGATGTCGGCTTGCTCGCAATAACCTCCGCCGACCGGCTCAACGCAGGGTGGGCCGCGGCTCAGCGCGCGCGCGAGCGCGGTCTTGTCCATGCGCGTTCTCATATCGAGCGGTTGTTCGGTGATGTGCCGCCGAATTGCGGCCTTGTTACCGTACTCGACGGACACCCGGCGACACTCGCATGGCTCGGCGCTGTGGCGGGTCATCGGGTACGTCCACTCGGCGTCGAGCATTTTGGTCAGACCGGATCGCTAGCCGATCTCTATCGGCACTATGGCATTGACGCCAACGCCATTGTCGCGGCGGCCCAGGCAATAGCGCCCGGCCGCCCGATCCGGCATCTCAAAGCGTTGCCTTGATCCTGCGGCTACAGGCCGAACAGCATCGCTACGACGCCAAAAATGATGACCCAGACGATGATCGCGCAAACGATGACCGCGATCGTATAGACCACAGCCTTGTCCGCCGGGGGTTTCATCAGAGCGGCGATGCCAGTGTGCAGCAGATAGAGGCTGTACAGACCGAGTATTCCCAGGAAGGCCAACGCCGGGATGATATTGAATACCCCAGCAACCCAAGCGGCAGTTGGCGCATAGGCCGACACCCGCATGGCGTTATCGAGATTTTTTCGCGCGCCAAACGTGCCCGCAAGATAGTCGATAATATAGGCAACAACAAAAACACCGGCCAATGAGAGAGCATAGACGACGACAGCTCGTATAAGGCCCAAACCGATGCCGACACGGTATGCGCCGAAGCCGATGATCGACGTGCCGATAAATGTGCACACTGCCGGGATGGCGGCGACGATCGCTACGTAGTTCGGGAACAGATAACCCGCATCGCCTGGTTCACGCTCGATTGCCGGCCATTCCGATTTAGGTTGCAGCAGGATCCCCTTGATTCGCTCCACGAGATTCATGACACCCCTCCATTGATCCGCAGTCCGACTATAAACGTTTTTGGTCTTCTAAAATCATCGCCGCGCCCTTTTCCGCAATCATCATAGTCGGCGAATTGGTATTACCGGACGTGATCGATGGCATCACGGAGGCATCCACAACACGCAAATGGTCGACGCCGATCACGCGCAGGCGCGCATCTACCACCGCGCGGGTATCGTCGTCGCGGCCCATACGCGCCGTACCGACAGGATGGAATATCGTGGTACCGATGTCGCCGGCGGCCCTTATCAAGCCTGCCTCATCGTCATCGCGTACTGACGCTCCGGGCAAGTATTCGACCGGAGAATATTTTTCCAGTGCCGGCTGTGCCACGATCTTGCGCGTGACGCGGATAGAATCAACGGCAACGCGCTGATCCTCAGGCGTCGACAAATAGTTTGGCTTGATAGCCGGAGCCCGCGAAGGATCCCTTGATTTAAGCGTGAGCGCACCGCGGCTGGTCGGACGCACATTGGCGACGCTCGCCGTGAAGGCCGGGAACGGATGCAGCGGTTCGCCGAATTTGTCGAGCGATAGCGGCTGCACGTGATACTGGATATTGGCACTGCTTTGCGATGGGTCCGACCTGGTAAAAGCGCCGAGTTGCGACGGCGCCATCGTCATTGGCCCACGCCGACGCAGCGCGTAGTTGAGACCCATACCGAGCCGGTTCAACAGCGAAGCGTATGTTTCATTCAATGTTTTCACGCCTTCGACCTTAAAGATCATACGCAACTGTAAATGATCATGCAGATTCGTGCCGACGCCCGGCTTGTCGAGCGTGACCGGAATTCCGAATTGCGATAGCTGCGCGGCCGGACCTATGCCCGAAAGCATCAGGATGTGGGGCGAGCCGATTGCGCCAGCTGCGAGGATGACTTCTCCGCGGCAGCGTGCGCTTCGCAATTCACCGTTCTGTCGCCAGCGGACCCCCGTCGCGCATTTGCCGCTCAATTCCAATGCCTCAACGAGACAACCGGTTTCGAGCTGCAAGTTCTTACGATGTAGCACCGGCTTCAGAAACCCGCGCGCCGCCGACCATCGACGGCCACGCTTCTGGTTGACGTGGAAATAACAGATGCCCTCATTGTCCCCGGTATTGAAATCCTGAACCGTCGGAATGCCGTACTGGTTTGCCGCCATGCGGAACGCGTCAAGAATTTCCCAAGTCAGGCGCGGATATTCGACCCGCCATTCGCCACCAGCTGCGTGGTGTTCGCTTTTCAGGAAGTGGTCAACATGCTTACGAAAGTAGGGCCGCACATCGTCCCACGACCAGCCGGGCAGCCCGAGCTGACGCCAATGATCGTAGTCGCCGGCCTGACCAAGCATGTAGATCATACCGTTTATGGCCGATGAGCCGCCGATCACCTTGCCGCGCGGATAGTTCAGGACCCGGCCATTGAGACCCTCCTCCGCCTCTGTCTTGAGCAGCCAGTCACCGCGTGAATTGCCGATCGCAAAAAGATAGCCCACCGGAATATGAAACCAGATCCAGTTATCGTTGCCACCCGCTTCAAGCAGCAGCACGCGCTTTGTGGGATCGGCCGATAATCGGTTGGCCAGCACGCAACCCGCAGAGCCTGCGCCTACGATAATGTAGTCGAACTCGCCCTCGATGGGAGTTGCGTCCATTCAATTCCCCTTACTCCAAGGCCAGACTTTACCCCG
This sequence comes from Hyphomicrobiales bacterium, assembly GCA_027307405.1. Lineage (GTDB taxonomy): Bacteria > Pseudomonadota > Alphaproteobacteria > Rhizobiales > Xanthobacteraceae > Pseudolabrys. The sequence continues at coordinate 16,517 of DAHUXA010000065.1, read as the reverse complement.
GTCGGCAGGACTTGCTAGGGTTAGACATTGCAGCGCGCGTGGGCGCGCCGCGCGAGCCGGAACGGCGGTTCCGTCCAATATTCCCGATCGTAACGCGGTGCCCGATGGCACGGCAGGAGAACCGCCATGTCTCGACGACTTTTCGCCATGTTAGCCCTTTTGGTGACGCTGCTTGGCGCACCGCAACCGTTGATCGCACAGGAGCAGATCACGGTATTCGCTGCGGCGTCACTGAAGAATGCGCTTGACGACACCAATACGGCTTTCACCAATGCGACCGGGGTCAAGGTGGTGTCGAGCTATGAGGCAAGCTCTGCGCTGGCCAGGCAGATCGAGCAAGGCGCCCCCGCCGACGTGTTCATCTCCGCCGATCTGCGCTGGATGGACTACGTGACCGAGCGCAAGTTGATCAAGCCGGACACACGCATGAACCTCCTCGGCAATAGATTGGTGCTGATTGCGCCGGTCGATTCCACGCTCGGCAATGTGGCCATCGATCAGGGTTTCGACATTGCCAAGCTTGCGGGCGACGGCCGCATCGCCGTCGCCGATGTGAAAGCCGTTCCCGCCGGCCTTTATGCCAAGGCGGCGTTGGAAAAGCTCGGGGCCTGGTCCGCGGCTGAGCCGAAACTCGCACAGGCAGAGAATGTGCGCGCAACCCTTGCCTTCGTCGCGCGCGGCGAGACGCCGGTCGGCATCGTGTACGAAACCGATGCCAAGGTTGAACCCAAGGTGAAAATTGTCGGCACGTTTCCTGACAATGCCTATCCGCCCGTCACCTATCCGGTGGCGGCAACCGCTGGCACAAAAAATCCGAGCGCCGCGCAATATCTGAATTTCCTGCGCACGCCGGCCGCCAAGGCGAGCTTCGAAAAATACGGCTTCAGCTACCTCGTAAAGCCGGTATCGTAGGCGGTATCGAGACGCGTGCTCGAATTGTCACCCCAGGATTGGACGGCGGTTCAGCTTTCGCTGCGGATCGCGATTGTGTCGACGCTGGTCGCGCTGCCCTTCGGCATCGCGATTGGCATGCTCTTGGCGCGCGGATCGTTCTGGGGAAAATCCCTGCTCGATGCCGTCGTGCACCTGCCGCTGGTATTGCCGCCGGTCGTCACGGGCTATCTGCTGCTCATCAGCCTTGGACGCAAGGCACCCCTCGGCGCCTTTCTTGCCGATCATTTCGGTGTCGTGTTCTCGTTCCGCTGGACCGGCGCTGCGCTGGCCTGTGGCGTCATGGCGTTTCCGCTGATGGTGCGGGCGATCAGACTATCGATCGAGGCTATCGACCGGCGACTGGAGGACGCAGCGGCGACGCTGGGCGCCAACCCGGGCTGGACCTTCGTTACGGTCACGTTGCCGCTGGCGTTGCCCGGAATCATCGCCGGAATGATGCTCGGCTTCGCGCGCGCTCTTGGGGAATTCGGCGCCACCATCACCTTCGTGTCCAACATCCCGGGCGAGACGCAGACAATATCGGCTGCGATCTACACGCTCATTCAAGTACCGGGCGGCGACTCGGACGCGCTCAAGCTCGTGCTCATTTCGATCATCATCTCGTTCGCTGCGCTGCTCGCCTCGGAATGGCTCGCCCGGCGCGCAACTGCACGCTTGCACGGGGCGTAGTCATGCTCGTCGTTCAGGTGGAAAAGCAGCTCGGCGAATTCTCGCTGAACGTTTCATTTACGAGCGAAAGCAGCGCCACTGCGCTGTTTGGGCCCTCAGGCGCCGGCAAGACCAGCGTCGTGAATATGATTGCCGGGTTACTGGAGCCGGATCACGGCCGCATCGTGCTCAATGGCGAGGCACTGTTCGACAATACAGCGCGCATCAACGTGCCCGCCGCACGACGGCGCATTGGCTATGTGTTCCAGGAAGGCCGGCTGTTCCCACACCTCTCGGTTAAACATAACCTCGACTACGGGCGCTGGATGGGCGGTCACGCCGCCGATCCGACCGCCTTCGCCCGCATAGTCGAACTTTTGGCTATTGGTCATTTGCTCGATCGCCGGCCGGGCAAGCTGTCGGGCGGCGAACGCCAGCGCGTTGCCGTTGGCAGGGCATTACTTATGCGGCCGCGCCTGCTGCTGCTGGATGAACCGCTCGCCTCACTTGATGCTGCGCGCAAACGCGACATCCTTCCTTTTCTTGAGCGCCTTCGTGACGCGGCGCAGGTGCCAATCGTATATGTCAGCCATGATGCTGCTGAGGTCAGGCGTATCGCCAGCCGTGTGGTGCGGCTCGACGAAGGACGGGTAACGGCAACTGGCGATATCGGCCTGCTCGACGCGGCGCAGGCCGATATGCTTGCCTAAAGCATGTTCCCACCCGAGCGAATCATCTGTCTGACCGAGGAAACCGTCGAGACGCTCTATCTCCTCGGCGAGGACCGCCGCATCGTGGGCGTATCGGGCTATGCGGTGCGTCCACCGCAGGTGCGGCGGGAGAAGCCGCGCGTCTCCGCCTTCATCTCCGCCGACGTTCCAAAGATCATCGCCCTCAAGCCGGATCTGGTGCTGACCTTCTCGGATTTGCAGGCCGATATTGTCTCAGAACTCATTCGGGCCAATGTCCCGGTTCATGCATTCAATCAACGCGACATTGGCGGAATCCTCGACATGATCCGCACGCTCGGCGCACTCGTCGGCGCGGCGGAAAAGGCCGACACGCTCGCCAATTCGCTCGCCGCGCGCGTCAATGCCGTACACGAGCGGGCGTTGCGGTTACCGCACCGGCCGCGTGTCTATTTCGAGGAATGGGACGAACCGATGATTTCCGGTATTGCCTGGGTATCGGAGCTGATCGAGGCTGCCGGCGGCATCGAAGTGTTCCCGCAGCTTGCCGCGCGCAAGAATGCCAAGGACCGCATCGTGTCCATCAACGATGTCATAGCCGCACGCCCGGACATCATCGTCGGCTCCTGGTGCGGCAAGAAATTTGTCCCGGCCAAAGTCGCAGCACGTCCAGGCTTTGCCGACATTCCTGCCGTCGCCGATCGCTGGCTGCGCGAGATCAAATCCACATTGATTCTCCAGCCGGGACCCGCCGCACTCACCGACGGACTCGATCAGCTGGCCGGGATCATTTCCGAATGGGTTGAAAAACGCGCCGCGTAAGCCCACAAAGCTGGTAGGAAGTTCTGGCCTAATCATGTTATCCTGTTGATTCACCTATAGGACCTGAACGATGCACCCGCACAAGACCCGCGCCGACCTTTGGATGGATTTGCTGCTGGTGGCATTCCTGATCGGCTTTGATGTGGCCGCTCGCCTGCTACCACATGCCCCCGGCGTTTGGCCGTTCGCAGCCAGCGCGCTGTTCGCGGGCCGGATGCTTCGACTACCGGCTCTGGCTGTAATCGTGCCGCTGGCCGCGGTGTTGCTGAGCAATGTTGCACTCGCGGGCGATGATTGGCGGATCACACTGGTGGTCTGTCTCGCCATTACCCTCCCTGCTTTCGCAGGCATATTGGTGCGTCGCTGGCCTGGCGCGATCCCGGTGGTTGCGGCAATGGTTTCGTGCTCGCTGATTTTCTTCGTGACCACAAATTTCGCGGTCTGGGCATTCAGTGGCATCTATCCACGCACGCTCGAGGGTCTCACGCAGTGCTATATCGCTGCCCTGCCATATTTGGATAAGACCGTGCTCGGCGACCTGTTCTGGACAGCCGTTCTGTTTGGTGGCGCTTGGCTGGTGCAGCGCGTTCCGGCTTTCTCGCGGCGCGCAATCTAGGGCGGATTTGGTTGACGTTGAAATGCTTCTTCGTCATGGCCGGACTTGTTCCGGCCATCCACGTCTTTGTATTTGTATATGCTTCAAGACGTGGATGCCCGCGACAAGCGCGGGCATGACGATTCAACCTCAGGTGATCCCGCTCTAGCCGAAGTAATTCTGAATTCGCTTCCACCAAATCTCAACACGGCCGAGCAGATCGGACGGGGCTTCGGGTTCGGCCAGCCTTAAGCCGACGGTGGTTACGCGGCCACCACTGACTTGGTGCGCCAGCAGCGCAATTGGGCCCAATTCGACAACGTCGCCCATTTTCACCCGCCGGAGTTGCTCGCTGAAGTAGTCGGCGAGCGATACTTCGGTGTGATCGGCGGCAACCTGAAGGCCGTAAATCTCTGCCAGCGCGCCGAGTGTCGCGGTACCGGGCACGAAAAAGTCGCCAAGCAACCGTGGATCAGGCGCTGCCGGCGCCGGCATCTTGACGAAGAAGCGATCGAGCGCCTGCGCTTTTTCCGGGGGCGCCAGCAGATAGACGTAGTCGCCTTCCCGCACTGGATGCGCCTCGGCAGGCGTGAGAATCTCCTCTTTGCGAATAACCAGCGTCGGCCGCGCCCAGGTCGGAATAAGTCCGCGTCGCAGATAAGGGCTATTCGCAGGCACCGGATAACCGACAATCTCGCGCGCGAGTTGACCGGGCAAATCGAGCTCGATGCGGCGCGGAAGCGGATCGGCGCGAGCAAATGAGATGTCGAGCTTGCGGGCAGCCAGCGCCACCGTCCAGCCTTGTACGAGCAATGACGAGGCCACCACGACAAAGGCGACATCGAAATAAAGGTGGGCTCCGGGTAGGCCGACAAGGAGTGGGATCGATGCAAGGAAAATTCCAACTGCGCCTCGCAGGCCGACCCAGGAGAGGAATATTTTTTCATTCACCTGAAATTTGAACGGCGCGAGACAAAGAAACACGGCTACCGGCCGCGCAACCAACATCAGGACCAGCGAGATCGCTATAGCACCGAGCAAGGTATCGGCCAGCCTGTGCGGCCAGGCCAGCAGGCCGAGCAGCACAAACATTACAATTTGCGCCAGCCAGGTGGCGGCATCGAGGAAGACGACAACGGAGTTGTGAGCGCGTGTCTGCTTGTTGCCGACAACGAGACCGGCCAGATAGACGGCGAGAAACCCCGACGCATGCACAGCGTTGGCGAATGCGAAGACCACCAACGCGCTAACGGCCACAAATGGCGCATGGAGACCTTGCGCCAGCACGAGACGGTTGAGCACGAGGGTAATGATTTGCCCTCCAGCAAAACCGATGACGCAGCCGAGGATTGCGTCACGCAGGAAGATCATCATCGCATGCGACCAACTTTGGTCGCCGACCAGCAGAATTTCTATCAGCAGCAAGGCAAGAAACACGGCGAATGGATCGTTGGTGCCGGATTCGACTTCCAGCACGGCGCGCACACGCGGACGCAATCGCAGGCCTCGCGCGTTGATGAGGAAGAAAACCGCAGCCGCGTCGGTGGATGCCACGACCGCTCCAACCAAGAGAGCCGGGATCCAGCCAATGCCGAGCACGAATTTCGCCACCGGCGCGGTGAGAACCGCCGTGATCAGTACTCCCATGGTCGCCAGCGTTACTGCCGGCCCCAGCACATTGCGGAAACTGGCGAAGCGGGTGCGCAGGCCGCCATCGAACAGGATCAACGCCAGCGCGATTGAACCGACCGTGTAGGCGGTGCCAACGTCATCGAACTTGATGCCGCCCGGGCCGCCCTCGCCTGCCATCATGCCGACCAGGAGGAACACGAGCAGCAGCGGCGCGCCGAAACGCAGCGCGATCAGGCTGGACAGAATGCCGGCAAGAACCAGCAGGCTGCCGAGCAATATGGCGAGGCTGACAGTGTCCAGCGAAGCCATTGCACGAATCCTCCAGCCTTATAGGACGGAATCATGCGTGCAAGAGCAATGGAAAACGTTGTCGCTCCTAAAACGCCACTTTGTCGCCGCCCTTGAGCGAGAGGATTTCGCGCGCTTCGTCGGGGCTCGCGATTTCCAGCCCCAGACCCTCGAGGATCTTTCGCACATTGGTGACCTGCTGGGCATTGGACTCGGCCAGCTTGCCGGCACCGATCCAAAGCGAATCTTCCATGCCAACGCGGACATTGCCACCCATGGCGGCCGCAATGGCGGCGACACGCATCTGGTTGGCGCCTGCACCCAGCACGGACCAATGATAGTTGTCGCCGAGCAGGCGATCCGCCGTGCGCTTCATCATCATGACATCTTCGGGATGTGGCCCGATCCCGCCAAGAATACCAAACACCGACTGCACGAACAGCGGCGGCTTCACCAGGCCACGATCGAGGAAATGCCGCAGCGTGTAGAGGTGCCCGATGTCGTAGCATTCGATCTCGAAGCGAGTTCCATTCCCGGCGCATGTGGTCAGGATGTACTCAATGTCGGCGAAGGTATTCTTGAACATGCCGCCGCGCGACCTTTCCAGATACGGTTCCTCCCAATCATGTTTGAACTTGCCCTTGTAGCGCGGGATCATCGGGTAAAGCCCGAAGTTCATCGTGCCCATGTTGAGCGAGGCAACTTCAGGCTTGAAAGTCGCAGCCGGCCGCACGCGCTCCTCGGCTGTCATCGTCGGCGCGCCACCCGTGGTGATATTCACCACGACGTTGGAGCGCTGCTTGATCACCTTGAGGAAGGGAGCAAAAGCCTCCGGCGTCTGGTCGGGACGGCCATCCTGCGGGTTACGCGCATGCAGGTGCACGATAGCCGCACCCGCTTCGGCCGCCCCAATGGCAGCATCGGCGATCTCCTGTGCCGTGACGGGCAGGTGTGGGGACATCGAGGGCGTGTGAATTGAGCCCGTAACAGCACAGGTAATAACGACTTTTCGCGACTTCGCCATGAGCTTCCATCCCGGTGAAGTGAGTGTTGTTGATTGGCAAATGGACTTCGCTGGCGATCCTAGAGTATCAGCCGTACCGAAGTCACCCTGCTCGCTTCCGGCCTTTGGAGCCCATGGCCGCACCCGAAAAAGCGCATAGGCCGACAATGATCATCGGCATCGTGTGCGGCACGCTCGCGGCCTTCGCGTGGGCGGCGGGCTTCGTGGTGGCAAAACACGGTATCCAGATCGGCTTTTCGCCGGCCGATCTTGCATTCCATCGTTTCTTCTGGTCCGGCCTGCTCGTGCTGCCGCTGATCGTGCGCGACGGGCTGCGCGACCTGGGCGGCGTCGGCTGGGGACGTGGATTTGTGATGACGATCCTGTCCGGGCCGCCGCAATCGCTCCTCGCCTATAGCGGCTTCATTCTAGTCCCGCTCGGCCATGGCACCACGATCCAGCCCGCTTGCGCCGCTCTTTCGGGTCTCATCCTTGCCGGCGTTATTTTGCATGAGAGCATTTCGCCGCGGCGGATGTTCGGCGGCGCCGCAATCATCCTCGGCCTGCTGGTCTTTGGCGCAGAATCGCTTGCGACCATCGGCGGCAGTGGCGTCGGTGGCGACTTGCTGTTCGTCTCGGCCGGTGTGTTCTGGGCATCGTTCGGGACGCTGCTGCGGCTTTGGAACGTACCGGGCACGCGGGCGGTGATGGCTGTCGGCACCGTTTCGGTGATCGTCTTCGCGCCGGTTTATCTTTTCATCTACGGCTTGAGCGCACTGGAACGCCACAGCGTCCTCGAAAATCTTCTACAGGCCGTCGTGCAGGGGGGGATTGCCGGATCATTGCCGATCTATCTGTTCGCCCATGCGGTCATCGCACTCGGCGGTGGACGCGCGGCAACGTTTCCGGCTTTGGTGCCGGTGTTCGGAGTGGTGATCGGATTCCTCGCACTCGGCGTAGTGCCGAGTCTCGCGCAGGTCGCCGGCATGCTGATCGTGTTGTTCGGCTTTCAACTCACGTTGCAGCGCTGAACGCACTTCGCGCCTTCGCCTTAGCGGAATCCCTTGAACAGCATCCGGCAGGTCTGCGCGACGAAGTCCTTGACCTTGGCGCGCGAGACACGAAGTCTGCCGTGCAGAATCTGCGTTGTAACGCCCTGTAACGCCGACACGAACAGCGCCGTGCGAACGCGGGCGAGCTCCGGCTCGATGTTGCTGTCTACGAAAGGGCGGCGGAACATCGCCACGGTTTCAGCCATCGCGGCTTCCAGGCCAGGGAAGACACCTTTCGCATTGATGCGAGGGCCGGCCATCAAGGCGAACAGGTTCGGATGGTCGCGTGCGAACAAAAAGAAGCCGACACCGGCGGCCACGAGCGTCTGTTCGCCTGCGAGCTTCCCCGCCGATTGCTGTTTGACGCGCAGCTCCATAAGGCGCCAGCCCTCCTCGGCGATGCGCGCGAGCAATGATAATTTGTCGGGGAAATGCCGATAGACAGCGCGGTGGTTCACGCCCGCGTCCCGCGCAAGCTCGCGCAGACTGAGGGCCTCGACCCCGTCCGCCTCGAGCCGGGCGATCGCGGCCTCGACCAGAGCTTCCGCCAAGTACCCGTGGCGGAAGGTCTTGCGGGTTTTTTGCCACCCGGCAGTCATTTTCCCGCTCATCCGTGGAATCTCATGCATGGCTGCCATTCCTTGACTAACAAGCACAGACTGCCATAAGTCTCCACTGGAGACAATTATTACGGATGCCGGTCATGTCAAACTCTTCACAGGATCATCCAAACGTCATCATTTTCCCGCCAATTATTCTCGCCACGACGGTCGCACTCGGGTGCATTCTGCAATGGTTCTGGCCGATCGGCCTTCTCACATCCATGGGTCAAGCATGGCGCATCCCCGTGGGAGCCGGCGTATTCCTCGCCGGGGTCTTGCTTGCGGCAACAGGCCGGCGCGCGATGGTGCGTCTGCGTACCAATGTCAGCCCGCTACTGCCGACAACGGCGCTCGCGACGGATGGCATTTTTAGATGGACGCGTAATCCGCTGTACAGCGGCGGAACGCTCATGATGTTGGGTGTCGCGTTTGTATTCGCGCTCGATTGGCTGCTGCTGCTCATACTCCCGAGCGTGTTGATTCTGCACTTCGGCGTCGTAAGGCGGGAAGAAGACTATCTCGAACGGAAATTCGGCGACCAATACCGCCACTATAAAGCGAGCGTTGCACGGTACGGCTTCGGGATTTGACGAATGGCCCCCCGTTTCATCGCGAGGCAGCTTTCGCACCCGAGCGGCTATATTGGCGTCGCCATCAGACATCTGATGAACCGGCACAACGCACGAATGAATGCGTTTGCCATTCGGCAACTCCACCTTGAGCCTTCGGATCGCGTGCTTGAAATCGGTTTCGGTGGTGGCGTGATCCTGCCGGCGCTTTTGAATGCGGCCGCGTTCGTCGCCGGCGTCGACCGTTCGAGCGATGTAATTGAGTGGGCGCAGCGGCACTTCGCCAAGGCGATAAAGGCAGGCCGCGCGGAATTTCGGCAAGGCAATGTCGAATCGCTCCCGTTCGAAAAGGCGGCGTTTGACAAGGTCTGCACCGTCAACACAGTTTATTTCTGGACTTCACTCGATGCGGGCTTTGCCGAGATCCACCGTGTTCTCAAACCGGGCGGCCGCGTCGTTGTCGGGTTTCTCCCGAAGGAGCGCATGGAGCGTATGGGAATGCCTGCGGATATTTTCACGACGCGCGCACCGCGCGATATCATCGAGGCGCTTACGAAAGCAGGATTTTGCGACGCACGAGTCGAGCGCCCTGAGCCGAAAACTCCATGGAATGTAATCGTCGCGGCACGATAAAGGCCGCGCCGCCCAACCTAAGCCTCGGGACCGGCGTACTTTCCGGCTGTCTCCGGAAACATGTTTTTGATGATCTTGAATTTGGATATGTCGACCGTGGCGTCCATGTGCATGAAGATCACTGCATCCCGCAGCACTTTTTCTATCCCGAAGTCGAGCATGATGCCATTGCCGCCATGCAATTCGACCGCGTGTTGCGCCACCTTCATGATTTCCTCGGAGGCAAACAACTTGGCCATGTTGACGAGGACTTCTGCATCCGGCGCATTGTCGTCAACCGCTTGCGAAGCCCGATCCAGTAGCGCTCGCACGGCCTCGATGCGAGTTGCCATGTCAGCGAGTCGAAGTGCAACCGCCTGATGCTTGATCAGAATACGGCCGCCTTGCACGTAATTCTGCACATAGTCCGCTGTCGCTTCGAAAGCGCGCACACCGACGCCGAGGTTCTTGGCGGCCTGGATGATCTTGCCGGGACGGAAATAAACGCCGGCTGAGCCGAGGGCGCTGTTCTCCACCAGCAGGTGGTCGTCGGGCACGAACATGTCCTCGAACACCATTTCTCCATTGTTCATGAAGCGGCAGCCGAGCGTCTCGTTGCAGCGCGCGACCGTGAAACCTTTGGTTTCGCGCGGCACCAGAAATGATGACGTGCCCTGCATCATGCCGACTTTCTGATTGGTGTTGGCATAGACGACGTAAAGGCTCGCATCATAACCGTTGGAGATAAATTGCTTGCGGCCGTTGATGACCCAGCCGCCGTTGGTCTTGACGGCCTTGGTCTGCATGGCAGCTTCCGGCACGTTGTAGGGAAGCCAGCGGTCGGAGGCGCCACGCGGCTCGGTGAGGCAATGCGCCATCAGAAACTGTGGCTCAGCGACCAGACGCTTGAACCATTTTTCCTGCAGATGCTTTGGCGCGAGCTGGCGCAGGAGCACCGATACTTTCCAGTTTTGTACCAGTTTGTCGGCCAGGCCAGAGTCGCCGCGGGCGATTTCCTCGGCGATCATCGCGAACGTCCGAACCTCGGTGCCTTTTTCGAGCTCTACGCCGCCATATTCCTCCGGCACTCCCAACGTGCGAATGCCGATTTTCTCGGCTTCTTCCAGAATGCGCAGCGGCAAGCGGCCTTCCGGAACCATTGACCACTCGAGCTGCCAATTCTGTTTGATAAATGGAAGGACGACCTCATCGACGAAATCGCGGCAACTTTGCCGCATCATCCTTTGTTCATCGGATAGACCGCGGTCTGCGGATGTACGGTCGAGCATTACGGCTTCCTTCCCTGCGCTTTCAGCTACGCGGCTTTCCTGTTCGACAAGAACTCGCCCATGCGGTCAAGCGCCTTGAGGATGTTTTCGGTAGAATTGGCGTAGGACAGCCGCACATAGCCCTCGCCGAGAATTCCAAAATCCGGCCCGCCGATGATGGCTACACCCGCATCTTCCAGCAACGCAGATGCCAACGCCTTTGCCTTCCATCCCGTACGTTTTACGTTTGGGAAGGCATAGAATGCACCTTTGGGCGTGGCGCAGGAGACGCCGGGCAATTTGTTGAGTCCTTCAACCACGACCTTTCGCCGCTTGTCGAATTCCGCGACCATCTTGCGCACTTCGTCCTGCGAACCTTTCAATGCGGCAAGGCCGGCATATTGCGCCGAAGCGTTGACACAGGAATGCAGGTTCACGGCAAGCTTGCGCGCATAGTCATAGAGTTTTCCTGGCCACACCGCGTAGCCGAGCCGCCAGCCGGTCATGGCGTAAGTCTTGGACCAGCCATTGAGCAGGATCAGCCGGTCACGAATAGATTGATAAGACAGCAAACAGACGTGCGTCTCGCCGTCATAGACCATGTGGTCGTAGATCTCGTCCGACATGATCGCGACGTCCGGCCACTTCTCAAGTCCGGCGATGAGCTTGTCGACTTCACTCTTCGGCGTGACGCCCCCGGTCGGGTTGGCCGGTGAATTAAGAATCAACAGGCGCGTCCGCGGCGTGATCAGTTTCAGTGTTTCTTCTGCGGAGAATGCAAAGGCATTTTCTTCGCGGATTGGCACCGGCACAGGCTTGGCGCCGGTGAACTCGATCATTGACCGATAGATCGGAAATCCTGGGTCGGGATACATGATCTCCGCGCCCGGCTCGCCGAACATCAAAATCGACATGAACATGGTGGGCTTGCCGCCGGGCATGATCATCACGCTGTCCGGTGAAACTTCGACCTTGAAGCGTTTGGCGAGATCTGCGGCGACTGCCTCTCGGAGCGGGGGAATTCCGTTAGCCGGCGTGTAGCCGTGATGGCCGTCGCGCAGCGCCTTCACCGCCGCCTCGACAATAAAATCGGGCGTCCGGAAGTCGGGCTGTCCGATTCCGAGATTGATAATGTCGCGGCCCTGGGCAGCCAGCGCATTGGCGCGGGCAAGCACGGCAAAGGCATTTTCCTCGCCGATACGATCAAAGGCCGCGATTGTACGAAGCATAGCTACAAACCTCCCGCGCGGGCGCCATTCGCGGGCCAGCCGCGGCGACGCCTCCTCTATGAGGTTTGCAGTTCAGCCGATCGGGCGGAAAAAATCAAACGCCATCAGCATCTTCACAAAATTCGTCAGAGGCTCATTGCTCGCCGCCAAATCGGCCGCTGATGTCCCGCAAGAGCTGAAAATGGATATTCGGATCGGGGTCGTTGCCGAGATAGGTGCCGCTGAAATAGAGCGGACCGGCGGGTACCAGGTTGGTACCTCGGTGTTGCGTGTCAGTGCGAGCCGTCGTTGAAAGGCGCAGTCAGGGCGACAGCAAATGTTTTGAGCGCGAGCGATGACATCGCGATCCTCCCGACACTGGCATGGCTGCAAGACATGCCATTCGCTTAGCGGACTGCCGGAGCGGCGCAAAGTAAAAGCAACATCAAGTCGTTCACAACTCGGTGTCGGAATATCGCGACGACTCAGGTGTTTCATGCGGTCAAATTACTCACGCCGACCGACCACCAGCTGACGCAACGTTGCAATCGCGGCCCTGTTGGGAGCATTCTCGCGTTCTCGCCGCGTGCAAAGGCCAGGTCATGAGCGTCGCCGACAAACGTCGTACATTTCATGCGCTGCATCAAAGCGGCTGCTTCGTCATCCCCAACCCATGGAACATCGGCAGCGCCCGCTACCTGCAGGGACTCGGCTTCAAGGCTTTGGCCACGACCAGTTCGGGATACGCGCATTCGCAGGGCTATTCGGATGGCGACGTTTCTCGCGACATGGTGCTCGCGCATTGTCGCGAAATCGCGCAGGCGGCGGACATCCCGGTGAATGCGGATTTCGAAAACGGCTACGCGGACGATCCCGACGAGCTCGCCGAGAATGTGCGTTTGTGCGTGGCGACCGGCGTCGCCGGCTTGTCGATCGAGGATTTCACCGGCAACGATGCCGATCCGCTTTATGATTTCGATTTGGCAGTCAAGCGTGTGCGTATTGCGCGCGATGCAATCGATAAGGCGGGCGGTGACGTGATCTTCACGGCCCGCACTGAAGGCTTCATCAGGAATCGGCCGGACTTGGACGAGACTATCCGACGTCTGAAAGCCTTCGCCGATGCGGGAGCCGATTGTTTGTACTCGCCGGGTGTCAAAACTCGTGAGCAAATCGCCGCAACGATCAAAGCGGTCGCGCCGAAACCGATCAATTTCCTTAACAGTGGCGCGTTCGGCTACACGGTGAATGACCTCGCCGCACTCGGCGTACGTCGTGTCAGCGTGGGTGGCACACTCGCGCGCGTCGCCATGCATGCCTTCGTCCAGTCGGCAAGGCAAATCTTGCAAGAAGGCAAGTTCGATAGCTTCGGCGGCGTCATATCGAATGCCGAATTGAATAAGTTCTTTCACGACGACCTGCCGCATCGGCCAAAATCCTGACAGAATGAATTCAGCCACCGTGTCATCGGCTGGACTTATCCAACAGCGGCCCTTTGTGCTGTTCTGGCTGGCGAGGCTCGCCGCGAGCATGGGCTACCAGATGTTGGCCCTGACGATTGGCTGGCAAGTTTACGAGATAACCAATAGCGCTTTCGATCTTGGGCTCGTTGGACTTATCCAGTTCGTCCCTGCTGTGGTGCTTACACTGTTGATTGGTCACGCCGCAGATCGCTACGACCGGCGGCTGATCGTTCGCGCGGCACAAAGTGTCTACGCGTTGGCCGCCGTGATGATCACTATCGCTCTGTTTACGGGTGCGCTCGGGCGCGACCTCCTGTTTGCAGCGGTGTTCATGATTGGCACCGCGCGCGCCTTCGAACTGCCGACAGCGCACGCGTTGGCGCCATCCCTGGTGCCGGCGCCAATGATATCGCGCGCAGTGGCAGCGTGGACCTCTGCCAATCAGACGGCCATCATCTGTGGCCCGGCGTTAGGCGGCCTTATCTATGCGCTGAATCCAGTGTTGGTCGGTGTGGTCTGCCTGGCGCTGTTCGCCTGCTCGATCACACTGATCAGCTTCGTCCGCGCCAAGGATCTGCCGGAAAAACGCGAGCCCCCGACGTTCGCATCCGTGCTCGCCGGCTTCGACTACATCCGCACCCGCCGCCGTCTGCTTGGCGTGATTACTCTCGATTTGTTCGTGGTGATTCTCGGAGGCGCCACAGCGCTCCTGCCGATCTACGCCAGGGATATTCTTAGCGTCGGTCCGATCGGCCTTGGCCTGCTGCGCTCCGCGCCCGCCGTAGGCGCATTGATCACGGCAATCGTCCTGTCGCGGAACCCGGTTGAGCGACATATCGGCCGCAAGATGTTCGCCGTGGTTGGCATCTTTGGCGTGGCAACGATTGTATTCGGGCTATCGACCTGGTTCCCACTGTCGCTCCTGGCACTTGCCGTGCTTGGCGCTTCGGACGCAGTCAGCATTGTCATCCGGTTTTCATTGGTGCAGATCGAAACCCCGGATGAAAAGCGCGGGCGCGTGAGTGCCATCAACTACTTGTTCGTCGGCTCGTCGAACACGCTCGGGGAATTCGAGTCCGGTCTGATCGCTGCCTGGCTCGGCGCAGTGCCGTCAGTGGTGATCGGCGGATTAGGATCGCTGGTGGTGGCGGCGGTGTGGATGATGCTATTCCCTGATCTGCGTCGTATTGACCGTTTCAAACCGGCAGATCGTGAGCAAGTGAGGATGTGATGCATATTCTGGTTACCGGTGCCGCGGGGATGATCGGCCGCAAGCTTGCCGCCAGGTTGGTCAAGGATGGCCAGCTCAACGGACAGAAGATTGATCGGTTGACCCTGATCGACGTGGCCGCACCGGAAAAGCCGGCCGGATTTTCTGGTGTGGTCGAGGTTTCGACGAGCGACCTCTCAAGCGCCGGCGCGGCCACCCGGGCAATCGCAGGCAAGCCGGACGTGATCTTTCACCTCGCCGGCGTCGTCTCGGGCGAGGCGGAAACCGATTTCGAAAAAGGCTATCGCGTCAACCTCGACGGTACCCGGGCACTGCTGGAAGCAATTCGCGCCGCCGATTACAGACCGAAGGTCGTGTTCACATCATCAATCGCGGTATTCGGCGCGCCGTTTCCTCAATCTATTCCTGATGAGTTTCATCTTACGCCGCTCACCTCCTACGGAACACAGAAATCGATTTGTGAGTTGCTGCTCGCCGACTATAACCGACGCAGCATCCTCGATGGCATCGGCATCAGATTGCCAACCATCTGCGTGCGGCCGGGCAAGCCTAACAAGGCGGCGTCCGGTTTCTTCTCCGGAATTATCCGGGAGCCGCTGGCCGGTCAGGAAGCGCTGCTGCCCGTTTCCGACAGCGTGCGGCACACGCACGCGAGTCCGCGTGCCGCGGTGGGCTTTCTCATCCATGCCGCAGGCTTGACGCGCGAACAACTCGGGCCACGCATCAACCTTGCCATGCCCGGAGTGTCGTGCACGGTCGGTGAACAGATCGACGCACTGCGTCGCGTGGCCGGCGATAAAGTGGTTGCTCGCATCCGTCGGGCTCCGGACGAACTGGTGCAGCGAATCGTTTCCGGTTGGGCCGAGCGCCTTGATGCGAAGCGCGCTCGCGATCTCGGATTTAAGGCCGAGGCGACGTTCGACGACATCATCCGCGCGCATGTCGAGGACGAATTGGGCGGAAAGATCGCGAATTAATGCTGGTGGTAGAAGCAGCTGGTTTCATCGTTAGCTGAAAGCGTGCTTGCACCGCGCGCTGCAACCCTTACATTTACCCCCATGACCTATGTCGACGCCGCAGTCGCTCCTTTACGGAAAACCGGCCAGATCAAGATTCACGGACCCGCCGCCTTCGAGGCGATGCGCAAGGCCGGCCAGCTCGTGGCGCGCTGCCTGGACATGTTGACGGAGCATGTCGGTCCGGGTGTGCCAACGGAAAAAATCGACCGTTTGGTTCTCGACTACGCCATGGATCACGGTGCCCTGCCTGCAACGCTGATGTATCGCGGCTACCGTAAATCGACCTGCACGTCACTTAATCACGTGGTCTGTCACGGCATTCCCGGCGACAAGCCGCTGAAGGATGGCGATATCGTCAATATCGACGTGACGCTGATCCTAGACGGCTGGCACGGTGATTCCAGCCGCATGTTCACGATTGGTGAAATTCCGCGCCGCGCCGAGCGCCTCATTGACGTCACGCACGAGGCGATGATGCGCGGTATTGCCGCCATCCGGCCCGGAGCAACGAGCGGCGACGTCGGTCACGCGATCCAGACTTATGTCGAAGCGCAGCATATGAGCGTGGTGCGCGATTTCTGCGGTCATGGCCTCGGCCGCTTGTTCCACGACGAGCCGAACATTGTCCACGTCGGACGGCCCGGCGAAGGCATCGTGCTCAAGCCTGGCATGTTCTTCACGGTAGAACCGATGATCAATCTCGGCCGCCCGCATGTGAAAGTGCTATCCGATGGCTGGACCGCCGTGACGCGCGACCGCTCGCTGTCGGCGCAGTTCGAACACACCGTCGGCGTCACCAATGATGGCGTCGAGGTATTCACCTTTTCGCCGGCCGGGCTGCATAAGCCGCCATACAAGCGCT
>DAHUXA010000064.1 GCA_027307405.1 Hyphomicrobiales bacterium | reverse complement strand
TTCCGCACCATCTCGGACAGCGCAATGATATCGGGTGCGTCGACGTGCAGCACGACATGCCAGCCGCGCCCTTTGATCCGGTCGATAGTCCGATTGAACACGGCCATATCGGGGGCGCCACCGAGATGCTTGACGAAATTGAAACGCACCCCGCGCACGCCACCACGATCGAGCACGTCGAAATCCTTGTCGGTGAAATTGTCGTCGACAATGGCAACGCCACGGTAGCGCTTGGGGTCGGACGCAATGCAATCAAGCATCGCGGCATTATCGGTGCCGTGACAGCTCGCCTGCACGATCACCGCGCGTCCGACACCCAGATGCGCATGCAGCGCTGCCAGCATTTCCTTCGGCGCGTCGGCGGGCGTGTAGCGCCGGTTTGGCGCATAGGGGAATGTCGCCGCCGGGCCGAATACATGGCAATGGGCGTCACAACTGCCAGGCGGCATCTTGAAGCGCGGCTTGCGGCGGTGGCTGAGAAATCCGGCGTGGATGTTCATAGGGGTGCCTTTAGCCAAGCGATCCGGGTGAGACAACCCCTGCCCCGGCTACAGGGCCGGCAAATCGCCACGCTCCCACTGCGCCGTGGCAAGATGGCAGAACTCGGCGAATCGTCTGGCGGCAATTGCCTCGCGCATTCCGGCCATCAACGTCTCGTAGTAGGCGAGATTGATGGTTGAGAGCAGCACTGCCCCCAGCATCTCGTTGGCTTTGGTGAGGTGATGCAAATAGGCGCGCGAGTATGTGCGCGCAGCCGGGTGCTGGCTCTCGGGGTCAAGCGGGCGTGAGTCATTGGCGTGACGTGCGTTGGCGAGATTGATCGCGCCATATCGTGTGAAGGCCATGCCGTGGCGGCCGTTGCGCGTCGGGAGCACGCAGTCGAACATGTCGATGCCGCGCGCAACTGCTTCGATAAGATCGTGTGGCGTGCCGACACCCATCAAATAGCGCGGGTGCTCCGCCGGCAGCATCGGTGTCGTTTCGGTGACGATTTTGAGCATCACGTCTTGCGGCTCCCCGACTGCAAGGCCGCCGATGGCGTAACCGTGAAAGTGCATGGCGGTGAGCTCGCGGGCGCTCTCTGCACGCAGCGAGAGGTCGTCGCCGCCCTGCACGATACCGAACAACGCGTAGCCGTTGTGTGCTGTTGCATCGAAGGCGCGTTTGCTGCGCTCCGCCCAGCGCAGCGACAGTTGCATTGCGCGGGCGATCTCGGCGCGCGCCGCCGGCAGCTTTAGGCACTCATCGAGCTGCATGGCGATGTCTGCGCCGAGTAGTGTTTGAATCTCGATCGCGCGTTCGGGCGTCAGCTCGACCATGGCGCCGTCGATGTGTGAGCGGAACGTCACGGCGCGCTCGTCGACCTTGCGCAGGTCGGAGAGCGACATGACCTGGAAGCCGCCGGAGTCGGTCAGGATCGGCAGCGTCCAGTTCATGAACGTGTGCAGTCCGCCGAGCGCAGCAATGCGCTCCGCGCCCGGGCGCAGCATGAGGTGGTAGGTATTGCCGAGCACGATCTCGGCGCCTGTGCCGCGCACGTCTTCGGGCGTAAGCCCCTTCACCGTCCCTTGCGTCCCGACGGGCATGAAGGCCGGCGTCTGCACTTTGCCGTGGCGGGTCACCAATTCGCCGCGGCGGGCGGCCCCGTCGCTCTTCAAAACGTGGAATGAAAAAGGCTGCAACATCTTTTCTTTCGTCATGGCCGGGCTTGTCCCGGCCATCCACGTCTTGCTGGCAGCATGGTTTTAAAGACGTGGATGCCCGGCACAAGGCAAGTGCTCGGGCCGGCCTTCGGCCGGACCCGAGTGCCGGGTATGATGACGTCTATGTCTGCGGGTAAAGCAGACACGCATCGCCATAGGAATAGAAACGATAACCTGCCTCGATCGCGTGGGCATAGGCACGTTTCATGGTGGCGAGACCGCTGAAGGCTGCCACCAGCATGAACAGCGTCGAACGCGGCAGATGGAAGTTGGTCAGCATCAAATCGACCGCGCGGAATTTGTAGCCGGGCGTAATGAAGATCGCAGTCTCCGCGGAAAAGGCCTGCAGCGCCCCGTCGTCCTTTGCAGCACTTTCCAGTAGCCGGAGCGCCGTCGATCCAACGGCCACGATCCGTCCGCCTTTGGTGCGCGCGGCATTGAGCGCCGCGGCGGTCTGGGCCGACACGGTGCCGAATTCCGCGTGCATATGGTGGCCTTCGGTATCGTCGGCCTTGACCGGCAGGAAGGTGCCGGCCCCGACATGCAGCGTCACCTTGTGCAGGCCGATACCGCGCTCGTTGAGCCGCCCAAGCAGCCTGTCCGTGAAATGCAGACCAGCTGTCGGGGCCGCCACGGAACCTTCCTCATGCGCAAACAGGGTCTGATAGTCGACGCGGTCCTGATCATCGGGGGGCCGGCGGGAGGCGATATAGGGCGGTAAAGGCATTTCGCCGCGTTCGCCTATCGCTTGATCCAGGACCGGACCATGAAAAGAAAATGAAAGTGTTACCTCCCCTCCTTCATCTTTTTGCAAAACTTGAGCATCAAGCTCACCGAGAAAACAGACCTTCCCCTCGGTGCCGAACCGCAGCGTATCTCCGGCCTCGAGCTTTTTGGCCGGCCTCACAAAGGCCCGCCAGCGCGACCCGTCCAGCCGCTTGTGCACGGTGGCCTCGATCGAGGGGTCGTTGCTCCCGCGGCCTATTCTACGGCCGGTCAACCGCGCCGCGATTACCTTGCTGTCATTGACCACCAGGCAGTCGCCGGCCCGCAGGAGATCCGGCAGGTCGCCAATGCTGCGGTCGGCCAGTTCGGGCGCCTCGCCGGGTTTCACCACCAGCAGCCGGGCACTGTCGCGCGGGATTGCGGGCCGCAGGGCAATGCGGTCCGCCGGCAGGTCGAAATTGAAGAGGTCGGTCTTCATGCCTTCCTTTTGTCCCGGCCATCCACGTCTTTTTTTGATGCACGTCCTCAAGACTTGGATGCCCGGCACGGGGCCGGGCATGACGAAGCACCCGAGGCCTGCGCGGTGGCCTACGCCCCCATCGTCGCCTTAACGATCTTGTCGGGGTCCCTGACCGGCTCGCCGTGCTTGATCTTGTCGACGTTCTCCATGCCGGCGATGACCTTGCCCCAGACCGTGTACTGGTTGTCGAGGAAGCGGGCATCGTCGAAGCAGATGAAAAACTGGCTATCGCCGGAATCCGGGTTACTGGCGCGCGCCATCGATACCGTGCCCCGCACATGCGGCTCGCGGTTGAATTCAGCCTTGAGTTTCTTTCCCGATCCGCCGGTGCCGGTGCCCTCCGGGCAGCCTGTTTGCGCCATGAACCCGTCGATCACGCGGTGGAACACGATGCCGTCGTAAAAGCCGTCCTTCACGAGCTCCTTGATGCGCGCGACATGGCCGGGCGCAAGATCGGGCCGCATCTCGATCACGACATTTCCTTTGGTAGTTTCCAGTGTCAGCGTATCTTCGGGCTTTGCCATCTCAAACTCCTTACTCTCTATTGGTCATGGCCGGACTTGTTCCGGCCATCTCGCTTAGGAGAGTTAGTGCCCCCCTGACCGGGATCACCGGGACGCGCCGCTTCGTGGCCGCCCGGTGATGACAAATTGCTTCAGCGCTCGATCGTTGCCTTCTTGATGAAGTCCATGCGCGGGAATTCTTTCGCCAGATAGGCATTGCCTTCGCTTTGAAGGCGGCTCTGATCGGGCCCACGGCCGCGCGGCGCGCCCTCGCCATATTCGGCGTTGAGTGCGTCGACAACATTCATCCCGGACACAACGCGGCCGAACGGCGCGAATCCCATGCCGTCGAGATTGCTGTTGTCGGCAAAATTGATGAACACCTGGCTGGTGCGGGTGTTTGGGCCGGCGGTTGCGAAGGTGATCGTGCCGCGCTTGTTGCTCTGCGTGACTGGATCGTCACCGATTTGCGCCGAACGCCAACGCGCCATGGTCGCGGGATCGCCATTGATGCCGAACTGCACCATGAAGCCGGAGACGACACGGAAGAAGCGGACGTTGTCGTAGAAACCGTTCTTCACCAGATTGTAGAACCGGTCGGCGCCTTTCGGTGCCCAGGCGCGTGTGACCTCGACCACGAACACGCCCTTGCTGGTATCGAACTTGACCTTGTATGTCGCCGGTGCCTGCTCGCGCAGCGCGGCAGGATTGTCGAGCGGCGATTGCGCCAATGACGGCGCCGCAAAGCAAGCGAGGGCCAAGACGGGGCCCAAGGCAAGCGTGAGTATCGATCGGCGGCTGGTCATTGGCTCTCCCCGTTGAAAAAATATGGGCTGCGTCAGCGCGCGAATTTTTTCTTCAGACGCGCAGCCACTGGGCCCGGCACAAAGGCGGAAACGTCGCCGCCCATGCCGGCGATCTGACGTACCAATGTGGCGGTGATCGGGCGCACCATCGGCGAGGCCGGCAGGAACACCGTCAGCACGTCGGGCGCCATCGCCTGATTCATGCCCGCCATCTGCATTTCATAATCGAGGTCGGTGCCGTCGCGCAGCCCGCGGATCAGCATGGTCGCGCCGGCCTTGCGCGCGGTTTCCACCACCAGATCGGCAAAAGTGATGCAGGATAGTTCGCATTTGGCCTCGCGGGCGAGCGGCCCGCAGGTGTCCTGGAGCATCGCCAGCCGGTCATCGGCGGAAAATAAAGGCGCCTTGCCGGGATGCACCCCGATGGCGATCACCAGCCGGTCGGCAAGCCGGACGGCATGACAGACCACGTCGAGATGGCCGTTGGTGACCGGGTCGAATGACCCGGCGTAGAGGGCAGTTCTCGGCATAAAACGGGGTCTACCCCGCCCCCAGCGGCCCCGCAAGACCGCGCCCTTGTGCCTTGAACCTTTTCCCCGGCGGCCGCGACTGATGCTCAGGGCCGCTGGAAAATGCGTCTTTTTGTGACCCCAGTCACAGCAGCGGACAGGGGCCTTTCCTATGGTCACGATGCCGAGAGCGAAACGCTTCGGCGGTAGAGCCTGAACAGGGGGCTGTCATGATGAAAACAATCGCCGCCATCTTGGCCGCCGCGATCATCGCCGCCACCATTACCGTGATCTCGGCGCCGATCACCGACGTCATCGCGAGCCCCCTCCCCCAACCTGCAGCCGACGCCATCACGGCCTGCAAGCAGCGTCCTTGGCCGTACGTCAATTGCGTCGGAACCGAATTTGGGAACCCGCACGTTCGTCTGGTCAGCATCGATCGTCCGACCCACTAGCGCCATACCCCGGTCCCCACTTCGGCGCTAGGCTCTCCCCAGGATGGGCTGTCCTGGGGAGAGAAGTTTATGTACCGAGCCGTTGTCACCGCCGCCGCGCTCATGTGGGCGGCTTGCGCATTCGCGCAGGATTATCCAAACCGGCCAATTCGCATCATCGTCCCGACGCCTGCCGGCGGGCCGGTCGACGTGATGGCGCGCGTGCTCGCCAATGCGCTGCCGGCGGCGCTCGGGCAGACCGTCTTCATCGAGAACAAGCCGGGCGCCGGCAACACCATCGGCTCGCGTCAGGCCGCCGCCGCCGATCCCGACGGCTACACGCTGATGGTTTCGGCTGCGAGCGGCCTCATCATGAGCCCGATGATCGTCAAGAACGCCGGCTATGACGCGTCAAGCTTCGCGCCTATTGCGCTCGTCGCCGAAACGCCGCAGGTGCTGGTGATCAATCCGCAGCTACCGTTCAAATCCGTCGCCGAACTCGTCGCCTATGCGAAGGCCAATCCCGGTAAGCTCAATTATTCGACCGGCGGTATCGGCACGCTGCCGCACCTCAATGCCGAGCTGTTCAAATTGGCGAGCGGCGCAAATATCCTGCACGTGCCCTACAAAGGCGGCGGCCCCTCGCTCATGGCGGTCGTGGCCGGCGAAGTGCAGATGACCTTCGACACCGTGAGCACCTCGCTGCAACTGATCCAGAACGGCAAGTTGCGGGCACTCGCGATCGTCAATCCCAAACGCGCGCCAGAGCTGCCAAATGTGCCAGCCATGCCGGAGATCGGTTTTCCGGCGGTGAGCAGCGGCGCCTGGACGGCGTTGCTGGCACCCCATGATACGCCGCCGACAATCATCGCCAAACTCAATGCCGCAACCAATACGGCGCTTCACGGCGAAGCAATGAAAAATGCGCTTGAGAAACTTGGTGCGCAGCCGCGCGGCGGCACGCCGCAAGATCTGGCCGATCACATCGCGCGCGAGCAGACAAAATGGAAGCCGATTGTCGAGTCGCTCAACTTGAAGGTGGATTGAACGGTCGGAACACGGCGCGCTAATTGTGGATATATTCCACCGCCTGCAAGCAGTACCAGCGGTTTCGTCAATACCGCGCGTATAAGGTTCGCGGCGATGGCGCGGGGTGATGGCAGCAGCGAATAAGCCTTTACAGGCGGACTCGACTCCCGTGCCATCGCCACCACACGTTTCATGACCAGTGGCAGTATCGCCGCGGCGAGTCGATCGCTAGGCCGTACGATGCGCCACCGATGGCGCCCGTTTTCTGCGGCCTGAATTTGGCGGCGTTCGGACCGTGTTCGGAATTTCGATATCGACTTCGAGGGTCGAAACTTTAGCGCCACGCTCCAGCTGCACGTTGACGCGGTCAGGGTCAATTTCGACGTGCCGGCCGATGGTGGCCAGAATCTCCTCACGCAACACGATGAGAAGATCGGAAGACCCTTGCGTGGTGCGTTCATGGGCGAGCAGAATCTGCAACCGGTCGCGCGCCACGGGGGCGGATCCTCGCCGCTTGAAGAAGTTGAACAGGCTCATGCTGCTCTCCGCCCAAACAGTTTGCCAAATAGACCCTGTTTGTCGGTCGGAATGGTCATTTCAATATCTTCGCCCATGAGTCGCCGCGCGGCATCGAAATAGGCACGGGCCGGCCCGCTATTTGGATTGTTAAGCGTTACTGGCGAGCCAAGATTCGAAGCGCGCAGCACCTCCTCGCTGTCCGGGACGATTCCCAGGAGCGGGGTGGACAGAATCTCAAGCACATCGTCGATATTCAGCATTTCGCCTCGCGCGGCGCGCGCTTGGTCGTAGCGGGTAATCAGCAGGTGCTTGTCGACGCGTTCGCCGCGCTCAGCCTTGAGCGTCTTGGCATCAAGGATCCCGATAATGCGGTCGGAATCGCGCACCGACGACACTTCCGGGTTCGTAACAATGATGGCGGTATCCGCATAGCGCATGGCCAGCGTGGCGCCGCGCTCAATGCCGGCGGGGCTATCGCAGATCACCCAATCGAACATCTGTCGAAGCGAGCCTATCACGCGCTGGACGCCCTCTTCGGTGAGGGCATCCTTGTCACGGGTCTGCGACGCCGCGAGTAACGCAAGCCTGTCGAGACGCTTGTCGCGGATCAATGCCTGCGGGAGCTTGGCAATGCCTTGCGTCACGTTGATGAAATCGTAGACGACCCGTCGTTCGGCGCCCATCACCAGATCCAGGTTGCGCAGTCCGACGTCGAAATCAACGATGACGACGTTCTGTCCGATTTGCGCCAGCGCCGCTCCCAGGGCCGCAGTCGATGTCGTTTTACCGACTCCGCCCTTCCCTGATGTAACAACTACGACCTTGGCCATTCTGTGCATCCCCTGGTGTGATCGAATTCAATCCAACGCAGCGACCCTCACCGCGTTTCCGTCAAGCCATGCTTGCACCGCTCGGTCGCGCAAGCCCTTATCCATCATATCGGCGGTCAAATAGTGTCCGTCGATTGCCAAAAGCTCGGCTTCAGCTTTGCTGCAGAATATTCGCGCGCGTGTATTCCCGTTGGAGCCGGCCATGACGCGTCCGCGCAACGTGCCATAAACGTGGATCGAGCCGCCGGCGATGAGCTCGGCGCCAGACCCGACCGAGCCGAGCACGGTAACATCGCCATCAGGAAAGAAGATTGTTTGGCCCGAGCGGACCGGCTTATCGACCAAGAGCGTCGCGACGCCGCGACGCGGTTCCGGCGCTGGTGCCGGTGCGGGTGATGGTGATGGTGATTGCGCCAGGTCCACGCTCGCACCAATTCCTCGGCTCGAGCGCACCAGTGGCGGCACACCCGTGCCCGTCGAAGCGGCGTCGGCGTTTTCAAGACCCATCACGCGAACGCCGCGCTCCTCGAGCTGAGCGACCAGGTGTGCGATCGCGGATTGGCTGAGCTTGACTGCGGCCAAGTCGAGAACGACCGGCGGGCCAATAAAGAGATGAGCCGCGCTCTTGATCTTTTGTTCAATCTCGGCGACCCACTCGACAATCGGCGGCTTGGGCGTAAGCACCATCGCCATATACGATCGGCAGACGAAACGCGTCGATTGCCCCGCTTGCGCGGCCGACGTCACAGCCATTCCCGGTCTTCCATGATTGTCAGTGCGCCACGCGCCTCGTTGCATCGTTTGTGTTGGGGGTAACGTTGCTCGTTTCCTCGGGAAGCGAGCCGCTCCAAGCCGCCAACGCCGATTGCGATTTAAGTCTGAGTCGTGATCTTTGTGTGGAGTGCGATGCTACCGTTTGCAGGGAAATTCGCGCGTAAATGTTCCACGCAATGCGTGGACTTTCGGTCGGTTCCAGAAGTGCCTATCATCTAGGCGAGCGATAAGGATGCACAATGCCGCAGCCGCGGCGGGGTCAAAATGATCTTTCGTCAGCTCTTCGATCAGGTTTCCAGCACCTATTCCTACCTGCTCGCGAGCCGTGCGGGCGGCGAGGCTCTGATCATCGATCCGGTCCTGGAAAAGGTTGACCGCTACCTTCAACTCATCAGGGAACTCGACCTGAAACTGGTGAAGGCAGTCGACACCCACTTGCATGCCGATCATATCACCGGGTTGGGCGCGCTGCGTGATCACACGCATTGCATCACGGTGATGGGCGAACAGACCAAGGCAGACGTCGTCTCGATGCGTCTGGCCGACGGTGAGAAACTGACAATCGAGGGGCTTTCGCTCGATGCAATCTATACGCCCGGACACACCGACGACTCATACAGTTTCGCCATGCCGGATCGTGTGTTCACCGGCGACACACTGTTGATCCGCGGCACCGGCCGCACGGATTTTCAGAATGGCGACGCGCGCCAGCAATATGAATCGATCTTCAACCGTCTGCTGAAGCTGCCGGATGCAACGTTCGTCTACCCTGCGCACGACTACAAGGGCGATACCGTCTCCACGATTGGCGAGGAGAAGGCTTTCAATCCACGCCTGCAGGTCAAATCGGTTCAGGAATATGTTGAGCTGATGAGCAATCTCAAGCTCGCAAACCCGAAGATGATGGACGTGGCCGTGCCGGCCAACATGAAAGTTGGCCTTGCGCAGGAGAAGATCGCGGCTCGCGGTTGGTCGTTGTCCGCTGCGGAGGCGCAGGTGCTCCTCGGCAAATCGGATGTGGCGCTCATCGACCTGCGCGAGCGTTCGGAGCGCGAACGGCATGGCACCATTCCCGGCTCATTGCACGTGCCCTACCCCGTATTGCAGGAAAGCATCGGCGCAGGCGGCATGCTCAGCGAGCTCGCCAAGTCGACCAGCAAGCGTCTCGTATTTTACTGCGCGTTCGGAGAGCGCTCGGCGATGGCCGTCCAGGCGGCGCAAGACGCCGGCCTTGCATCAGCCTGTCATATCCAGGGCGGCATCGACGCCTGGAAGAAGACGGGTGGGCCGCTGGAGCACTAGCGCTGCAGCGCCTGCCTTGATGACCCTTATTGCAGATCGATCGGCTGATAACGCCCGTTCGCGTCGAGCTGTGTCCCCCACACTTTGTGCACGCCCTGGTGTTCGGACCGACCAAAACTGATGGGCGTGCCGAGTCCAAGGTCGAGATCACGGAGATTTTCGAGGGTCTGTACCAGCTTTTCGGTGTCGAGGTCAGGCCCGTTGCGTTTCAACGCTGCGATCAGCACGTTAGCTGCCACAAAACCTTCTAGCGACACATAGTCGGGCGCTTCACCGGGAAAATATTTGGCCATCGCTGCTTTGTAATCGAGAACCAACGACGAGTGGCCTTCGATTGCCGGCACGACCTGCGTCACGATGATCCCGGTTGCGAATCTCGGGCCGAGAAGCATCAGTTCATTGGCCAATGCGGTGCTGCCCACGAATGAGACGCTGGTGTAGATCATGTTGGGGTAAAGGTCGCGCGTCTTCTCGATGAATTTTGCCGCCGCACGATAGGCAGGCACCATGATCACCGCTCTTATCGGGATGCGGTGCTTCTTGAGTTCATCGACAGCGGCGTCCACGTCCACGGTGTTGCGCGTGTAGTTCAGGCGCAAAATCGCGCTGTCGTCGCCTCCCAACGCGCGGACGGCCTTGGCGACACCGGCAAAGCCCGAATCTCCGTACGCGTCCTGCTGGGCAAAGACCGCGATCTGGTTTGTCTTCAGCCGTTTGACTTTCACCAGATACTGCACCACCGCGTCGGTCTCTTCAGCGTAGCTTGCGCGGTAGTTGAAGACATATCGGTCGGGTGGATCGCTCCGGAGCAAGCCGGCGCCCGTGAACGCACCGAAAAACAGCATCTTGCGCTCCAGGGCGAAGGGCAGTCCGACCGTCGCCGTCGGTGTTCCCACGTTTCCGATGACTCCAAAGACCTGGTCTTTCTCATAGAGCTGTTTCATTGTTTCGGCAGTTCGCTTCGGCTCGTAACCGTCGTCTGCCGCGATCAGCCGCAGTCGTCGGCCGAACACTCCGCCGGTTGCATTGACCGCATTGAACGCGGTCTCAATGCCGATTTTCATGTTCTGGCCGAGTTCCTTGGCCGCGCCGCTGAACGCCGCAGAAATTCCAAACTTGATTTCGGTGTCGCTGACTCCGCGAGCGAAGACCCGTCTAGGTTCTTGCGCAGGCGGCGGCGCAACCGTCTGCTGCGTCGGCGGGCTTACGGATGCCTGCACGTTCGCAGGCGGCTGTACGTTTACGGGTGGCTGCGCGCCCGCAGGCGGCTGCACGTTTGCGGATGGCGGCATGCTCGCCGCCATCTCACCGCCAGCCGCAACCTTGGTGGCGGTAGCGGCGCCGGTCGTGGCGACTGGTCGATCCGCCGTCGCCTGGTTCGTCACCAAACGATTAGACTTCGCGGATTCCGACGTCTGGAAAACGGAATCAAGCATCGCTTGCGCGCCTTGCCATATCGGTTTCGCGAAAATGGCCACCAAGGCGAAGACGGCGGCAAACGTCGCCACCATCGCGATCCGGCCGATCAGCGTCGACGTTTCGTCCAGTCGGAGTGGCGGTTGCGGAACGGGCTCCGGTCCCCCGGGAACTTCGGACATTGCTCGTCGATCCTGTGGCATGCGTGTGGATGTAGGCGCCATTGGCGCCGAAGGCACGAAAGGCGGTTTGGCAGAATACAATTGCGGTTCATCGCGAAGCCGCCTGGGCGCATACTTACTGAAATCAGTTTCGTCGTTGCTGCTCGGTTCAGCCATGACCGTCTCCCTACGCATTACGCCCAGATCATTTGCCGCCGTGGGCTGATCACAAGCTAATGAGGTGCATGGATAATCACACGTTAATTTTATTAACCTAGGTAAACTTCTACCTTAATGTCATATGGTTAACGGCATTTTTGTGTCAAATCAGCCCTTTGGCCGTGTCCGGGTGTCCTGCTTTGGGTCAAAAACGACCATTGGTCGCTCGCGGGATTAAAGGACAAATTGATGTCCTGTTCGATCAACTCGTCCGCCGCGATTTCACCGCGCGAGATCGAGAGACCCAAGTTCATTGACGACGTTCGAAATACAATCGAACCAGAACTCTATCGCCGATGATGTCCCCGAGTGAACGAAAGGCAAAATAGGGAATAAAAATCAGCAACAGAACAATGATTGTTGCAATCCTCTGATCGCTTGCGCCGCCTCCCATTTCGGACAACGCGTCCATGACCGACCGGCCATGCAGATACGCGACGGTCATCTCTTCAATGATTGTGAGGACGGTCACAAACACGACGAAGGTGATTGATCTATAGAGCGTCGGGACGATGAGAGGATAATTTCTGAAGCCCTCCCCGAGGTGGAGCGCGCGTCCGACGAGGATGAATTTTGCGGAGACAACAGCCTTGATAGCCGCGAACGCCCACGGCGCGAACTGGATGCCTTCGTCGTGCAGGATCGACGCTTTCAGAAAGGCAAGCGCCGTAAAGCAGACATAGAGATACGTGGCGATGATGGCGAACTCCTGCAGTTCGCCAGTCACCCGCTTGCCTAGTGATGTTTCGGAATTAGCACCGGCGTCCGACATAGTCTGTCTCGCCTAAAATTGATGTGTTTTATAAAGTGTAGGCCGATACTCTGATCGTTGCCAACGCGCGCATCACGTGTGCTTGGGGCCAGGAGTAACACGCCACGCAGATGTGTCGGCGACTGAATGAGGATCAGTATGTTGAAATCCATTCGTAGATCTTTGTTGCTTGCGGGTCTTCTCGTTGTCCCGGCCCTCTATCCAGTCGCGGCGCAGCAGCCGACGGAAGCTGAGCGTGACGCCATCCGCTCCGCGTGTCGCTCCGACTTCATGGCGCATTGCGCCAGCGTACAGCCGGGAGGCAAGGAGGCGTTGGAGTGCTTGCATCATAATGACTCGAAGCTCTCAGCGCCCTGCAAGTCGGCCGTATTCGCGGTGGCTCCCAAGGTCGAGCCCAAGTCTGAGTCCGAACCAAAGTCCGAACCCAAGCTCGAACCCAAGCCCGAACCCAAGTCCGAGTCAGTGACAAAGGAATCGGCCCCAAAGGCGCCAGAGGGTCCCGTTGCCGGTACGTCAAAAGCGGCCGCGACGCAGACGCAGGAAGATCAAATCAAAGCGATCAGGCGAGCCTGCACATTGGACGACTTCATGGCGCATTGTTCCTGGATTTCGGCAAGCAGCCCCGAAGTGGTGCTTTGCCTGAAAGCCAATGCCGCCGGACTTTCACCGGCCTGCCGGACCGCAGTTGGGTCGCTATCCAACACCCCAGCTACCCCATCACCGGCCAAGCCCGCACGCCAGGAACGGTCGGCAACTGTCCCGAAAAAATCAGAACCGACCCGTGCCAGCATACCGTCTCCGTCCCCCTCCATGACCGCCGCCGCCAATACGGGCGAAACACCGACCAGTCAGCAGCGAAATGCGATCCGAGCGGCCTGCCGTTCTGATTTCATATCGCATTGTTCTGGCGTCCAACCGGGCGGGACCAAAGCGATGCAATGTCTCCAACGCAATGCGGCTCAGCTTTCGGCGCCGTGCAAGACTGCTGTTGCCGCTATTGCTGGAGCAGCAACGGCATCGCCGTCCGCGGCACCCTCTGAAAGCGCCTCGCCGCCCCCGGTTGCTCCGCTGGCGCCAATGCCCGCGCTGCGTCCCCGCGAGGCAGTTGCTCTCCTGCGGATCTGTCGAGAGGATATGCAGTCACTGTGCGCAGGCATTCCCTCCGGCGGGGGACGCATCATCTCGTGTCTGGCGGAGAAAGCCTCAAGCCTGTCGCCCGGGTGTTACGGAGCTTTGGCCGCAGCACGCAGATACTAAATTGATGCTGCCTTTTCCAAACGGAGCAACCTTGCCGTTTTAAGATTGAAGGCGATCTCGTACTTGTGGCCTCGCCGCACCGGCAGCCCGGCGACTATTCGTCGTCGTCTTCCTCGCTCAGCCGTTCCACCGACACCACACGCTCGTCCTCGGCGGTGTTGAGCACAATGACGCCTTGCGTCGAGCGCCCGGCGATGCGGATGCCGGACACCGGCGTGCGGATGAGCTTGCCGGCATCAGTGACCAGCATCACCTGGTCCGCTTCTTCGACCGGGAACGAACCGACGATGCGGCCGGTCTTCTTCGTCAGCGACATGGCGACGATGCCTTTGCCGCCGCGGCCGGTGGTGCGGTACTCGTACGACGACGAGCGTTTGCCGTAACCACGCTCCGACACGGTGAGCACGAATTGTTCGGCCGCCGATAATTCGACGTATCGCTTTTCGCCCAGCTCGATCGCGCCGACAGCCTCTTCGGCATCGGCGGCAGCCTCCTCTTCGCTTCCACCGCGCCGTACAGCGCTGGCGCGCTTGTGGTAGGCCGCGCGTTCTTCCGCCGTTACGTCCACGTGGCGCAGGATCGACAGCGATATCACGTGATCCTTTTCGGCAAGCGTAATGCCGCGCACGCCGCGCGACGTGCGGCCCTGGAAGACGCGCACTTCCGGCACCGCAAAGCGGATGCACTGCCCGCCATCGGCGGTGAGCAACACGTCGTCCTTTTCGGTGCAGATCTGCACGTCGACGATCGCCTCGCCATCCTCGAGCTTCATGGCGATGATGCCCGACGGCCGCACCTCGACGAAATCGGAGAGCTTGTTGCGCCGGACCGTGCCGCTGGTAGTGGCGAACATCACGTCAAGCTCGGCCCATGTCGCCTCGTCCTCCGGCAACGGCATGATGGTGGTGATCGTTTCACCTTGTTGCAACGGAAGAATATTGATGAGCGCCTTGCCGCGCGCCTGCGGCGCCGCGATCGGCAGCCGCCAGACCTTTTCCTTGTAAACCTTGCCGCGCGACGAGAAATACAGAATCGGCGCGTGCGTTGAGGCGACGAACAGCCGTGACACGAAATCCTCTTCGCGCACCTGCATGCCGCCGCGGCCCTTGCCGCCGCGCCGCTGCGCGCGATAGGTCGAGAGCGGCACGCGCTTGATGTAGCCCTGATGCGAGACGGTCACGACCATGTCCTCGCGCGTGATCAGATCTTCCTCTTCCACGTGCCCGGTCGCTTCCGCGATCACGGTGCGGCGCGGGGTGGCGAATTCCTTCTTAACCTCGGCCAGCTCTTTTTTGATGATCGACTGGATGCGCGCCCGCGAGCGCAGGATCTCCAGATAATCCGCAATTTCGGTCTTGAGCTTGTCGAGCTCCTGCTTGATCTCGTCGCGGCCGAGCGCAGTCAGCCGCTGCAGGCGCAGGTCGAGAATGGCCCTTGCCTGTTCGGCGGAAAGCTTTGTCGTGTTCTTGGCGGAGACCTTGTGGCGCGGATCGTCTATAAGCGTCACCATCGCCGCCACATCCTTGGCCGGCCAGTCGCGCTTCATCAGGGCCTCGCGCGCCTCCTCCGGATTTTTGGAGGCCCGTATGAGCCTGATGAACTCGTCGATATTGGCAACCGCAATGGCGAGACCGACCAGCACATGGGCCCGGTCGCGGGCCTTGCCGAGGAGATGTTTGGTCCGGCGCGATACAACTTCTTCGCGGAAGGCGATGAAGGCATTGAGCATGTCCTTCAGCGTCATCACCAGCGGACGGCCGCCATCGAGCGCCACCATGTTGGCGCTGAATGACGATTGCAGAGGCGTGAAGCGATAAAGTTGATTGAGCACGACGTCCGGCACGGCCTCGCGCTTGAGCTCGACCACGACGCGGTAGCCCTGGCGGTCGCTCTCGTCGCGCAGATCGGCGACGCCGTCGATTCTCTTCTCACGCACCAGTTCGGCGATCCGTTCGACCA
Organism: Hyphomicrobiales bacterium; assembly: GCA_027307405.1. GTDB lineage: Bacteria > Pseudomonadota > Alphaproteobacteria > Rhizobiales > Xanthobacteraceae > Pseudolabrys. Next base: position 4,504 of record DAHUXA010000064.1, on the reverse strand, counting down.
TTGTCGCCTTGTTCACCTGGTACGGGATTTCCGTGATGATGAAGGCTTCGCGCTCCTTGCGGACGGTTTCGATCTCGACCTTGCCGCGCATGACGACCGAGCCGCGCCCGTCCGTATAGGCGGAGCGGATTCCGTCACGGCCGAGGATGATGCCGCCGGTCGGGAAATCCGGGCCGGGCACGATCTTGATCAGCTCGTCGATGGTCAGTGCCGGATTGTCGATGAGCGCAACCGCCGCATCGATGACCTCGCCGAGATTGTGCGGCGGGATATTCGTCGCCATGCCGACCGCAATGCCGCCGGCGCCATTGACCAGCAGGTTTGGGAAACGTGCAGGTAAAACGACCGGCTCTTTTTCGGAACCGTCGTAGTTCTCCTGGAAGCCGACCGTGTCCTTGTCGATGTCGTCGAGCAGTGCCATCGCCGGCCGCGCCAGGCGGCATTCGGTATAGCGCATCGCTGCCGGCGGATCGCCGTCGACGGAGCCGAAGTTGCCCTGCCCGTCGACGAGCATCAGGCGCATGGAGAAATCCTGCGCCATGCGCACCAGCGCGTCATAAATCGCCTGGTCGCCGTGCGGGTGATATTTGCCCATCACGTCGCCGACCACACGCGCCGATTTCACGTATTTCTTGTCGGGCGTGTGGCCCTGCTCATTCATCGAGTGGAGAATGCGGCGATGCACGGGCTTGAGGCCGTCGCGCACGTCCGGCAACGCACGCGATACGATTACGCTCATGGCGTAATCGAGATAGCTGCGCTTCATTTCCTCGGTGATCGAAACCGGGCGCACATCGGAAGCTGGTGCGTCCCCCGATTTCGGAGGTTCGGTGTCCGCCAAGACGACGTCCTGCGTGGTTTTTTTGTTGCTAATTTTCTAGCTGATTCAGGGCCCCTTTGCCAACCGAAATGCGGCCCTATACAGGCTAATATCCCCCTTTAATTCAATATGTTACAGGCGCCTGTCGGGTTCCGGATGATCGCCATTTTGAAGCGCCAAAACCGCCACAAAAGCGATGCGTCGGCACCACCTTCCACCGCTCGTCCCCGCGAAAGCGGGGACCCAGATCTTTTTAAAACTGACCCCCGCGCGCGGGGGTGAGCGGAAGCTTGTGGTACTTTGACGTCCTTCATGCTGGTCGAATTTCTCATTTCGGCATTCGTCACTATGGTGGTCGTGGTCGACCCGATCGGCCTCGTTCCCTCTTACGTTGCCATTACCCACGGCTTGCCCTCGCGCGCCCGGCGTAGCGTCGCCTTGCGCGCCACGCTGATCGCCGCCGTCATCCTTGCCGGCAGCGCGCTCATCGGCGACTGGTTGTTGCGGACATTGGCGATCAGTCTGCCGGCATTCCGCATCGCCGGTGGCCTGCTGCTGTTCTCGATCGCCTCCGAAATGGTGTTCGGCGTGCGCATCGAGCGCCAGTCGCAGCAGGCTGAACAGGCGATCGAAGAGCACGTCCGCAACGTCGCCGCCTTCCCGCTCGCCATTCCATTGATGGCGGGGCCCGGCGCAATCACCGCGGCCATCCTGCTTGCCGGCCGCGCCGGCGGCGATTTGATGCGCCTGGCGATCCTGCTCGCCGTCATCGCGGCCGTTCTTGCGCTCTGCTATGTCGTCTTCAGGCTTGCGCCGCGCATTTCAAAATGGCTCGGCGTGACTGCCAATGTCGTGATGTCGCGACTGCTCGGCGTGCTGCTCGCCGCACTCGCCGTGCAATTCGTCATCGACGGTGTGCGCGCAGCGCTGGCGGGCTGATTGCTCGCTCTCCATTAATTTCTGCTCAGCGAACCAAAGGAGAATGGTTTGCGCGTTGCCGCCTGAGCCGAGAAAGGAGTATTGCAATCGTTCCGGCAGACGTTTGGTGCTAGGCCTGCCGTCGTATTCTCCTGAGCGAGCTTAAGCGAGCACAGCATGCACAATTTTTTCCGGCGCCAACTTGAAATATACGCGGGCTATCACCGCGACGAGCGCAACAGCATCACGCACGTGTTCGGAATCCCGATCATCTTTTTCGCGATCATCCTGCCGTTGAGTTTATGGCAGGTGACGGCCTTCGGCGTTACGGTCAGTGCAGCGCTGATATCGGTCAGCCCTGTGCTGCTCATCTGGATCCTGTTCGATGTTGCAATCGGACTGGTGCTCCTTGCTGTCGTCATTCCGCTCGTGCTGCTCGCGATGGCGATCGTTGACCACACCGGTCCTTTTGAGGTCTGGAGCATCGCAGTCGGATTATTCCTGATCGGCTGGGCTTTGCAGCTCCTGGGCCATGCGCTTTTTGAGCACCGCAAGCCGGCGCTTCTGGACAATCCGTTGCATCTGCTGATCGGGCCGATGTTTGTGGTGGCAAAGCTGTTCGTCGCCCGCGGCTTCCGGCGCGATCTGGCGCTCGCGGTGCAACCGGCGTCTGGAGAGGCTGAGAGGTAACAAGGCTGAGGGATAACGAGTTTCGCGGCTGTCTGTCATGCGCGGCCTTGACCCGCGCATCCATGATGAGGCGCCGTATAGGCACGCCTTACAGTTTTTCGCCGTTGCAATTCATCATGGATTGCCGGGTCAAGCCCGGCAATGACGGAGACTTGGGCGCGTAATTCCCGTTCCTCGTTCTCGCTTGCGTGGCAACGCGCAACTCAGAACGGAATTTCGTCGTCCATGTCGTCGGTCTTGCCGCCCGCCGCAGCCATCGCGGGCCGGCGCTCGCGTGACGCCGTAGGACCAGGCGAGCCGAAATCGCCGCCACTCTCAGGGCTCGCGCCGCCACCCGCACCCGCACGGTCGAGCATGGTCAGCGCCGAATTGAAACCTTGCAGCACCACTTCGGTCGAATAGCGGTCCTGCCCGTCCTTGTCCTGCCATTTGCGCGTTTGCAGGGCGCCTTCCAGATAAACCTTCGAGCCCTTCTTCAGGTACTGCTCGGCGATCTTGGCGAGGCCTTCGCTGAAGATGACGACGCGATGCCATTCGGTTTTCTCGCGCCGCTCGCCGGTATTCTTGTCGCGCCACGTATCTGATGTCGCCACCCGCAAGTTGACGATCGGACGACCGTCCTGAGTGCGGCGCACTTCCGGATCGGCGCCCAGATTGCCGACGAGAATGACCTTGTTGACGCTGCCTGCCATGATGCTCTCCGCCTGGCGAATGACGCATGCCGCTTCAGTCGAAGCCGCCAGCGCTCACCGTTTGAAGGCCGCGTGCCGCACGCGCCCTTTGAAAAACGAAACTCACCCTAGTCCTCGTCAAACAAAGACCAAGGGGCGGCAAGTGCGTTTGGGCCCTAATCCACAGGGCGTTTGCTCGGCCGCGAACGTTCGCGCGAATTTCCATATAATCATGTTCTCGTTATGTTCTAGAGACTTTCACAGCGTCATGCAACAGCGGCATCTGTCGCTCCAGCCCCACCGCAATACCTTGTTAAACAATTTCTTTGATCCTAGGGGCCTGATTCGCTTGGTGAATTTCAAGAATCTTGTGGCGTAAGCGCAGCGTTTGAGTCCAACCACTCCGCCGCAATAACGGTCCGTTTCGACCGCGACGTCCAGGAGATCACAATGATCCGGTCTATTTTCACTGCGTGTGCGTTGGCGTTCGCTTTGGCCTCGCCGTCTTTCGCGGCCGATATGCCTGGCGGCGGCCGTTACCAGCAGGAGCCCATCGTCTACGGGCCGGCGTTCGGCTGGGGCGGCGTCTATGTCGGTCTAAACGGCGGATACGGCTGGGGCTCGTCGGATTGGAGCGGCAGCGTCGCCACCGGCTCGGTCGACCCGGGCGGCGGACTGTTCGGCGGAACGATCGGCTTCAACATCCAGAACGGTGGCTTCGTCTACGGGCTGGAAGGTGACGTGGCCGGAAGCTGGATCAGAAGCTCCACCAGCACCGGGACCGGCTTTTGCAGTTTTCCCGGCTGTCAAATCCAGACCAGCTGGTTTGCGACCGCGCGCGCACGCGTCGGCTATGCCTTCGATCGCGCCCTCGTCTACGTTACGGCAGGCGGTGCCTTCGGCGATGTCCAGATGTCGACCGGCGGCGCGAGTGCGACCTCGACCAATGCCGGCTGGACCGCCGGCCTGGGTGTCGAGTACGGAATCCTCGGACCCTGGTCGGCAAAGGCCGAATATCTCTATGCCGATCTCGGCACCGCCAACTGCGGCCTCGCGATCTGCGGCGGCGGCACCACGGCGAGCTACACGGTCAACATCTTCCGCGTCGGCGTGAACTACCGGTTCTGGTAGGCGCTGGCCGAGGGGCCGCCCCTTTTCGTCCTCCTCCGCGAAAGCCGAGAAGCCGTCATCCCCCGCGAACGCGGGGAATCCGGCACTTTGGGTGCAGCAATCCGCTTTCATAGGTGCGGGGTCCTGCGCCTTCGCGGAGGACGACGTCAGGAGATAGCTGCGCAGAGGATGACCGGTAGACCCGGTTTTCAACCGCTATTCCCGGCTCGGACTGGCAAAGCGGTCCCGTTCTTACTACGTTCCTGCTAACAGGCCCGAGCGGCCCCGCGACACG
>DAHUXA010000063.1 GCA_027307405.1 Hyphomicrobiales bacterium | reverse complement strand
GCTCACCATCTTGTCGCGGGTAAAGTGGTTGTCCTGCATGATGCGCATCGCAACGATTAATTCGTTACGGAAATAAGGATGGCGATATTTCACGTAGGCGAGCGTGGCGAGCGATCGAAAAACATCCCAACGATCCTTTTCGGTGCCGAAATCGGATTCCATGCCCCACAAGGCGAGCAGGACCCAGCGTTCCACCCCATACTGCTTTTCAACTGCGTCGAAGGTCTTGGTCCATTCGCGCGCCTTGAGTTGCGCGTCTGCAATGCGGCGATTTGAGACGATCGCGTTCACGTAGTCGCCAACCGGCTTGCCGTATTCGGGTTGGCGCTGGGTAGCGGCAATCACGCGCTGGTCGGGCGTCACGCCTTTCAATGCGAGATCGTAAGTTGGGCGGGAAATGCCTTTGGCCTGCGCATCGGTCCACAATTCGGCGGTGAAAGCCGCGAAGGATTGCTCCTGCGCGTGCAACGGCAGGCCTTGAAGCAAGAGAAATACGGCAATGCTCGGGAGGTATCGGCTGGCCATGGAGAAAATCCGGTGGGGCAATTCGTATCGCACGTTACAGGAGCGATACCAACCCCGCGCCATGGCGCGCGAGACGCCCGGCGATTTCAAGTTCCAGCAGAACGCTGCGCACAGCCGTGGCCGAGGTGCGCGACAGCCGCACAAGATCGTCGATCGATACGGGGGCTGGCCCGAGCAGCGCGATGAGACGGCCGCGCTCGTCTGCACCAGGTTCGGCATCCCCCGGGCCGAGCGGTTCCTGGGATGGTTCCTGTGCCGACGGCAGAATAAAGCTACGGCCAAGGATCGGCTCGACCGCCGCGATCACGTCGCCAGCTTCGGTGACCGGCGTCGCGCCTTGCTTGAGGAGGCCGTTCGTCCCCTCGCTGCGCGGGTCGAGCGGTGAGCCAGGCACCGCGAAGACTTCCCGCCCTTGCTCGCCGGCAAGCCGCGCGGTGATCAGCGATCCCGAGCGGCGCGCCGCTTCAACCACCACAACGCCAAGCGAGAGACCCGAGATCAGGCGATTGCGGCGCGGAAAGTCGTGAGCGCGCGGCTCCCAGGTCAATGGCATTTCCGATATGGCGGCGCCTTCCACCACAAGTCTTTCCACCAACTCGCTGTGTTCGGCCGGATAGATCCGACGGTGGCCGCCGGCGAGCACGGCGATGGTACCGGTGCCGAGGCTGGCGCGATGCGCCGCGGCGTCGATGCCGCGTGCGAGCCCGGACACGACGGCAAAGCCGGCTTCGCCCAGATCGCGCGCCATGCGTTCGGCAAATTTCACCCCGGCTGCAGACGCATTGCGCGAGCCGACAATGGCGATCAGTGGCCGCGTCAGCGCATCGACCTTTCCGCGCACGGCAAGGACCGGCGGCGGATCGTCAATCATGTGCAATCGCGACGGATAGTCTGGCTCGCCGAGCGTGAAAATTCAACGCCGGCTTCGCGCGCTGCCTTGAGTTCCGCTTCGGCTTGCTCGCGCGACCAAATACGCAGCGGACGCGCCGAACCGCCACGACGCGCGAGCTCGGGCAGGGCCGTGAGTGCCGTACGGACACTGCCGTAGTGGCTGACGAGGTCGTGGAAGGTACGCGGGCCGACATTGTCGCTTCGAATGAGGCGCAGCCAGTCGAGCCGCTCCTCGTCGCTCACTTGCGTCCGCGCTTCCACCTTGGCACCCGCTTCGCACCGGTCGCGGGGAGGACTACAACCGATTTTGTCGAAATACAACCGTAAGTTTAGTTGATAGCCGTTGCGCCGATTTTGCCTTCGCTGCCATTGAGCAGCCGGGCGATGTTGGCCCGATGCATGAACCACAATAAGACGGTGAGAAGCAGAAAGAGCGCAGCGACATTGGGAAGACCGAAGAACCACAGCCCGAGTGGCGTAAGCGCGCTCGCGATCAAGGCGGCGAGCGAGGAGTAACGGGTGGCGGCAGCGACCGCGATCCAGACGGCTCCAAAAACCAAAGCCGCGGGCCAATAGAGGCCAATGAGGACACCGATATAGGTGGCGACGCCCTTGCCACCTTTGAAATTCAACCAGACCGGAAAGAGATGGCCGAGAAACGCTCCGAGCCCTGCGGCAATGGCCGCCTCGGCTCCGAAATATGCCGCGATAAGCACGGCGGTGGTGCCCTTGACCATGTCGCAAAAGAGCGTCGCCGCAGCGAGCCCCTTGCGGCCGGTGCGCAGGACATTCGTTGCGCCAATATTGCCCGAGCCGATCGCGCGGATATCGGGAGCGCCCGCTGCGCGCGTCAGCAAAAGCCCGAATGGAATGGAGCCGAGCAAATAGCCGAAGGCAAAGGCGAGCGCGGCGGTCATACGTATTCGTAGACAGTTCGTCCGGAGACAATGGTGCGCACAACGCGCCCCGTGAGGCGCGCTTCATCGAATGGCGTATTCTTGCACTTCGACTTGAGCTCGTTCGGGTCGAGCACCCAGGGCAACTCCGTATCGACGACAATGACGTCGGCCGGCGCGCCGCTCTTTAAGGTGCCGCCCGGCAACCCCAACAACTGCGCAGGCCGCGTCGACATGGCACGCAGCAGTGCCATCAGTTCGATCTCGCCGCCATGGACGAGGCGCAGGCCTGCCGTAAGCATCGTTTCGAGCCCGATCGCGCCGGGCGCCGCTTCGGCGAATGGCACACGTTTGGTCTCGACGTCCTGCGGGTTGTGATCCGACATGATCACATCGACAAGTCCGGCACCGACGGCTCCGACCAGCGCCTTGCGGTCGTCTTCGGCGCGCAGGGGCGGCGCAACCTTCAAAAAGGTCCGATATGGCCCAATGTCATTTTCATTGAGCGTAATGTGATTGATCGAGGCGGAGGCAGTAACATTCAAGCCTGCGTCTTTGGCGCGGCGCAATTCCTCGAGCGTGTCGACGCAAGTCACCGAGGCCGCATGATAGCGCCCGCCCGACAAGGCGACGAGACGGATGTCGCGTTCGAGCATCACTGTTTCCGCCGCTTTCGGAAGACCGAGCAAGCCAAGGCGGGCGGCGAATTCACCTTCATTCATCACTCCGTCGCCGATCAGGTTCGGATCTTCGGTGTGATGCACGATCAGCGCATCGAAATCGCCAGCGTAGGTGAGCACACGGCGCATCACTTGGGCATTCGTGACGCTTTTCACTCCATCGGTGAAAGCGACGGCGCCGGCGGCCTTGAGCAGGCCGATCTCCGTCATTTCCTTGCCGTCGAGGCCCTTCGTGATCGCGGCCATCGGATGCACATGCACGATCGCGTTGTCACGCGCGCGGCGCAGCACAAAATCGACCGTCGCCGGATTGTCGATCGCCGGCGACGTGTCGGGCTGGCAAATGACGGTTGTTACGCCACCGGCCGCCGCCGCCTGGCTCGCGGAGGCCAGCGTCTCGCGACTGGCTGCGCCGGGCTCACCGATGAAGGCGCGCATATCGACCAGGCCGGGCGCTATCAGTTTGCCGCGGCAATCGATCACATCGGTGCCTTCCGGCACGCCGGCAGCGCCGATGCCTTTCTTGGCCTCGCGGATCACGCCTTCTGCGATCAACAGATCACCGACAATGTCGAGATCGCGTGACGGATCGACAATCCGGGCGTTGGCGAGGAGGATCGGACGGCGGTCGGACAACATCATGTCATGCGTTCGGCAAATTTCGTGACAGGGCTTCCAGCACAGCCATGCGCACAGCCACACCCATCTCGACCTGCTCCCGGATCAGTGATTGCGCGCCGTCGGCGACGATGGAGTCGATTTCGACACCGCGGTTCATCGGTCCCGGATGCATGACGAGCGCGCCCGGTTTTGCGTAAGCGAGTTTTTTCTCATCAAGGCCGAAGTAGTGGAAATATTCCGACATCGACGGAATGTAGGAGCCGTTCATGCGCTCGCGCTGGAGCCGCAGCATCATGACGATGTCGGCGTCGGCGAGTCCTTCTCGCATGTCGCGGGCCACCTCGACGCCGAAGCGCTCGATGCCGGGCGGCAGGAGAGTGGAGGGGGCAACGACGCGCACGCGCGCGCCCATGGCGTTGAGCAGGATGATATTCGAGCGCGCGACGCGCGAGTGCATGATGTCGCCGCAGATCGCCACCAGGAGGCCGTCGATATGACCTTTGTTGCGCCGGATCGTCAGCGCGTCCAGCAGCGCTTGTGTCGGGTGCTCGTGCGATCCGTCGCCCGCATTGATCACAGAGCAATCCACTTTGCGCGCCAGCAATTCAACCGCGCCGGATGCATGGTGGCGCACGACGATGATGTCCGGGTGCATGGCATTGAGCGTGATCGCGGTATCGATCAGCGTCTCACCCTTGCGCATCGAGGACGAGCTGGTCGACATGTTCATCACGTCGGCGCCAAGCCGCTTGCCCGCAAGCTCGAATGAGGCCTGCGTCCGGGTCGAGACTTCAAAGAAAAGGTTGATCTGGGTGCGGCCGCGCAGCGAGGTGCGCTTTTTCTCGACCTGGCGATTAAGCTCGACGAATTCTTCGGCAAGATCGAGCAGGCCGGAAATGTCCGCGCGCGAAAGACCTTCGATCCCCAACAGATGCCGCATGCTGAGGACGAACGAGGGTTTCGGCGCAATGGTCATTAAAGCAAGACCTATAGGCGCAACTTGTTCCCCCGGCAAGGGTATTACCCTCCGATCCACAAGGCACTGATTCAGATCGTTAATGTTTTCGTTCCCCCAAATATTCGTGATGACCCGACCCTGTTTTGCAGGAACTGTGGTGGCTGTTCCCGTGTTGAGCCCGGATACGTGAAAAAGCCGGCACGAAAAGGAGGCCAAACATGAAGAGAATTTTCAAATACGCGACTGCGGTGGCATTGACGGGCGCGCTCGCGCTTGCGGCAGCATCCCCAAGTCAGGCTCGCAATGGACGCAACGCGGCCGCGATTGGCTTCGGTGTGGGCGCAGTAGCGGGGGCGGCAATCGCCAGTTCAGCCTATAACAACGGCTACTACGGGTATTACGGCGATCCGGGTTATGCCTACGAACCAGGCTACGCTTATGACTCGTATGCCTATGATCCTTATGCCGACACCTATGCCTATCAACCGGCGCCGAGCTACGGCTATTACGGCGACAACTGGTCGCGTCAGCACAACACAAACAACTTCTCGATTGACTCGCAGCGCTAGCTGAGGGGACGTCGTGAAGGAGAGGCCGCTCTTCGGAGCGGCTTCTTTTTTACAAGCGCGACAAACGATCAAGCGCGCCTTGAAGAATGAAAGCGGCCGCATGCTGGTCGATTACGGCGGCGCGCTTTTTGCGGCTGACATCGGCAGCGATCAATTCGCGCTCGACGGCAACAGTCGAAAGCCGTTCGTCCCAAAGAGCGATCGGCAGTTCGGTGAGCTTGCCGAGGTTGCGGGCGAAGGCGCGGGTTGATTGCGCCCGCGGGCCCTCGCTGCCATCCATATTGATCGGCAGGCCGAGCACAAATCCGACAGCTGAACGTTCCGCGGCGAGTGCAAGGACGCGCGCTGCGTCGGCGGTGAACGTCTTGCGCGCGATGGTCTCGACGCCGGTCGCGAGCTTTCGATCGGGATCGCTGGCAGAGACACCGATCGTCTTGGTTCCGAGATCGAGTCCGATCAGGGCCCCGCGAGCGGGCAGGTGCAATGCGGCTTCAGTGAGCGGCAAGATGACAGACATGTGTCACTACGCTTTACGGCACTGTGTCGGCCGGAAGTTGGCGCGCATAGTCTGCGATTTCACCTGAGGTGGTAAACCACACGCGCTGGTCGGCATGATGCATGATGTGCCTGAGCGCTCGCGCCAGATGCTTGAAACGGTGTGGCCAGCCGACAATGTAGGCATGCAGCGCGATTCCCATGACCAGCGGCCGCCTGGTGCATTCCTCGTGCATGACCTCGAACGCATCCACGATCATATCGGCGAATTCGGAACCTTCACGCTTACGCGCGACGATCTGCGGGATGTCGTTGAGCTCCTGCGGGTAGGGCACGGAAAGTATGCGGCCGCTGCGCGTTTTCATCCAGACCGGCTGGTCGTCGTGACACCAGTCCAGCAGGTAGCTGTAACCGGCCTCCTGCAATAGATCCGGCGTCAGCGGCGACTGCGAGATCCAGGGCCCAAGCCAGCCGCGCGGACGTTGCCCGGAATGTTTTTCGATCGCTGCGGTGGTTTCCTCGATCAGCAAACGCTCCTCGTATTCGGTGAGATCGCCCTGGCGCTCGGAATTGCTGCGGCCGTGTCCGATCAATTCCGCGCCGGAAAACGCGGCGATCGCCTGCGGCGCGTGCCGGTACATTTCCGAGTTGACCAGAAGTGACGCCGGCAACTTCAGCTCGTCAAAGAGCTCGGCCAATCGGAAGACGCCGACCCGATTGCCGTAGTCGCGCCACGCGTAATTGAGCACGTCCGGCTGCGGTCCGCCGGGCGCGAGCTCGGCTCCAAGCCCTTCGCCAAACGAGAACCATTCGAGATTGAGGCCAACATAGATCGCCAGGCGTTTGCCGCCCGGCCAGTTGTAAACCGGACGCGCGGCGATAGGCGAATAGGGATACCGGTCATGGGTGCGGGCGGGCATACATAATGGTAGCCGGTTCCACCGGTGCTTGCCTCCTCTTTTGCAATGCGGACACGCGGCCTTCGTGGAAACGCTTGTCCTCGGTAAACCCATTGCGAATTCATGGCGGAGGCAGGGCGCGATAGCCTTGCGCCGTGGCTCGTACCGGGATGATGCCCATGTGGCCTGACCGACGACTTCTCGATCTGTTCAAGGTCGAACATCCGATATTTCTGGCTCCGATGGCGGGAGTCATGGACGCAGAACTTGCCATCGCCGTCGCCAAAGCGGGCGGACTCGGCGCGCTGCCGGCCGGTATGCTCAATGCGGAGCAATTGCGTGCGCAAGTGGGTCAATTTCGCACCGCTACTGCAAACAGACCGATCAATCTGAACTTCCTTGCGCACAAGCTACCCGTGCCGAACAATGCGCGTGAGCATGCCTGGCGGGAAAAACTCAAGTCCTACTATGTTGAATTCGGCATCGATCCGGCCGCACCCGTGCCATCGGCAATTCGTGCCCCTTTCGATTCCGCAATGTGCGCTGTTGTCGAAGACCTCAAACCGGAGATCGTCAGCTTCCACTATGGTCTACCGGAAAGCGCACTGCTTGCACGCGTGAAGGCTGCGGGCTGCAAGGTGATCTGCTCCGCCACAACCGTGGCAGAGGCGCGTTTCCTTGAAGCGAATGGCTGCGACGCCGTCATTGCGCAAGGGCTCGAAGCCGGCGGCCATCGCGGCATGTTCCTGAGCGAGGATATTGCCACGCAGGTGGGATTGTTTGCGCTGCTGCCGCAGATCGCTGATGCCGTGACGACACCCGTCATTGCCACCGGGGGCGTTGGCGACGCGCGCGCCATTGTGGCGGCCCTGGCGCTGGGTGCCGCAGGCGTCCAGCTCGGTACGGCATTTCTTTTTTGCCCTGAAGCGAAGGCGCTGCCGCCACACCGCGCGGCCTTACGGGCAGCGCGCGACGACAGCACGGTGGTGACGAACGTCCTCAGCGGACGGCCCGCTCGCGGTCTGATCAATCGCGCAATCCGCGAGCTCGGCCCGATCAGCGGGATCGTGCCGGAGTTTCCGCTGGCGAGCGGCGCGCTGGCGCCGTTACACGCAAAGGCGCAGGCACAAGGGTCCGGCGATTTCTCACCCATGCTTGCTGGGCAGGCTGCTGCCCTTGGCTGCGAGTTGCCGGCGGGTAAATTGATTGAAAAATTCGTCTCCGAAGCGCAGCGGCTGCTGCATCGGATGGCGTCTTAGTCGCCAGGGGCGTTGAGCCGGTTGTCGCGATGAAAGCCTCTCTGCTATAGGCTGACGGAATAGAAACGCCTCCGGAAATTCCATGTCCGTCGACGCCAATACCGTTCGCCGCATTGCGCATCTCGCCCGCATCGCCGTGGCCGAGAATGAAATCGAACATCTCAAGGGCGAGCTCAACGCCATGCTCGCTTTTGTCGAGCAACTTTCGTCGGTCAAAGTCGAAGGGGTCGAGCCAATGACCTCGGTGACGCCGATGACGATGAAAAAAAGAGTCGACGCGGTGACGGACGGCGGCATCGCGGGGGACATCGTCAAAAACGCGCCGATGAGCGAAGAGAACTTTTTTCTGGTGCCAAAGGTTGTGGAATGACAACGTCATTCCACAATCCCGGGCGAGCGAAGCGAGACACGGGATCTCGCGAGACAGATTGTGGATTGAACTGATGTGCATCGCCTGTGAGCTCGGATATTGGTCGATGATCGACGCTCTTGAAGCGGAGCGGGCCGTTTCCGGAAAAAAGGCCGCGCGCGCTGACGATGCCGGATTTGCGTGTGAAGCGTCCGCCGAACAGCCAAAGCGCAAACGCCGCCGCGGGCGCGTGCAGCAATCGACGGATGAGCCTACGCCGTGAGTGAACTGACTTCGCTCACTTTGACTGAAGCGCGCGATGAGCTGAAGAAAAAAACCTTCACTGCCGCGGAATTGTCTGCCGCGCATCTCGCAGCAATCGAGAAGGCCCGTGCGCTCAACGCTTTTGTGTTGGAAACGCCGGACCGCGCCATCGATATGGCGAAAGCATCCGACGCGCGTATAGCGGCCGGCAAGGCCGGACCGCTGGAGGGAATTCCACTCGCCATAAAAGATATGTTCTGCACGGCGGGCGTGCGTTCGACCGCCTGTTCGCACATTCTCGACAATTTCGTGCCGACCTACGAGTCCACAGTCACATCTCAGCTTTGGCGAGACGGCGCCGTGCTGCTCGGCAAGACCAATTGCGATGAATTTGCGATGGGCTCTTCGAATGAGACGTCGCATTTTGGCCCCGTGCATTCGCCTTGGCGACGCAAGGGATCGAATACGCCGCTGACACCCGGCGGTTCGTCCGGAGGATCCGCTGCTGCGGTGGCCGCGCAGCTTTGTCTTGGTGCGACCGGGACGGATACCGGTGGCTCGATCCGCCAACCGGCGGCGTTTACCGGCACTGTCGGCATGAAGCCGACCTATGGCCGCTGCTCGCGTTGGGGGATTGTTGCCTTCGCGTCCTCGCTCGACCAGGCAGGGCCGTTCGCACGCAGGGTCCGTGATGCGGCGATACTCTTGCGCTCGATGGCGGGGCCTGACGCGAAGGACACGACATGCGTCGATCGCGCTGTCCCCGATTACGAAGCGGCGGTCGGCAAATCCGTAAAAGGCCTGCGCATCGGCATCCCGAAGGAGTACCGGCTTGATGGCATGCCTGCCGAAATTGAAAAAATCTGGGAGCAGGGCCGCGGCTGGCTGAAAGCCGCGGGGGCGGAGCTGATCGAGGTTTCGCTCCCGCACACGAAATATGCGCTGCCGGCGTACTACATCGTGGCGCCGGCGGAAGCCTCATCCAATCTCGCCCGCTATGACGGCGTGCGTTACGGCCTGCGCGTTCCCGGCCGCGACATCATCGACATGTACGAGAAGACGCGCAGCGACGGATTCGGTGCTGAAGTGCGCCGGCGCGTGATGATCGGAACATATGTTCTTTCGGCCGGCTACTATGATGCCTATTACCTGCGCGCGCAGAAGGTGCGCACTCTGATCAAGAAAGACTTCGAGGACTGCTTCAACGCCGGCGTACACGCCATGCTGACGCCGGCAACGCCCTCGGCCGCGTTCGGGCTGGGCGAAAAGGGCGGGGCCGATCCGGTCGAGATGTATTTGAACGACGTGTTCACGGTGACGGTCAACATGGCGGGGCTGCCGGGCATTGCCGTTCCCGCGGGCCTTGACGCGCAGGGTCTGCCGCTGGGGTTGCAGTTGATCGGCCGGCCGTTCGACGAGGAGACGTTGTTCTCGCTCGCTGCCGTGATCGAGCAGGCGGCCGGGCAGTTCCGTCCTCAACCGTGGTGGTGACGCTTATCTACTTGTCCGATGTCGCGACCGGAGGCAGGTCCTGATCTCCCTCGACGGTTTTCTTGCCGCCGAGCTCGCCGCCGCTGAGGATAAAGATCGCTGCGATCACGGCGACAACGCCGCCGATGATGATGCCGAATGTGCCGTTGCTGTCTTTGTTCATGACGTTTCCAACGTCTGTCGTGCAAGCCTGTTCCGACTCCGCGGCCTACGCCGCGAATTCGCGCAAATCGTTGCAGAATTCGGGCCATTTCGTGGAATGCAGGCCGCAGGCTCGGCAACGCAGCTCTGCGAAAAGTGTGGGCAATCTCGGAATGGCGCGGCATCGCCAGCGTGGCGATATCCCACTGGTGTCTTGCGGCGGAGGGGTGCGAGCCGCTACGAAATACGAAATGGCACCAAGCCACAGTCGAAACGACGAAACAGAGTGATATGGCCGTTCACGGAACTGCTAAAAAATTGATCAAAGGCGCGACCGGTGACTGGGAAGTCGTCATCGGCATGGAGGTGCATGCGCAGGTCACCTCCAAATCGAAATTGTTCTCTGGGGCGTCCACGGAGTTCGGTGGCCCTCCCAATAGTCATGTTTCGCTGGTCGATGCGGCGATGCCGGGCATGCTGCCCGTGATCAACGAAGAATGCGTGCGCCAGGCGATCCGCACCGGGCTCGGATTGAAGGCCAAAATCAATCTCAAATCGGTGTTCGACCGGAAGAATTATTTCTATCCCGATCTGCCGCAGGGCTATCAGATCAGCCAGTACAAATCGCCGGTGGTCGGCGAGGGCGCAGTGACCGTCGATCTCGACGGCGGCGATAGCGTCACCATCGGCATTGAGCGGCTGCATCTTGAGCAGGATGCCGGCAAAAGCCTGCACGAGCGGTCGCCGACAAATTCCTGTGTCGACCTCAACCGGTCTGGCGTCGCCTTGATGGAGATCGTTTCCAAGCCGGATTTGCGTTCCGCCGAGGAAGCCAAAGCTTTTATCGCGAAGTTGCGTTCGATCCTGCGTTACCTCGGCACCTGCGATGGCGACATGGAAAAGGGCAGCTTGCGCGCCGACGTCAACGTGTCAGTGCGACGCCCGGGAGAGCCGCTTGGCACGCGTTGCGAAATAAAAAACATGAATTCCATAAGTTTTATCGGTGAAGCCATTGAACATGAAGCCCGGCGTCAAATTGAGGTGCTCGAAGAAGGAGGCTCGATCGATCAAGAGACGCGGCTTTACGACGCCAATAGAAAAGAGACACGACCCATGCGCACCAAGGAAGAGGCGCATGACTATCGCTATTTTCCCGATCCGGATTTGTTGCCGCTGGAATTCGATGACGCCTATGTCGAAGCGCTGAAGAAAAAGCTGCCCGAGTTGCCCGATGAAAAGAAGGCGCGGTTCATGCGCGATTTTTCCTTGTCGGTTTACGATGCCGGCGTGCTGGTGGCCGAGCGCGAGACCGCGGAATATTTCGAAGCCGTCGCGAAGGGGCGAGACGCGAAGGCGGCGGCGAACTGGGTGAACAACGAGCTGTTTGGGCGGCTGAACAAGGAAGGCAAGGATATCGCATCATCGCCGATATCGGCCGGCCAGCTTGGCGCAATGCTTGATCTGATCGCGGACGGAACGATTTCCGGCAAAATCGCGAAAGACTTATTCGAAATCGTCTGGACCGAGGGCGGCGACCCGCGCGCTATCGTCGAACAGCGGGGCATGAAGCAGGTCACCGACATTGGTGCGATCGAGAAAGTCATTGACGAAATCATCGCCAAAAACCCGGATAAGGTCGCCGATGCGAAGACCAATCCAAAAGCGATCGGCTGGTTTGTCGGCCAAGCGATGAAAGCATCCGGAGGTAAAGCGAGCCCGCAAGCCGTCAACGACGTACTCAAACGCAAACTCGGACTGTGACGAGCACTCGCGCTCTGACCTGGCACGTAAAGTTTTCAAATTTGGTTCGAGAGGGCACGCGCGCAAAACTTTTTGAATGCGAGGTCGCCGTCTCATCCGTTTGAAGGACAATTTTGGTCGCGCCCAAGCACGAATCGCGCCGAATCACCCCGCACTGATTCGCGCGTTTTTGATCGATTCCGGGCACCGGCAGCCCCCGTATGCGGCCATCTGTGCAAAATTATTTGGTCGCGCAGATGCGCTGGCCGCTAACAGCTTTGATGCAAAACACAACACGCATCGCGCAAAAAATTGATCGCCCAGGCATGTGCGCGGCAACATGCCGTCGCTGCAAAAACCCTTATTTCATCGTGCGTTTTTTAATTTTTTTGCCCGCGTGCACATTCAAACGTCTCGTGCTGTTCGATCATGTGATCAATTTCAATTTTGATGCGCGGACGAGTGACATCGTCTCATGCTGCACTCGCGTACACGCTTCGTTAGGCGGTAACGCTGTTTTTTTGCCCGTGCTGTAGTAAACCGAATGCACAGTGCTCGTCGATTCGCGACGCGTACTGATGCGACACCCGCCATGATCCATGGCTAGGAGGGCAGCAATGGCTAGACGTAGGAAGAAGGCAGCGGCGAAAGCAGCGAAGAAGACGAAGCGCCGGAAGAGGAAGCTTTAGTCTGACGCTGCTTCCCGATCTTCGGCCTTACGTGTCGGAGATTGCGTCATACGGGCCGGTGTGCGTCATGGAGTAATCAGCGCAATGCGGTTGGTCCGCGGCGCCCCGGTTCGGATGACAGAAGAGGGCGTCGGCGAGATTTCAGATCTCGCCGACGCCCTCAGTCTGTTTGGAGTACGTTGTTGCGTTCGTGCGCGCGCGGGAAAAATTTTTGGTGCGCGTTTAGTTGGACGCTGACTTGAGACGCTTGTTGCACGCGCTCCAGAATTTCGGCCAGGTCGTTCCTTCGACCTTGTTCGCGGCTTTCGCCTCTTTCCATTCGGCGGCGCATTTTTTCTGCCGCTCGCGCGCCGCCAGTTGTCCTGCACTTGGCTCCTTTTTCGGCTTGGCATTCTTGTCCGGCGCCTGCTGTTGCGCGGCGGCGGTCGAGATAAGTTGCGGCGTTGGCGCTGTGATCATTCCGACGGCGAGCGCGGCAGCAAATAAGACTTTGTGCATGAGTTCACTTCCCATTATTTTCAAAAGGTGCGGGCGCTGTCGGTCGGCAATCGGCCGCAGTCCGCAAGCCTGCCAAAACAGAATAACCCGCATAGGTTGCATGCTCCATCCTGCAATCGTATGAGGCGCACCGTTGAAAAGTTTGCGCCGGTTGCAGATTGCGGTGGTCGGGCCTAGGTCTGTCCGGTTGTCTGCAAAAAACAGCGGGAACGGAGCACGACATGGCGCGAGCGAAGAAGAGGCGGGCGACCGCGAAGGCGGTCAGGGCGAAGACGAAAAAGAAAAAATCGGCGAGACCCGCAAAGCCTATCGAGCTTTATTACTGGCCCACGCCAAATGGCTTCAAAATTTCAATCATGCTGGAAGAATGCGGGCTGCCTTACGTCATGAAGCCGGTGAACATCTCCAAGGGAGAGCAGTTCAATCCTGACTTCCTGAAGATTGCCCCCAACAACCGCATGCCGGCGATTATCGACCCGCAAGGGCCGGGTGGGCGTCCAATTTCCATCTTCGAGTCAGGCGCAATCCTGCAATACCTGGGGCGAAAAACCGGAAAATTCTATCCGGCTGACGAACGTGCGCGTGTCGAGGTTGATGAGTGGCTGTTCTGGCAAATGGGTGGCGTCGGGCCGATGGCAGGTCAGGTGCACCACTTCAAGAATTACGCGGTCGAAACGCTGACCTACGCGATCAACCGGTACGTTAACGAGGTGAACCGGCTCTACGGCGTGATGAACATTCGTCTCAAGGATCGTCCGTTCATCGCCGGCAAATACTCCATTGCCGATATGGCGCTGGTCGGCTGGGTCAATGGTTGGGAACGGCAGGGGCAGGACATCAATGAATTCCCGAACCTCAAGCGCTGGCTCGATGCCGTGAAAGCGCGGCCTGCGGTCCAACGCGGCATGACGCTCGGACTCGAACTCCGCAAAGGCATCGACATGAAGGATCCGAATGTCCAGGCGGTGTTGTTCAATCAGCGCGCTCGCGCGAGTTGAGAAGCACGCCCCTTCATGGATGCGCGGGTCAAGCCCGCGCATGACGACTGAGCCGCCCCCTCCGCTCGCATCACTCCGCTCATTCCCGCGCAAGCGGGAATCCAGTTGCGAACTCGCAAGCGGCGACCCAGAGCAACAGATTCCGCAGCACGCAAAAAACCCGACTTGCAGTGTCAAACCCGGCAATGACGAGGCGGTTGTCATAGCGGTACTGCCTCATGGATTGCATAGGCTGCGTATTCGGTCTCTCAGTCATCATGCGCGGGCTTGACCCGCGCATCCATGATGAGGTTCCGCCCTCGCAAGCAGTACTGATTTTTGCCGTTGCAATTCATCATGGGTTGCCGGGTCAAGCCCGGCAATGACAGCGGAGAGGTTGTGTGGCCGTGCACCGAACGAAACGCGGTCCAGCATGGGCCGGATGATGATGAGATCGTTTGGTGGTTAGTTACGGCTGAAAGAGTTCGGTTAGTGATCTCTCAATAGACAGCGAAACAGGCCATTTACGGCAGCAATGCGGCACCAAGCGGCGCGGAGCTGGCGCGCATTCATGTTCGATTCATCGCGTCACTTAAACTGCCATTCAAATTTTATCCCGAAGATCGCGCCGCTAGGACAAAGCTCCAGGCAACAGGGGCATCGCGGACCGACGGGCCACATTGGGTGCACCGTTGGGAACAAGAGGGGGAGTCGAAATGACGAGTATGGAAATGGCGTCAGGGGGCGCCGAGCCAGCGAGTGCCGAAGATTGTTTCGGTCTCGGCATGGTTTTTTCCGCGGGGGCGGGCGTACCGGTTGATCTGGTGCAAGCGCACAAGTGGTTCAACATTGCGGCCATGCGTGGCCACAAGGACGCCGCGCAGTTGCGCCGTGAAATCGCCGAACAGATGAGCGATTCCGAAATCGGCTGTGCGCAGCGCGCGGCGCGCGACTGGCTCAGGGCGCATCCTGAGACGCCAGCTCCGGCAGCCGCTGTTCGCGTCGCAGCCTGATCATTGTTTTGCCGCGACGCGCAGCAGCGCGTCACGCGCCGTGGCGATCGCACTTGGCCAATCGCCATGTGTCAGTTGACGAAATAGTTTCGCCTGCGGATACCAGAGGCTGCGTTCACCGCCGAGCGTCCAGCGCCAGTCGGGCGAAAACGGCACCAGGACCCAGGCGTCGCGCCCCATAGCCCCCGCAAGATGAACGACTGAGGTGTCGACCGCGATCGTGAGATCGACGAGCGCGACAATGGCGGCGGTGTCGGCCATGTCAGCAAGGTTGTCGCCGACGTGAGTGACGTTGTAGTGACGCGCGAGGTGCGCAGCATCGCCGTCTCGCAACTCGCGCTGGATGCTGATGAAGGAAACGCCTTCCAGCGCAAACAACGGCTCAAGCAGTTTGAGGTCGATCGACCGCGTGCGGTCGTTCGGGTGGCGGGCATTTCCGGCCCAGGCGAGAGCCACGCGTTTTCCTGCCAGCGCTTCGATCGCCGGCCGCCATTTCGCAACGGAGGCGTCGTCGGCGCTCAGATAGGGGATATCAGCGGGGATCGTTGCCGGTTCGGTCTTGAACGCCAAAGGCAGACTGCCGAGCGGACAATAGTAGTCGTAAGCGGGCAGGGCCTCGCCGCGCGCGTGGCATGATGCAACGCCCTCGACATTCGTCAGCAGCGCTTTGAGTTCAGGATGCACTTCGAGAATGGGCGTTGCGCCAGCGCGCGCCAGGAGCGGCGCATAGCGCGCGAACTGTATGGTGTCGCCGAGCCCTTGCTCGGCCGGCAGCAGGATTGTCCGTTGGCCGAGCGGAAATTCACCGAGCCAGAGACGCCCGCGATAGCCGCGCCGCGTATCCGACATTCCGGTGCGCTTCCAGCGCCATTCATACTCGGTAAAACCGCGATGAAGTTCGCCGAGCGTCAGGAGTGAAAGCGCCAGGTTAGAGTGCGCATCGGCATAATTCTTGTCGGTTGCGATCGCTTTCTCGAAGCTCGCAACCGCTTCCTCGTGCCGATTGAGCGCCTGCAATGCGCGCCCCCGGTTGTTCCAGGCCTTCGCATGTTGGGCTGCAAGCGCCAACACGCGGTCAAATGTTTCAAGCGCCTCAATATGGCGATCGAGATCGAGCAGGGCAGTGCCTCGATTGTACAAGGCTTCGACATGGTTTGGCGCCTGTGCAATGACCGCGTCGAAATCGGCGAGCGCTTGCGCGTGGTGGCCAAGTTTGGCAAGCGCGGTGCCGCGATTGAGAAGCGCGTCGCCGCGGTGGGGATTGCGCGCCAGGACCGCATCGAAACATGAAAGCGCGTCCTGCGCGCGATCGAGCGCAGCCAAAGCATTTCCGCGGTACAGCGTGGCTTCCAGATCGCCGGGCCGCAGAGCGAGCGCCTTGTCGAGACAGTCGAGCGCGTCGGAATCGCGCTTGAGCGCATGCAACACATTGGCAAAGTTGATCAGCGCGTCCGGGGCGTTCGGATTGATTTTCAATGCCGCCGACATCAGGCGATAGGCGTCGCCCATCTGGCTATTTTGCGCCTTGATGAGACCGAGCAGATGGAGGGCGTCGAAATTGTCCGGCGCCGCCTTGAGAACGCGCGCGTAAAGCTTTTCAGCCTCACGCAGGCGCCCCTGCTGATGCAGGGTCACTGCCTCTTGCAAGGCTTGCGCGATGTTGAAGGGCCTCGACTGCACGGCGGCGCAATTGCGCACGGGTGCAAAGGGCAGTCAATGCAGGCTAGTTCGCCTGTCTTTTGCGGGCGCGTGCGGCCGGCCGCGGATTGTAGAATTGATTGGGCGTGCAGAAGCCGCCAATGCCACTGACCGTCGCCCGACATTGTTCGATGGTCAGAAAACCGCAATTCGTCCCGCCACCCCCGCGGCCGCCATAGACGGCGCACCACGGATAGGGATCGTAAGGCATCACATAGGCGCGCGCGGGCGTGGACACAGCCCTTCCCACAATCGCAATTAACACGACGCATCCAAATCGCATTCCAATCTCCCTGATCGGAGCGGCAGATGTTAGTTCATCCGGCGCCGGGGAGCGCGCCGCACGAACCTCAAAACCGCGTGACCGGCGGCGTTAACGCGGGGCGCGTTTTTGGGCGCGCGCGGCAGCTCCGCGCGGATTGTAGAATTGGTTGGGCTCGCAGAAGCCGCCAATACCACTCACCGTTGCTCTGCACTGTTCGATGGTTAGAAAGCCACAGTTCGAGGCACCGCCGGCGTCGCCGCTGTAAACGGCGCACCACGGATAGGGATCGTAGGGCATTTCATAGGCGGGCGCGGACGAGGGTGACAGCACGGCCGGTAGCGCAAGGGCCGCAAGGAAGGTTGTCAGTCGCATGGCGAGATCTCCTTTTTGGTCTTGGATGAGATAACCCCCCGCGCGCCGCTTTAGTTCAGGCCGCGCTTTCTCTACCTCTCCCACAGGGAGAGGTCGCACGCCGAAGCATTTGCGAAGGCGGCGGGTGAGGGGTTGTGGCCTATTAACAGGCCGCACGCTCAGCTCTTCTGCACCCAGAATTGGTACATGCCGGAAAATGTATCCGGGTAATTGCTTTCGACGGCGTGCCAGCGATCGAGATCCGTCATAGACCAGCCTTGCTCTGCGAATAGCCCGCGGTACCGGTTTGCTATTGGCGCGTTGAATTCGAAACCGAGAAACCGCAGACCGTTTTGTGTGAGAAACGTCTTGATCGCGGGAAGGCTGAGGCGGCTTTCCTGCACATGAAACAACAGATCGCGGCATTCACTAGTGCTGAAAAAATCCGTGAAACGCGTGATGGTGGCGAGCGGTGTTTTCAGAATCTCTTGCCGGCAGCGCCGGATGTCGACTGGCGTTGAACCAAAGCCGCGCTCGGCGATGAAGGAGCGTGCGGCAACCACGTCGCTGCGGCCGGTCTCGCTGTAAAACGCGAGATGCATGACGCCTCCTGGCCGCAACAGCGTCAGCAGAATGCGCCAGCCTTCCAACGGATCCGCCATATGATGGAGCACGCCGCAGGCGTCGATGGCGTCGAAGCTGCGACCGATCGATGCAAGGTTGAGGATATCGGCTTGCGCATAGTCGATACGTGCCGCCAACTCGGCAGGTGTTTTGCGTTTGGCGTAACAGAGACTGCTCAAACTCAGGTCGATCGCGAGCGCCTGCGCGCCTGAATATTTTTGCACTGAGGCAATCGCAACCTGGCCGGTCCCGCAGCCGGCAACGAGCATGTCGAACGCACCGGTCTTGCCGAACGGCGCGACGACGCTGGCAGGAAATTGCTCACGCAGATATTGATCGATGGGAATCGTCGAAACCTGCCCGGCGGCGTAAACCCAGCGGGGATAAGGGTTTTCCTCATATTGCTGGCGTACCCGCTGCGAAACTTCATCATCAATCGCGGTAAGGCGCGGGATTGAATCGCGCAGCGACTGCTCCTCTGCGGGCTCGCGCAGTTGTTGCGTCAGCAAATCATCGATTGCCTTTGTCCAATGGCGCTCGAGCAGCACCGGTATGCACGCAAACGTATGCAGCGGATGATACATCGCGAGCGCCGCAAGCTGCGCCGGGTCAACCGCTGTTCCCGCCTTTAGTGCTTCACTTAACGCCAACTTGAGTTGATCAACTTGCGTGTCTTCTTCAGGCGTGGTCGTGAAAATGTATTCATTGATGAAGCACTGCTTGGCGAGCGCGCAGGCAAAACCAAGAGCGGGTTCGGAGGCCGTCTTGCCAGCCATTGCGTCCGCCAGAAGTGACAGGCGCAATGATGTGAGCAAACGCTCGAACGCGACGTCGCGGACCGGCGTCGATTGCAGGAGATGGAGCAGGAGCGGGTCCGCTGCGATCGCAGCAAGGCCGGCGTCGCCCAGCAATTCGCTTTCGGTCAACTGTTTCGACGAGGATGCGGCTTGCCTGCGGAGCGCCTCACCCAGTGGCGGCAACAACGCAGCGAGCGTTGCGCAGATGCCGGCATATTGTTCGAGCAGCTGCGGCATCAGCGTCAGCGCGCGTGCGTAGTAGCCCGAAGCCTCTTTCGCTTTGCCCTGCGTCTGGAGCACGCGCCCGAGATTGTTGCAGGCTTCGGCATGGTCGGGATTGAGCAGCAACACGCGCTTGTAGATGCGCGCGGCGTCATCGAGCTTGTGGCTGCGCTCGCACTCGGCCGCTTCGAAAAACAATTGGCGGATCTGATCGCCGCCGGAATCGGAGCGGCGCGCGGCGGCCGGCGGGCCATGCTTGAGCGTGGCGCGGCGTTGCTTTCGGTTCATCGGCCGTCAATCCTTCAATGTCGATCTTTAGAATTCAGCCGGCGTAACCGAGATTCAATTCCGCTGTTTGACCGTACAGTGTGGAATCTATACGCCTTTCAGCTTGCGGAGACGTGGCCGAGTGGCTGAAGGCGGCGGTTTGCTAAACCGTTATACGCTCCAAAGGCGTATCGAGGGTTCGAATCCCTCCGTCTCCGCCAGATTGAAACTCCGGTTCCGAATCACCGCCTGCGGCCTTTGCCTGGAAATTAATCCGCGGGCGGCCGGCGGCGGCAGGTTTCAATGGCGGTATGGTCCGGGTGGATGGCGCGGGCGGCATCTAGAAGGGCAAGGCGGCACTTTTTTCTATCGGTGGCTGAGCCACCTCAAGAGCACATAAAACTTTGAAAAAACAGGGTTATATCGATCTTGCTCAAGACCAAGGGTGAGCGGATTCAAGCCCTCCGGGATGTGCGTGTTTTTTACGCAACACTCGCCCGAAAAGCGCTCTCAGGGCCTGTGGGAAGGGTGGTTATTCATTGCTTAGAGGGGTCCATCCGTTAATGTCACAAAGCGACGGAGGGGGGCATCCCCCTGTTGCGCTGCCCGGGCTGCTGCTCGGTTAGCGGGGAGCAAGGGGAAGTACCTTCGGTGTCTTCGCACTGGTCGGATACGGAACCCTCTCAATAAACAATGTTTGGAGGTTCAAGATGAAGATGGTGAAAAGTCTTCTCCTTGGCTCGGCAGCGGGGCTCGTTGCGGTAGCTGGGGCGCAGGCAGCCGATCTTCCCGTTAAGGCCAAACCGGTCCAGTACGTGAAGATTTGTAGCCTGTACGGCGTCGGGTTCTATTACATCCCC
>DAHUXA010000062.1 GCA_027307405.1 Hyphomicrobiales bacterium | reverse complement strand
AACCAAGCTGCAATCCGATCGCCTGGTTGGTGTTGCCCGCCGGCGTCATCGCATCAATCCTGGCGTTCAGCGCGGTCCAGTCATTGCTCAGCCCCAATACCGATGATGCTGGGCAAGAGGAATATTGCTCGGCCGGGTACAGAGTGCCACCGCTAACTGGCGCGCCGTTTGTGGTATCGAAGTTCTGGTCGCGGTCGGTGACGCAGCCGTTCCAGGTGCTGTGTGCCGCGGGCGTCCAGATCTTGCTGTGCGAGACGCAGCTGGTTTTGTTGTGGTATGTCGTGTTGCTGCACCTGCCGTTGACCTCTTCCCACAAATCCCAGCGCAGCCAGCTTTGATTGTAGTTTGCGGGACCGACGTTGACGTCTTTGACGAACGGAACGATGGAAACATAGACGTCTTCCGGATGGACCGCAGCCTGTTGGAGCTGCGTCAGCAGGTTATGAGACGCAGTTTTAAGCGCGTCTATCTTGCCGGCGCTCGCCATAGAGCCGGTATTGTCAAGCACCAACGCAACACGCAGCCGTGTGTTGCCCCAGGTCGAAACCGACATTGCACTGATGTCGACCTGACTGATGCCGATAACGCCGAGAAAATTCGTGTGCACGATGGCGGTGCCGTTCAGCGTCAACTTGGATCCGCCGGATGAAGTATAGTTTGGAGTTATAGTGACGTCGGTAACTTCAGGCCGACTGTACAGTGAATTGAAAGTGTTTGTAGCTTGGCTCTGAAGCGAATCTTTCGATTCAGTTGCTGCATTCTTTGAAAGCATCAGAGCGGTTGCGTCCAGGGCGACCTGGAACGCAGTGCGGTCAGCATTGACCCGCGAGTAATCGACGGCCATGCCGACCGCGGCCATAACGGGGACGGCGACGACCGCCATGAGTGGGGCTACACCGCCCCGGGCGTTTGTCAGAAAACGGGCTAACATGCGGCTTCACCCAATGTTTGTGGAAACGAACTACCAGCAGAGTTCCTCCATATGGGGGTACCCCCTTGAAAAAGCGTGAGAGGTAGGGCGCGAATTTGGGGGAAACTAACCTCAATTTGCCCGAAAACAGGTTGCGATCGCTTAAGCAATGGTTATTTGCATTTGAGTGCGCAAAATCGCGGAATTCTGCCACTTGTCCCGGAACGGGGCAGCCTTAAGCGAATTGCCAACTTGGAATAGGTGTGCCCGAATCTCTATGATGGCGACCGGCCTTGTGCCGGCACGGCCATGGTGCAACTCCAGGAATGATACTGCCTCGGCCTACTATGACGTCCCCAGATAGCAAGAAGCGACCAATCCGCGCGGTACTGCCGCGCAGCGCTGCGCCCTGGATGGCCGACGATGATCGTAAGCGCCGGAACGAGCCGGGCAGCCCTGGCACCGCGGTCATTACCAAAACCAAACCGCAGACCAAGCGGCCGAACATGTATCGTGTACTCATCCTCAATGATGATTACACCCCGATGGAGTTCGTTGTGCACGTGCTGGAGCGCTTCTTCGGCAAGGACCATGAAGCGGCCACAAGAATAATGTTACATGTCCATCACCACGGGATCGGCGAATGTGGCGTCTTTACCTACGAAGTCGCGGAGACCAAGGTGACGCAGGTCATGGACTTTGCGCGAAAACATCAGCATCCTTTGCAATGCGTGATGGAGAAGAAGTGAGTCGGGGCCCTGCAAAACAAACGAACTGGAAAGCTTAATGCCAACTTTTTCCCGCAGCCTCGAACAGTCACTCCACCGTGCGCTCGCGATCGCCAATGAACGGCACCACGAGTATGCGACGCTCGAACATTTGCTGCTGGCCCTGATCGATGATCAGGATGCTTCTGCGGTCATGCGGGCGTGCAATGTCGATCTGGACAAGCTGCGTCGCAGTCTCACTGCTTATCTTGAATCAGAGCTCGAAAATCTGATCACGGATGGCGCCGAAGACTCCAAGCCGACGGCCGGGTTTCAACGCGTGATCCAGCGCGCCGTCATTCATGTGCAGTCCTCCGGGCGCGAGGAGGTGACGGGCGCGAATGTTCTGGTAGCGATTTTCGCCGAACGCGAAAGTCATGCCGCTTATTTCCTGCAAGAACAGGACATGACACGCTACGACGCCGTCAACTACATCAGCCACGGCATTGCCAAACGGCCGGGTCTATCGGAGTCGCGTCCGGTTCGTGGGGTCGAAGAAGAAGCCGACACGAAAGGCGGGGACGAGCCAAAGAAAAAGGGCGACGCGCTCGAAGCCTATTGCGTCAATCTCAACAAGAAGGCCAAGGACGGCAAGATTGATCCGCTCATCGGACGTGATCCCGAGATCAACCGCACCATTCAAGTTCTTTGCCGCAGACAGAAGAACAACCCGTTATTCGTTGGCGATGCTGGTGTCGGCAAGACCGCGATCGCGGAAGGCTTGGCACGCCGGATTGTCCATGGCGAAGTCCCGGACGTGCTTAAAGGAGCAACGGTATTCGCTCTTGATATGGGCACGCTGCTCGCAGGTACGCGCTATCGCGGCGATTTTGAAGAGCGCCTCAAGCAGGTCATCAAGGAGATCGAAGCGTATCCCGGCGCGATCATGTTCATCGATGAGATTCACACTGTTATCGGCGCCGGCGCCACGTCGGGCGGGGCAATGGATGCCTCGAATCTTCTCAAGCCAGCACTTGCGTCCGGCACGATCCGCTGCATCGGCTCGACCACCTACAAAGAATACCGACAGTATTTCGAGAAGGACCGCGCCTTGGTTCGTCGATTTCAAAAAATCGACGTCAACGAACCGTCGGTGGCGGACGCAATCGAGATCTTGAAAGGCCTAAAGCCTTATTTTGAGGATTATCACAAACTCAAATACACGAATGAGGCGATCAAGGCCGCGGTCGAGCTCTCGGCAAAGTACATCCACGACCGGAAGCTGCCCGACAAGGCGATCGACGTCATCGACGAAACCGGCGCGTCGCAGATGCTGCTACCAGAGAGCCGGCGTAAGAAGACGATTGGGCTAAAAGAAATCGAGACCACAATCTCGACCATGGCGCGAATACCGCCAAAGACCGTTTCCAAAGACGACGCCGAGGTGCTTAGGCATCTGGAGCAGACCCTAAAGTCAGTCGTCTACGGTCAGGACAGGGCGATCGAGTCACTCTCGGCTTCGATCAAGCTGGCGCGCGCAGGTTTGCGCGAACCGGAAAAGCCCATTGGCTGCTACTTGTTCTCAGGCCCGACCGGTGTCGGTAAGACCGAGGTCGCAAAGCAACTTGCCGCCTCGCTCGGCGTCGAGCTCATACGCTTCGATATGTCGGAATACATGGAGCGGCATACGGTATCGCGATTGATCGGCGCACCTCCAGGCTATGTCGGCTTCGACCAAGGCGGGCTGCTTACCGACGGTGTCGACCAGCATCCGCATAGCGTGTTGCTGCTCGACGAGATCGAGAAGGCGCATCCGGACTTGTTCAATGTGCTGCTGCAGGTCATGGATCACGGCAAGCTCACCGATCACAATGGTAAGCAAGTCGATTTCCGCAACGTCATTCTGATCATGACAACGAATGCGGGCGCTTCTGATCTTGCCAAACACGCTTACGGTTTTACGCGCAGCAAGCGCGAGGGCGACGATCAGGAAGCCATCAACAAGATGTTCGCGCCGGAATTCCGTAACCGGCTAGATGCCACCATTACCTTCGCGCATCTCTCGCAGGAGGTAATAGCCAAAGTGGTCGAGAAATTCGTGCTTCAGCTCGAGGCACAACTCGGTGATCGTAACGTCACGATTGAACTTTCCGACGAGGCGAGCCGCTGGCTCATCGCCAATGGCTACGATGAATTGATGGGCGCCCGGCCGATGGCGCGCGTGATTCAGGAGCACATAAAGAAGCCGCTGGCCGATGAAGTGCTATTCGGTCACCTGAAGACGGGCGGGCATGTGCGCGTGATCGTCGACAAGGACGAACAGGGCCGCGACAAGCTCGGCTTCCAGTTTCTCGATGGTCCGGTTACGCCCAAGCCGGAGAAGTTGCCGGCGGTGCGGCCAAAAGCCAAGCGTCGCGCTTCGCCCCGGCCCAAGCCCAAGCGCGGTTCGGTGCCAAAAGTGCCGTTGGCCAAGGTATAGTCAGAAGCCGAACGATAAATGGGCCGGGCCTTGCGCCCGGCCTTCGCATTTCGCGGACCGCGCATGCGTGCGCATCCGGTTGCGGACGCGTCAACCCTATGAGACAGCTGTGCGGCACCCATGCCGCCGCCCGCGACATTTTCATCTTCTACCGCCGCCTTTTTGGGTGGAATGAAATCGGCACTTGCTTCGGTGTTTTTTCTGGTGCTGGCGGGCACCTACATCGGTATGGGTGCTCTGGCCCATGACTTCGGCTTTTCGCCATGGTGGCTGGCACTATCCACCGTGCTGGTCTGGGCCGCACCAGCGCAGGTTATCCTGATCTCCGCGCTCGGCGCTGACTCGGCGCTCATCGAAGCGGCGATCGCTGTCACCCTGAGTGCAATCCGGCTGTTCCCAATGGTCGTCGCGTTGCTCCCGTTACTGCGCGGGGAAGGCACCCGGCTACGCGACCTGCTGCTGCCAACGCATTTCACCTCCGTCAGCATGTGGGTGGAATCGATCCGGCTGTTGCCGGGGGTCCCTCGCGAGCGGCGCATCGCGTTCTGCAACGGGTTGGCGGTTGGCTACATGAGCACGGCGGCAAGTTTCGGCTTCGTCGGCTACTATCTTGCAGCCGAATTGCCGCCCCTGTTTGCGGGCGCACTACTGTTCCTCACGCCGTTGTCGTTCCTGTTGTCGACGGCGCGCAATGCGAAGGCAATGATGGACAAACTGGCATTGGTGCTGGGTCTGTTACTTGGAACAATCCTGACTGCCACCAACGTCCAACTCGATCTGCTGTGGACCGGGATCGGCGGCGGCACGCTGGCGTATATCGTTCATCGTTTGCGTGAGGCTGCGGCATGAGCGCCATTTGGACCGACCTCGCACCCTATCTGGCGCTGGTCCTGGTCGGATATCTTCCGAACGAAGTCTGGCGCGTGTTCGGTCTGGTGCTGGCGCGCGGGCTCAATGAAGATTCCGAAATCGTGGTGTGGTCACGCGCGGTCGCCACCGCGATACTCGCAGGCGTCATTGCCAAGTTGATTGTATTTTCGAGCGGCGCTCTTGCCGGTATTCCGCTTGGCGTGCGTGTGAGCGCAGCAGCATGTGGCTTCCTCGGTTATCTCACAATGAAGCGGTCGGCCTTTGCCGGCGTGTTGGTTGGGGAGGCCGCGTTGCTGTTGGGCGGATGGCTAGTCGTGCGCTAGCCGCTGATGGCTGCGGCGAGCTTCTTGGCATGCTCGGCCAGCACATCCGGTTTTTCTTTTTCGCTCGCAGGCGGCTTCATTGCGACGCCGGCCTTGCGCGGAATGACGTGAAGATGCAGGTGGAAGACCACCTGACCGCCAGCGCCCTCATTAAACTGTTGGATGGTGATGCCGTCAGCCGAAAATGCCTTGACCGCCGCTTTGGCGACCTTTTGCGCCGCCGTGATCACATGCGCGAGGTCGTCGGCGCTGATATCGAGAATATTGCGCGCCGGCGCTTTCGGTAGCACCAGCGTGTGGCCCGGCGAACGAGGCATGATGTCGAGGAAGGCAAGGACCTTATCGTCCTCGTAAACCTTGTAGCAGGGCAGCTCACCACGCAGGATTTTGGCAAAGATATTATTTGGATCGTAACTCGGCATCGGCTCCCCCGGTCACTCCTGTTCCACCAAATCCTTGCGGAATGGCGCCGCCGCCGCAAGCTCTTCGGCTGCAGCCTGTACATAAACGCGTTCGCGGGACAGAAAATCTGCAACCGCTCGGCGCAGGGCCGGATCGGCGATGAAATGGGCAGAATAAGTGGTGTGCGGCAAGTAGCCCCGTGCGAGCTTGTGTTCGCCCTGCGCACCGGCTTCGACACGTTTGAGCCCGTGCGTAATCGCATAGTCGATAGCCTGATAGTAACAGAGCTCGAAATGCAAAAATGGATGGTGTTCGGTCGCCCCCCAGTTGCGCCCGTAGAGTGTGTCATCGCCGATGAAATTGATGGCTCCGGCGATCCAGCGCCCGGCCCGGCGCGCCATCACAAGCAGGATGCGATCGCGCATTTTCTGGCCGACAATCGAAAAAAAATCTCGGGTCAGATAAGGCCGGCCCCATTTTCGCGAGCCAGTCTCCATATAAAATGCAAAAAAAGCGTCCCACACGGCTTCCGTCAAATCGGCGCCAGTCAACCAGCATACCTCGATGCCCGCGCGCAACGCTTCCTTGCGCTCGCGCCTGATTGTCTTGCGCTTGCGCGAGGCGAGGTGGTTGAGGAAATCGTCGAAATTCGCATAGTCAGCGTTTACCCAATGGAATTGCTGGTCGGTGCGTTGCAGGAAGCCACGCTTGCCGAGCGTGCGCCATTCCGGCTCGGTCAGGAACGTTACGTGGGCAGATGAGATCTCGCTGGCGGACGTGATTTCAATAAGGGCATCGCCCAGCGCGCCACGGACTGCATCCGCGATCGGCCCAGGAGCAGCAAGCAGACGAGGGCCGGTTACCGGCGTAAACGGCACTGCGATCTGGAGCTTGGGATAGTAATCGCCGCCCGCGCGCTCGAAGGCTTCCGCCCAACCATGGTCAAACACGTATTCACCGCGGGAGTGGGTTTTTACATAGCTGGGCGCAGCACCAACCAAACTGCCCGTGACGTCCTCGGCGAGGAGATGCCGCGGTTGCCAGCCGGTCCGATCACCGACCGAAGCAGACTCCTCAAGTGAGGACAAAAACTCATGCGAAATAAAAGGGTTATTTGACTGTCCTCGTGTTGATAATTCTGAGGACAAGTTATCCTCATGTTTTGCGCTAACTAAGCTTTCGATATTTTGAATTGTACACGTGTTCCAGGCCCTCGCCGGAACCTTGGCGAGGGACTGCGTAACGCGAATTCGAAGCTGTACGTCGGTCATAGGGGCAACTTTTCTAGACGGACTTTACGCCTGAATTCGTTCGAAATTCACCCGGACTTTAGGCCGCTGCCGTTCGGTTTGTGCGGGAATTACGGCCGCCAACCTTCGAATATGATCTGGTCGGCCCAGCGAGCAGCGCGGCTGCCATCCCTCGCGTTTCGCACGGTCCAGGTCAGCAGTGGCAAGCCGAAGATCATGCGGGCCAGCACGGGCGGCACCGCGGGCAAATCGCTGACGGAATAGGCAAGGAACTGCGGACGGCTTCGGGGCGCGTGTAGTAGCCAGGACATACTCCGTTTTTGAGAGTTAGGCAGGTCGTCCCATTCGGGATCAGAGTAGTGCCGTTCGCTCACGATACCTCGAGTCAGACGCGGCGCCGCATGCCGCGCCGCCTCGATCAAATCCGGATCGAACGACATGACTGCTGCCGGACCCGCATAGCCTGAGAGCACTTCAGCCGCGCGTTTTGCCAGCCGCATGTCGCCGTCAAAATGGCTTTTAAGCTCCAATAATAGTGTGGCCCGTCCCCTGACAAGATCGCATAGCTCGCCGAGGGTAAGGATGCGCGCAGCGCCGACCTTGAAGCGAACCGCCGCAATCTGCGCGGCGCTCATTTTGGCGAGCACGCCGCTGCCTTCTGTCAGACGGCCGAGTGCGTCGTCGTGGTGCACCATGGCTTCGCCGTCTGCGCTGATTTGGAGATCGGTTTCGATACCGTAACCGGAGGCGATTGCCGCCGAAAACGCCGCGGCCGTGTTCTCGATGACCCCGATCGACGCGTCGTGGAGGCCGCGATGGGCGACCGGGCGCGCGATAAGCCAATCGAGCTTGGGCATTGGACGATCAGGAGACCTCGAACATTCCTTCGACTTCGACAGCGGCATCTGCCGGCAGTGCCGCGACCCCCACCGTACTGCGCGCATGTCGACCTTTGTCGCCGAAAGCCTCGACCATCAAATCGGAGGCGCCGTTCATGACCTTCGGTCCTTCGGTAAAGCCGGGTGCCGAATTGATGAATCCGCCCAAGCGCACGACGCGCACCACTTTGTCGAGATCGCCAAGCGCGGACTTGACCTGCGCGAGCAGGTTGATTGCGCAGGCGCGCGCCGCTTTTTGGCCATCCTCAATCGAGACGGCGGCCCCGAGCTGGCCTTTCGCAACCAGCTTTCCATCCGCGCCAAAGCAGATTTGGCCGGAGACCATGAGCATGTTGCCGCTGCGCACGGACGGCACATAGTTGGCGATCGGGGCTGCCGGGGTTGGCAAAGTCACGCCAAGGCTTGAAAGTCTCTTTTCAATCGATCCGGCCATGGGCCCTCCGCGGCGGCGTGGGGATGCACGCGATCCTTGGCCGATTGCTTGTCGCCGCGCAAGCAGGCCCGTTACTGCGGTTGCCGGAATCTGTTGCGGCCTCTATCTTGCCCACATCTTGCATCTTTCTGCTCGCGCCGGCGGCACTCAGGCCGCAGGGGATAGGCCCGAATCGATGAAAAATTCTGCCCGCACCAAGCTTTGGACTCTGGCCATCCTGGCAATTGCCTTTACAGCCGGGACGATTGATCGTCTGGCGGCGGCGCCACCTGCCGATCACGTGTTATTGGCGCCACATCGTGCAGTTTACGATCTCAAACTGTCCAAATCGCACGGCAGCCGCGGAATTGAAGGCGTTCGTGGGCGCATTCTGTACGACTTCTCCGGCAATGCCTGCGATGGCTATGAACTGCAATTTCGCCAAGTGTCGGAACTTGACTCCGGCGAGGGGCAGGCGGCCTTAAGCGATTTGCGTTCGAACACCTGGGAAGATGGCGACGCCAAGAAGTTTCGGTTTAGTTCGGAAAACCTGTTCAACCAGCGCAGCACGGACGTTGTGAATGGTCACGCCGAGCGCAACACGAAAACGGTGGCTGTCAGTCTAAGCAAGCCCAAGGAAACGAATTTCAGCGTGCCCGGTGGCGCGGTATTTCCAACCGAGCACATGCGCCGGATTATTGTCGCGGCGCGCGAAGGTAAATCTGTTCTCGAGTTTCCGGTCTACGATGGCTCGGAAACCGGGGAGAAACTCTACAACACGCTCACCGTGATTGGCCGGCCGATTCCGCCCGGCGAAAAAACGCCTACCGACGCAGCGGCAAAAATTCCAGAACTTGCCAAGCTCATGCGTTGGCCCGTGACGATCAGCTATTTCGACAAGAAGGACGAGAAGGCCGAGCAAACCGGCGAGCAAACCCCAGTCTATTCCATCGGTTTTGAGCTTTACGAGAACGGCATCTCGCGCGCGCTTATTCTCGACTATACCGATTTCACGATCAGCGGCGAGATGACTTCGCTGGAGCTGAAGAAACCGAAGCCCTGTCCTTAGGCGCGGCTTGGTCATCGTCGAACGTTAGGCCTTTCACCACGACGTCCCGGCCGAACTTCGAGCGTAACCTATCTACGGCGTGTTCGGCTTCCGCTGCGCGGCGATCGATGAGGTCGGCGAAGTCGTCGCCCTCGACCTCTTCCAAATTGCTGACGCCGATGCCGATCAGTCGGAAGTGGGTCGTCCCTACCTCATGCGCGAGCAGGTCGCGGCCTGCGGCAAAAATGCGTGTGGCCAGTTGGGTCGGACTTCCAAGTGCGCGTGCGCGTGTACGGATTTTGAAATCCGCACTTTTTAGTTTCAGCGTCACGGTCGAACCGGCGAGCGTGTTGGCTTTGAGCCGCGCAGACACGCGCTCGGTCAAATCCCACAGATGTTGTTCGAGCGGGCGAAACTCACCTATGTCCTGCTCGAACGTGGTTTCCGCTGAGATGCTTTTGGTGTCGCGCTCTGGATTGACCATGCGACTATCTACGCCACGGGCGAGGCGCCAAAGCCGTGCGCCTTCCTCACCGTATCGCCGCATGAGATCGTTCGCGTCCGCGCGCTGCAAATCCGCAATCGTGCGAAAGCCATCGGATGCGAGTTTGGCTGCGCTCACCGCGCCGACTCCATAAATGAAACCGACGGGTTTGGAAGCCAGGAATGTGGCCGCTTCGGTTTGTCCCAGCACGGCAAAGCCACGGGGCTTGTCGAGGTCCGACGCAATTTTGGCAAGAAACTTGTTGACCGAAAGGCCGATTGAAACCGTGATGCCGAATTCCCGTTCGACCTTGCCGGCGAAACGCGCCAGCGTTTTCGCGGGGATCATTCCATGCAACCGCTCGGTACCGGTGAGATCGAGAAACGCCTCGTCAATCGATAGCGGTTCGACCAGCGGCGTGAGCGCAAACATTGCTTTGCGGACTTCTCGGCCGACCTGGACGTATTTCGCCATGTTCGGCTTCACTACGACAGCATTCGGACATCGCCGTTTGGCCTCGAATATCGGCATTGCCGAACGGATGCCATAGGTGCGCGCCACATAGCACGCGGCAGCCACCACACCGCGTTTGCCGCCACCCACGATCACGGGTTTGTCAGCCAACGCGGGATCGTCACGTTTCTCAATGGTCGCGTAGAATGCATCGCAATCAACGTGCGCGATGCTGAGTGAGTCCACTTCCGGATGACGTACCAATCGCGGGGAGCCACAGACCGGGCAGCGCGAAGCTTGGTCGGGCGTATCGGCGAGACAGTCCCGGCAAAAACTCATGGCATTTCGCGCTCCCACGGGCTCCCGGCAAGCGCCACGCGCCCTCTGTCGATGTCGGCCGGGTCGAGGTTGTTTTCACCGGCAAAGGTCGCAATCAGCCGATCGTCGGATGCCATATATTCGAGCACGCCGGCCAGAAACCCTGGCTCACGCGCCGCAGACCGAATCTCAGCTGGGCCAATCCCTGTAACGGCGAGAAAGCGACCGAGTCGCTCGCCATCGCCGGCGATGAACGTAAGGGCCTGAATCGCAAGCCCTTCTGCCTGTTCCTGTGTCAACGTATGGCCATGCTTCATCGGCTAAATTTGCCTTTCCGTAACAAATCGGCACTACCGTGCCGATCATGCCCGAGCGCGGACGGACGCGCACGCGCGACTGTTCGCGCACTGGGGACAAAAGGGCGGTAAGGAAATGCCAAAGACCGTCCTGATCGTGGAAGACAACGAGCTCAACATGAAGCTCTTCCACGACCTCCTCGAAGCGCATG
The DNA here is from genome assembly GCA_027307405.1 of Hyphomicrobiales bacterium. GTDB lineage: Bacteria > Pseudomonadota > Alphaproteobacteria > Rhizobiales > Xanthobacteraceae > Pseudolabrys. Next base: position 9,477 of record DAHUXA010000062.1, on the reverse strand, counting down.
GTTACCAAACCATCGGCACGCGCAATGGGATCGAAGCACTCGATCTCGCTCGCAAGCACCGGCCGGATTTGATTTTGATGGATATCCAATTGCCGGAGGTCTCGGGCCTTGAAGTGACCAAATGGCTTAAAGACGATCCCGATCTCAAGGCCATTCCGGTGGTCGCAGTCACCGCATTCGCCATGAAAGGCGACGAGGAGCGCATTCGCGAGGGCGGGTGTGAGGCCTACCTCTCAAAACCAATCGCGGTGGGAAAATTCATCGAGACCATCCGCCATTTTTTAGGCGCGAGTTGATGGTGCGTCGATGACTGCGCGTATTCTTGTTGTAGACGACGTGCCTGCCAACGTGAAGCTGCTCGAGGCGCAGCTGTCAGCGGAATATTTCGACGTGGCGACGGCATACAATGGCGCCGATGCCTTGGCGGTTTGCGAGCGGGCTGAGTGCGACATCGTACTTCTTGATGTGATGATGCCGGAGCTCGATGGTTTCGAGGTCTGCCGCAAGCTCAAGTCCAACCCGCTCACGCATCACATTCCGGTCGTCATGGTAACGGCACTCGATCAACCGTCTGACCGGGTTCGCGGGCTCGAAGCCGGGGCTGATGATTTCCTTACCAAGCCTGTAACCGATATCGCTTTGATCTCACGTGTTCGCTCGCTGGCGCGGCTGAAAATGGTCACCGACGAATTACGCATGCGCGCGGTTACCTCGAGGGAGATCGGCATCCAGAGTCCCGAACGGGAGGCGGTCACGGAAACCGGCCGCAATGGCCGCGTTCTGATCGTGGATGACCGCTCAAGTTCTTATCAACGGCTCTTGGCCACGCTATCTGCCGAACATACGGTCGATGTCGAAATCAAACCAGATGAAGCTTTGTTTAGGGCCGCTGAAGGCGGGTATGACCTCGTCATCGTTTCGCTCGGGTTGCAGAACTTCGATGGCCTTCGTCTGTGCAGCCAAATCCGCTCGCTGGAACGCACCCGAAATATCCCGATCCTTGCAATCACGGAAGCGGATAACGGCGCGCGGCTTGCGCGCGGGCTGGAAATCGGCGTGAACGATTACTTATTGCGTCCGGTGGACCAGAACGAAATGCTCGCCCGCGTCCGCACCCAGATCAAGAAGAGACGTTACACCGAGCGGTTACGCGATAACGTCCAGACGTCGATCGAATTGGCGGTCACCGACGGGCTTACGGGCCTTTTCAACCGGCGCTACATGGAAACTCATCTGGGAACGCTCGTCGAGCAGGCTGCCACTCGCAACAAGCCGATCGCGGTGCTAGTCGTCGATATCGATTACTTCAAGGCAATTAACGATGGCCATGGTCACGACGCCGGAGATGATGTGTTGCGCGAGTTCGCATTACGCATACGCAAGGCCATCCGTAATATCGATCTCGCCTGCCGGTATGGCGGTGAAGAGTTCGTCATCGTGATGCCGGAAACGGACATGGCCGTGGCGACCATCGTGGCCGAACGGTTGCGTCGGCGCATCGCCACTGAACCTTTTGTGATTGAGCAAGGTGCGCGCAGTCTTGAAGTCACGATATCGATCGGTATCGCCGCGCTGTCGGGTACAGGCGACAATGCAGCCACCATTCTCAAGCGCGCGGACCAGGCGCTCTATCGCGCGAAGCGCGACGGGCGCAACCGCGTGGTACCGGACGCCGCGTAACAGAGTCGCCGCCCACAAAAATTGCCAAGATATTCCAGCGTGTTAGCAAGCCGTTTTGTCGACCTTGGCGCTTGGTCTAGCCTTGCCGGTGAACGTGCTTTGAGTCGGCGCTAAGCGTGAATACCCTACGGAGTGCTCAGGTCCGCCGCATCTCCTGGGTCCGTGGGGTTCGGCCGGCCCGGGAGCGGTGCGAGTGGCCTCCTCATGCTACCGCTTCCGGCCGGCCACCTGATTTTAGCAATCGCGCTAGGGCCGGACGATCGTCCAGCCCTTTTCGCTGAGTTCAATCAGCGTGACCACGCCGGCCTTCACGCGCTCGGCATTTTCGACCAACGGCGGTTCCTTGCCTTCGCTGCGGGTCATCGCCTCAAGCGTATTCTCGCAAGCCATGAACGATACGTTGGGCATGCTTTGCTTGAAGGATTTCAACCGCGGCTTTACCGGGGAGGTGTCCTCACGCAGCATATGCAGCCCGGCATTGAACGCGACGATCTCTATCTCGATCTCGTCGCCTTTGTCCGAATAGTACTTTGATACGTTAGCGGCGACGTTGAGCACCGCGTTCATCTTGGCCGGGTCGTTGTCGCTGATCTGGAGCGCAAGCTTATGCTTTTCCACCGCTCCAGCCTGCGCGAACGCAAGCGGCACCAGCAACAGCGCGATAAAGGCAGTGCGAAGCATCGCGGATGCCTCCGCAATTATTATTTTATTTTGGATTCGGAATATTCGACGTGCTTCTTCGCGATCGGGTCATATTTTCTCTTTTTCATTTTATCGGTCTGCGTACGCGAGTTCTTCCGGGTCACGTAGTAGTGACCGGTGCCGGCGCTGGAAACCAGCTTGATCTTGAGGCTGATGGCTTTGGCCATGGAATTTTCCCTTACAACTCAATCTTGCGACGGTGGGGCTGCTTTGGCGCGGAAACTAGCGTCGAAGCGGTAAATGTCAAGAAAGTCCCGTTTTTGGCGCGGGTTACAGCAGTTCTCGGAAGAACTGCTTTTCAACCATGAAGTAAAAGGGCACCGGTAAGTCGTGAGCCATGCCGGCTTCCACGCGCGCCAGCAGTTCCTCCAGAACAATGCCGGTAATGGTCGGCATGTCCAGTTGGGCGGCTTCCGCGATCGGCACCCAGGTGAGCTCGACCAGTTCAGAATCCGGACCCACCACACCCTCAATTTTATGGGCGATGGCTGAAGCGTCCGCGGTCAGAAAACGCGTGTCGAAGCGGCGAGGCCGGCGCGGCGGCGTAACGGCGCGTGCGACGAAATGGATCTGGCCGAGGTCCGGGTGAATGTTCGCTTTGGCAAATTCGGTCCAGATCGCACCCGGTACGATGGGGGGCTGGTCACGTTTCACGCCGAGCAAAAGACCGGTTTCCTCCGCGGTCTCGCGTAGCGCCGCAAGCGCAAAGGCACGCGCAAATTGGCTGCTCGGCTCAGCGACCCGTTCCAACAACTTCTTCTGCGCGTCCGGGTGCAGTTCACTCACCGCGGTCATCGATCGGTCGAGTGGCTCGATGCGGCCGCCGGGAAAAACGAATTTACCCGGCATGAATTTGTGGCCGGCATGACGACGGCCGAGCAGAACTTTGGGCTGGGCGCCGGAGCGGTCGATCAACATCAGCGTCGCGGCATCGCGCGGTTCGCTGTCGGGAAAAGAGGTGTCGCGCTCCGATTTGGTCATGCGCTCGGCCCAAAGCTTTCCGAGGTCGTTCGTCATCGTGCCTTCCGTTGCTTGCCGCGCGAGTGGGATTGTCGCCCGCGCTCGTACCGCGCGGGACGTTGGGGGCGCCCAGCGCGTCCTTCAGACAAAAGCTCAAAGCGCAGGGCCCCGGCAACCGGCGCGGCCTCCACAAGCTTGACCCGTACCGGATCGCCCAATCTGTAAGTCTCGCCAGATCGAGAGCCGACCATCGCGTGGCCTTTCTCGTCAAAGCGGAAATATTCGTCACCAATGGTGCGCGCAGGTACGAACCCGTCTGCGCCGGTATCCCGCAGTTTCACGAATAGACCTGCACGGGTGACTCCGGAAATACGGCCGTCGAAACTCGCGCCTATGCGATCGGCAAGGAAGTGCGCGATCAACCGATCGTTGGTCTCGCGTTCAGCCAACATGGCGCGGCGTTCGGTAGCGGAAATCTGCGCGCTCACTTCAGCCAATGATTTCTGGTCGGTCCCGTCGGGAAGACCCTCATGGCCGAGCTTCATCGCGCGTATAAGCCCGCGATGCACGATCAAGTCCGCATAGCGGCGAATTGGTGAGGTAAAGTGCGCATAGCGGCGCAGGTTCAAGCCGAAGTGGCCGTAATTCTCTGCCGCATATTCGGCCTGGGCCTGCGTGCGCAACACCACCTCGTTGACAAGTTGCTCTGCGTCACGGCCCTTCACGCGAGAGAGAATGCGATTGAAAGCTTCCGGCTTGAGCACGCCGCCTTTTGCGAACGGGATATCGAGGGTGGCGAGGAATTCGTGCAGCGCCTGCACCTTTTCCATCGCCGGCTCGTCGTGCACACGATAGATCAGGGGCGAGCGAGCGCGTTCGAGCGTTTCAGCAGCTGCGACATTGGCAAGGATCATGAATTCCTCGATCAGTCGGTGTGCTTCCAGCCGCTCGGGCGTAATCACGCGGTCGACGGTGCCATCTGCCTTCAGGAGGATCTTGCGTTCGGGAAGATCGAGATCGAGGGGCTGCCGCTCGTTGCGCGCGCGCTGTGTCGCTCCGTAGGCGGCATAAAGTGGCGCGAGGACCGGTTCTACCAGCGGCTCGCTGTCTTCGTCGGGACGTCCGCCGATCGCCAGTTGTGCCTCTTGGTAGGACAGCTTCGCGGCGGAGCGCATCATGATGCGGTGGAACGAGTGCGAGCGCTTGCGGCCGTCGGCGCCGATCACCATGCGTACGGCGATGGCGGCGCGGTCTTCTCGCGGGCGCAATGAGCACAGGTCGTTCGAGATCCGCTCCGGCAGCATCGGTACGACGCGGTCGGGAAAGTACACCGAATTGCCGCGCGAGAGCGCTTCGCGATCGAGCGCCGAACCCGGTTTGACGTAGTATGCGACATCGGCAATTGCGACGTTGACAATGAAGCCGCCACGATTGTTGGGGGCCGTATCGGGCTCGGCATGCACGGCGTCGTCGTGATCCTTGGCGTCCGGTGGATCGATGGTGACAAGGGGTACGTGCCGCCAGTCTTCGCGGCCGTGAAGCGGTGCGGGCTTGGCGGCGTCGGCCTCGAGTTGCGTTTCGCGGCGGAACACGGAGGGAATGCCGTGCGCATGAATTGCGATCAAACTGACAGCACGCTCGCTTTTGAGTGAGCCGAGCCTCTCAACGACCCGTCCGGTTGGCAGTCCGAGACGCGGCGCGCGCGATGTTTCGACAGCGATCAAATCGCCGTCCTCGGCGTTCGCAGTCGCTCCCGCCGGAATAGTGAGTTCTTTCCCGAGCATCTTTTTGTCGACCGGCTCCAGCCGGCCGCCGCCGTGCGCGATTGTCCGGAAAATGCCCAGCACGCGGTGCTTGGGATGATCGATGATCTTGATGACACGGCCGCGATGGCGAATGCCGTCTTCTTCATCGGTCTCTTCAACTCGCAGCAGTACGCGGTCGCCGACACCGGCGGCTTCTGCCGGGCGTGCCTTGCGCGGCAAATGAATGCGGATTTTCGGTGCTGCGCCATGCGCTTCCTCGTCCCATTCGTCGGGTGTGGCAATGAGATCGCCGTCGCTGTCGCGCGCAGTGACGTCGGCAAGCACTGTGGAGGGCAGGGCGCCTGCATGGTGCAGCTTCTTGCGGCGCTTTTCGATTGAGCCTTCGTCGGCGAGCTCGCGCAGCAGGCGCTTGAGATCAGCTCGGAGGGCATTCTTCAGCCCAAAGGCGCGCGCAATTTCGCGGGTGCCGACTTTGCCGGGCTTGTTGCCGATGAAGGCGAGGATGTCAGCCTTAGAAGGGAGAAGGGGTGTTTTCTTAGCGTGTTTTTTCAAAATAAAAATCCTGCGCCGAAACGGCGCGATTGAACAAAATGTAATGAGCGAAACTCAGCTTCGCCAGTTATTCCGCGGCTGTGATTTTGGCAGTCTTTCTCGGCGGCTTCTTGCGCGGTTTGGCGGCTTTCTCGGCCGCATCTGCCGTTTCGGCGGCCTTCTTCTTGCGGCCCTTTGGCGCTTCCGAGGGGGCGCCTGCCTTCTTGCGTCCGGCCGCCCGCCGCGGCTGTGAGCCGAGTTGTTCGGCGCGGGCGTCGAGCAGCACGATCGCCTCAGTCAGCGTGATCGTCTCCGGCGTCTTGTCGCCGGTGATGGTCGCGTTGATGCCGTTGTGGCTAACATAAGGCCCATAGCGGCCGTTCTTGACGACAACTGGCCCGCCTTTGTCCGGGTGCTCGCCCAAAAGCTTGCCGGGATCGGCGCCGAAGCGCCGGCCTTTCTTCGGATTGGCTTTCTTCTCCGCGATCAAGGTGACCGCGCGATTGAGGCCGATGGTCAGGACATTGTCGCCGTCTTCCAGGTTCGCATAGGTCTTGCCGTGCTTGACGTATGAACCAAAGCGCCCGATGCCGGCGAGGATCGGTTCGCCGTCTTCCGGCGACAGCCCAACTTCGCGCGGCAGCGCCAGGAGACCCAGCGCCTTTTCGAGATCGATGTCGTCGGGCGCAATGCCTTTCGGGATGCTCGCGCGCTTGGGCTTCTCGACTTCCGGTTTTTTCTCGCCCCTCTTCGGTTTCGGCGGCTTGATCTGCTCGCCCAGTTGCAAATAGGGGCCAAAGCGGCCGCCGCGCAGCGTCACTTCAAGGCCGGTCACCGGGTCTTCGCCCAGCACCTTTTTGCCCTGAACTCCGTCGGCGTTGGGCGTGATCTGCCGTGTGAAATTGCATTGCGGATAATTCGAGCAACCGATGAAGGCGCCGAAGCGTCCGGTCTTCAACGAAAGCTGACCGGTATCGCATTGCGGGCACTGGCGACGTGGCTTGCCGTCAGTGCGTTCGGGAAAAATATGCGGCTCGAGCAAATCGTTGAGGGCGTCGAGCACAACGCGATTGCGCACCTCTTTGATCTCGTTGACGGCACCGACGAACTGCTCCCAGAACTCGGCGAGCACGGCGCGCCAGTTGATGTTGCCAGCCGAAATTTCGTCGAGCTTTTCTTCAAGACCGGCGGTGAAATCGTATTCGACGTAGCGCGTGAAGAAGCTTTCCAGGAAGGCGACGACGACGCGGCCTTTGTCTTCCGGAATGAGGCGCTTCTTGTCGATGCGGACATAACCGCGGTCCTGCAGCACCTGCAAAATCGAGGCATAGGTCGAGGGCCGGCCGATGCCGAGCTCCTCCATGCGCTTGACCAATGCCGCTTCCGAGAAGCGCGGCGGCGGCTCGGTGAAATGCTGCGACGATTCGATTGCCTGTTTGCTGAGCGACTCGCCCTCGGACATCGCAGGCAAATTGCGTGACTCGTCATCGTCGGACGTTTCGTCCTGGCCTTCTTGATAGAGGGTGAGAAAGCCATCGAATTTCACGACCTGGCCCGAAGCGCGCAGGTCGATGTTCCGCGAACCCGCCTTGGCGACAATGTCGACCGTGGTGCGCTCGAGTTCGGCGGATTCCATCTGACTCGCGACCGCGCGATTCCAGATCAACTCGTACAGGCGCGCCTGGTCGCGATCGACATATTTGGCGACTTCGGCGGGTGTGCGGCCGGCGCTGGTCGGGCGCACCGCTTCGTGGGCCTCCTGCGCATTCTTCGACTTGTTGTGATACTCGCGCGGCGAAGCGGGGACGTATTCCTTGCCGTAGTTGCGGCCCAGCATGGAGCGGATGTCGGCAATCGCCTCCGGCGCCAAGTCGATGCCGTCTGTACGCATATAGGTGATCAAGCCGGTCGCTTCGCCGTCGATCTCCACGCCTTCGTAGAGTCGCTGCGCGAGGCGCATGGTGATCGCTGGGGCGAATCCGAGCTTGCGGCTGGCTTCCTGCTGCATGGTCGAGGTGGTGAAGGGCGGCGGCGGATTGCGCCGTGCCGGCTTCGCTTCGACCGCGGTCACCTTGAAGATGGCGTTCTCAAGATCGCGGGTAAAGGATTCCGCCTCGGCGCCGGACCCGATGTCGAGGCGCTGGATCTTCTGCCCGTCGGCACCGACCAGGCGCGCCTCGAAGACTTCGTTACGCGGGGTCGCCAGTTTGGCGAGGATGGACCAATACTCCTTCGCGATGAATTTCTCGATTTCGAGCTCGCGATCGCAGACAAGCCGCAGCGCAACCGACTGCACCCGTCCGGCGGAGCGGGCGCCCGGCAGTTTGCGCCAGAGCACCGGCGAGAGGGTAAAGCCCACGAGATAATCGAGCGCACGGCGGGCGAGATATGCATCGACCAATGCGCCATCAATCTGACGTGGATGCTTCATCGCTTCGGTCACCGCCTGCTTGGTGATGGCGTTGAAGACCACGCGCTCGATCTTTTGGTCCTTGAGCGCCTTCTTTTCCTTCAGCACCTCAAGCACGTGCCACGAGATTGCTTCACCTTCACGATCCGGGTCGGTGGCGAGGATCAGCTTGTCGGCACCCTTGAGCGCCCGTGCGATATCGTTCATGCGCTGGTTCGACTTGGCGTCGACTTCCCAGAGCATCCGGAAATCGTTTTCCGGATCGACCGAGCCATCCTTGGGGGGCAGGTCACGGATATGGCCAAAAGAGGCCAGGACCTCATAGCCGGAGCCGAGGTACTTATTGATTGTCTTCGCCTTGGACGGCGACTCGACTACGACAATATTCATGGAAATCCAGAGGGTTATCCGCCAAAACCGTTGAGAATCAGGGCGGAATCGACCGTATGTTCGGCCCGGAACATGGGGAAGGTGACCCCTACTGTCAAATAAGCCCGTTAAGAAGCCGTGTCAGACCAGCGAAATAGGGCGCCAAAGAGACCGCCCCCGTCGCGGCTGCAACTATAAAATGCATTCCGAGGAATTTTCTACCTAAAAAGGCATTCTAGCCTCTCTCCGGCGTCCGGCTGAGACCATTCGGGTTAGCGGGCTTTTATGTCGAGTTTGTCCAGCAGGACCGCGGTCGGGTTGCCATCGGGCAACATTCCGAATTTTTTCTGTTCGACGCGGATGTTGTCACGCAAGTCGAAATCGATATGGCCTTCGAAGTCCTTCACCTTGTAGCCGAGCTCTGACAATTTTTTCTGCAAGGCAATGCGGGCGTCGCGTGAAAGCTGCCGGTCGTCCTTCGGCCAAGGCGTCTTGACCAGGCCGCCGCCATGGATGCGATCGGCGAGGTGACCGACCGCAATCGCGTAAGCATCGGAGTTGTTGTACTCCTTCAGCACATCGAAATTTTCCGTGACGATAAATCCCGGGCCGCTGGCGCCGCTGGGGAAGAAAAGAATTCCCTGGCCCGAGGCCGGAAATGGTTTGCCGTCGGCACGACGCACGCCGAGCGCCTGCCACTCTGCGAAGGTGGCGCGGCTGCCCATGTAGTCGAACCCATTCGGCACCGTGACCTCAAAACCCCAGGGCAGTGCGGCATTCCACTTCCATTTGTGGAGATAGTTCGCAGTGGAACCGAGTACATCCGGCACGTTGCTCCAGATATCGATGCGGCCATCGCCTGAAAAGTCGACGGCATAGTCCACGAAATTCGACGGCATGAATTGGCTCTGGCCCATCGCGCCGGCCCACGAGCCGTTCATCTCCTGCGGCGTGCCCCAGCCGCGCTCGACGATGCGTAGCGCGTTGAGCAGCTCAGAGTCCCAATAGGCGCGCCGCCGCGGCTCGTTCCAGGCCAGCGCGGCGAGCGAGGGAAACACG
>DAHUXA010000061.1 GCA_027307405.1 Hyphomicrobiales bacterium | reverse complement strand
GGTGTCGACCAGTCGATGCGGCGCAGCACCAGGAAACCGCGGTTGAACCATGACGTGAACAGGTGGACGAAATCGTCATCGACCGGCCCAAGATCGTCGCGGTGCTCGAGCACATCCATCAATTGCTCGCGCATGCGCACCAGCGCAGCGGTGCCACCCGGGGCGAGATTCAGCCTGCGGAACAGCTCCTGCCGACGCGGTTCGGAGGCCGAATGAACCTCGGCTGCAGTTTCATCCGACGGCGCAGCGCGCCAGGCAGCGATCGCCTTTTCCATGTGCCCAGCGTCGGTGCTGAAACGCTGCGCCAGTGCTTCAAAGAAGGCGATGCGAGGCCCGATAGTGAGGTCGGCGTAGCGGCCAAGAATCTCACGTGCAAGCGCGACGCCGGAAGCCTCGCCACGGCCGGACAAAAGATCTTCGCACAGTTCGACCAGGCTCTCGGAACGAGCGGAGGCATCGCCGCGCCGATCGCGCGCAAGCAGCGCGCGGCCGCGCTCGGAAATGGTTTGCAGCAATTCCCCGAAGAACGAGGTGTTCATTTAGGCCCTATGGCAACGCCCATCAGATGATTAGGCAACCATGTGGCAATTTCAGGAAAGAAGCACAAGATCACGATCGCCAACATCATACAAACGACATAGGGAAGCGTTCCCCACATCACTTTCGCCAGCGGTACGTCCGGCGCAATCGCATTCACAATATATATGTTGAGCCCGACCGGCGGATGGATCAGGCCGATTTCCATATTGATGGTTAAAATCACACCGAACCAGACGGGATCGAACCCTGCCGCGGTAATGATCGGCAGCAGGATCGGACTGGTCATCAGGATGATGGCGGCTGGCGGAATGAAGAATCCGCACACCAGGAGAAAAATGTTGATGAGAAACATCAACATCCATTTATTGGCATGCAGATCGGCAATCGCCTGCGCCAGTGTCTGGGTCAGGTAGAGCGAAGTGAGCATGTAGCCGAACAGAACGGCAGTAGCGATGATGGTCAGAATCATCACTGACTCGCGCATCGTGTCGCGCAGGATGAGCCAAATCTGCTGAACCTTCCAAAGGCGATAAATCAAGATCGCCAGGAAAAGACACAGCGCAGCACCGACGCCCGCTGCTTCCGATGGCGTCGCCACGCCACCGTAGAGCGCGTACATAACGCCAACGATGATGAAGATGAACGGCGCGATCTTCGGGATTGACTGGAATTTCTCCTTCCACGAATAGCGGAAGTCGATGGCGTGCGGGCGAAAGCCGCGCTTCCAGATAATGAACACCGTCCACAGCATGAACAGGCCCGTCAACATCAGGCCCGGCAGGACGCCGGCGATGAACAGGCGACCGATCGAGGTCTCGGTGGCAATGCCGTAGAGAATGAATGTGATGGACGGCGGAATGAGGATTCCGAGCGTGCCTCCAGCGCAGATTGAGCCAGTTGCAACGTCGTCCGGATAGCCGCGCCGGCGCATTTCCGGAATGCCCATCTTGCCGATGGCCGCGCAGCACGCTGGCGACGATCCGGTGAGCGCGGCGAAGATCGCGCAGGCGCCGAGATTTGAAATGACGAGGCCGCCGGGCAATCGGTAGAGCCAACGATCGAGCGCCTCGTAAAGATCTTTGCCCGCCGGCGAAGAGCCGATCGCCGCTCCCATCATCACGAACATCGGAATTGCGACGAGCGTGAATTCGTCCAGCCCCGACCAGAAGGTTTCCGCGACGACATGCAGGGCGTCAAATCCCTGGAAGAGGACCAGGAACGCAATTGCGATCGCGCCCAGCCCGAAGGCGACCGGGATGCCGGATACCAGCATCAGCAACGTGACGATGAGGACAAGCGTCCCTTGCGTGGTCGGGCTCACGGCGCGCTTCCCAACGCTTCCTGCGCCTGAGCTCGGGCAATATCCTCAGCGTCCTGTTTATCCTGAATGCCGAACGGCGGTGAGCGCCCGGTCACCAGGCAGAGCAAATCCGCCAAATATTGCAAAATGAGCAGCCCAAGACCGACCGGCATCGAAAGATAGGGAATCCAGAGCCGCGCCCGCCACACGGTGTTGGAAAGCCAGCGCTCCGAATAGGCCTCATACCAATAAGCGGTGCAAAGGACGAAAATAACGACGCAAAACGCGAGCGCCAGAAGGTTGGTGAACAAAGCAAGCCAATACCGGGCGCGCGGACCGACATGCAGCGGCAATATATCGACGTTGACATGCCCTCGCGTCATCAGGACGTAGGCGCTGCCGACAAAAGTCGCGCCGACAATGGAGTAGGTAACCACATCGATCTGCCAGATCGTGGTCAGGTTCAAGATGTAGCGCTCGACCACGATATCGCAAATTACGAGCACAGCGAGTGCGATGAGAAGGGCCGCGGTCACGCCCGCGACGCGCGACAAAAAATTTACAGCCCGAATGTAGGTATCCATGGGCTTGTCTTTTCCAATTTGTTCGAAAGTCCGTACCGAGCGAGGCTCAACCGCACTTTAAAGGTCAGCCGGCAGGCGAAGCGCCCGCCGGCTGCGTTGCCGCTATTTCACCGAGAGCGCCTCGTCGATCAGTTTCTGACCATTGGGGACGTCAGTGGCAAATTTTGCGTAGGAACTCTTCTTGGCGACGTCGAGCCACGCTTGATAGTCAGCGTCGCTGAGCGTGACCACCTTGACCTTGTGGTCCTCGAACGCCTTGATCGCTTCCTTGTTCACCGCATCGGCCTTGCCTTCGTAGTAGGCCTGCGCCTTTTTGCCGGCCGTGATTATGGCGTCCTGCTGCTGCTTGTTGAGCTTGTCGAAGCTTTTCTTGGACATCAACACCGGCTCGTACATGAACCAGAGCGCGTTGTTGCCGGGGGCCGTGAGGCAATCGGTGACTTCATACAGCCGCATGGACTGGAAGGTACCGAGGCTGGTGTCGGTGGCATTCACGACGCCACTTTGGAACGCGTTATAGATTTCGTTCGAAGGTGGGCTCACGATGCTCGCGCCGGCGGTTTCCCACATGCCGGCAAACGTCGGACCGGCAGCGCGGAACTTGCGACCTTTCAAATCATTCGGGTGCACGATGCAGCCGTCCTTGGCCGCAACGCCGCCCGCGAACCAAGCGTCGGACAAAACGATAACACCGCGCTTCTCGATCTCTGCACGCATATCTTTCATGAATTGGGAATCGTTAATGCGCTTGGCTCGCTCCTGGCTGCGAATGAGACCAGGCATCAGAGTCGCGCTGAAGACGGGCACCTTTCCGCTGGCGTAATCGAGCGGAAAAAGCGTGATGTCGAGCTGGCCGTTGACCATGGCGTTCCATTGGTCGTTGGGCTTGAACAGCGAAGCGCCCGGATAAACCTGAATGTCGATGCCGACATTGGCAGCCTTCACGTCTTTCGCGATCATCTGCACCATGTCATCGCGGACGTCGCCTTTACCGCCCGGGAATTGATGCGACGCTTTCATCGTCACTTGCGCGTGCGCGGACGCCGACAGGACGATCAAAGCAGTGGCCGTGGCAAAGAATGTTGAGATTTTTCTCATCTTAGGCTCCTCCATGGGGTCTCTTCTTGCGGCGCAAATTCCCGCCGCGTTTGGTTAGTGTCGAAATAACCAAAAATGCCCCTCGCCGCCCCACTTCACATTAGCCGCCGGTACGCCCTAGCGCCATAGGCTGGGCCCGCCATGCGACGATAGGACAATTCCCGTATGGCCAGCGTACGCCGATCACCTTATAAACCCGGCGTCACTGTGTTTTGCCGGGAGTTCCTACAAATGTCGAAGCCGTTAGCGGGTCTCCGCGTCCTTGAACTTGCCCGCATCCTGGCCGGGCCCTGGGCCGGACAGGTACTTGCCGATCTCGGCGCCGATGTAATCAAGGTCGAGCGCAAAGGTGCCGGCGACGACACGCGCGGATGGGGGCCGCCTTTCGTTGAGGGCGCCGACGGCAATCATATCGGGTCGGCCTATTTTCATTCCACAAATCGGGGCAAACGTTCGATCGAGATGGATTTCGAAAGCGATGAAGGCCGGCGCATCGTGCGCAAGCTGGCTGCGCGATCGGATGTACTGATCGAAAACTTTAAGGTTGGCGGACTCGCAAAATTTGGCCTCGATTACAAAAGTCTCGCTCCGGAGTGCCCGCGGCTCATCTACTGCTCGGTGACCGGTTTCGGACAGGACGGTCCCTACGCCAAACGCGCCGGCTATGACCTCATGGCGCAGGGCATGGGCGGGATCATGGATCTGACCGGAATGGCGGATGGGGAACCGACCCGTATCGGCATCCCGGTGTCCGATATCTTCACCGGCGTTTATTCGGTCATCGGCATCCTCGCTGCGTTGGCGCAGCGCGAGAAAACCGGCAAGGGCTGCTATGTCGACACCGCGCTGGTCGATTCCACTGTTGGCGTGCTGTCAAACCAGGCGATGAACTATCTTGTCTCAGGCAAAGTGCCGAAACGCATCGGCAATGCACACGCCAATATTGTGCCTTATCAGGTGTTTCCGGTTTCCGACGGGCATGTGATCGTCGCCACCGGAAACGACAATCAGTACGTCAAATTCTGCAACGTGCTGGGTGCACAAGAGCTCGCGCAAAATCCAGCCTACAAAGACAATGTCGGACGACTGAAACACCGCGAGGAGTTGATTGGAAAATTGTCTGCACTCACCGTGCGCATGAAGCGCGATGAATTGCTCGCCAAGCTTGAATCGCAGCAGGTGCCGGCCGGCCCGATCAACAACCTCGAACAGGTGTTCAACGACCCGCAGGTGAGGCATCGCGGCATGAAACTCGATCTGCCGAGCGCCGCTGCAAAAAGCGGTACGATTCCCGGCGTGCGCACGCCGATCGTCATTGACGGCTGGAGGGCAGGCTCTGAGCACCCGTCTCCGCGCCTTGGTCAGCACACGGCCGAAATCTTGCGTGAAATTGGAGAAGGCTAACTCTCCCGCACTGCACCGCTCACCCCTTGATTGCGGGTGGCTGAAAGCGGAGCATCGCGCAATGCCGGTTTCGTGCCGCCGGCGCCGGGGAGAGACTCATGAAAATAGTTCCGTCGCTTTTCGTATGCGCGCTGGCGATTGCGCCAGCTTTAGCCGATGACTTGCCGAAATTTCAGGTCGACGCATCCTGGCCGAAACCGCTGCCGAACAACTGGATCATGGGGCAGGCTGCCGGTGTCGCGGTCGATGCCCAGGACCACGTCTGGGTGATCCAGCGTCCCCGCACGCTCACCGACGATGAAAAGGCTGCGACCTTCAATCCGCCACGCACCAAATGCTGCGCGCCGGCGCCACCGGTGCTGGAGTTCGATCAGGATGGCACTCTTCTCAGATCCTGGGGCGGGCCAGGACAAGGTTATGACTGGTTCGAGAACGAGCATGGCATCAATATCGACCACAAAGGTTTCGTCTGGGTCGGCGGCAATGGCAACAACGATGGCCAGGTGCTGAAATTCACTCAGGACGGCAAGTTCGTGCTGCAGATTGGCAAGCCCGGCCCGCAGACCGGTAGCGCGGACACCACGCGGCTGGGGCGACCTGCCGACACTGAAGTCGATCCCGCAACCAACGAAGTGTTCATCGCCGATGGCTACGGCAATCACCGTGTAATCGTGTTCGACGCCGATACGGGCGCTTACAAGCGGCATTGGGGCGCTTACGGCAAACCGCCGAGCGACGCCAAGCAGGCGGCCTACGATCCGGCAGGACCTGCACCTGAGCAATTCGCCAATCCCGTCCACTGCGTAAAGATTGCCAAAGACGGGCTCGTCTACGTTTGCGACCGCACGAATGACCGCATTCAGGTGTTCCGCAAGGACGGCACCTTTGTGAAAGAGTTTTTTGTCGTCAAAAACACGCTGCAGCAAGGATCAGTGTGGGATCTCGACTTCTGGCCGGACGCCAAACAGACGTTCCTGATGAATGCCGACGGCGCCAACAACGAAGTCCGTACGCTAGTGCGCGAGACCGGAGAAGTCGTCGGGGCATTCGGGCGCAACGGCCGCAATGCCGGCGAATTCCACTGGATCCACAATCTCGCGGTGGACAGCAAAGGCAATATCTACACGACGGAAGTCGATACCGGAAAGCGCGCGCAGAAATTTCGCTACGTCGGACCACCGCTTAAATAATTGCTGTTATGCGACCGCTATCGGCGCCAGCGCCTCGATATCGGTCGCTACATCGATGACCGCTGTACGCTTGGCAGCAAGAGCTTGAGCAAGCGCGGGCGCAAATTCGCTGGCGTGCTCCACCCGGATTCCGAGCGCGCCCATATCTTCCGCGAGCTTGGCGAAATTCATCGGATTATAGGTCCACAACTCACGTGCTTTGACGGTTTGCTCGCCACCATAGGCACGGTCGAACCCTCGCTTTGATTGATTGCCGCCACCGTTATTGTTGACGACAGTGACCGAGGCAAGATTCCAGCGCACAGCCGTCTCCACTTCGGCAAGGTGGTACCAGAAGCCGGCGTCGCCGGTGAACACCACAACCGGCCGTTCAGGGCAGGCAGCTTTTGCGCCAATACCTGCCGGGAAAGCCCAGCCGAGATGGCCCGCGCTGCGCATGTAACTTTGTGCCGGCGTGCGAACATCGTACATGCCGCCCATCCACATGCCGGCATGGCCGGTGTCGACGACAACGATGGCGTCGTCGGGTACGTGTTTGCTCAACTCGCCACAGATGCGTGCCGGATGGATCGACACGGCATCCGATTCAAGCATAGGCTTATATTTGGCATACCAGTCGCCGCGCAAATCTGAGATTTCCCTGATCCAGGCCACCCGTTTTGTCGCGCTCGACTTGTCAATTTGGCCCAACATTCGGACGAGCACGCTTTTGGCGTCACCGAGCACACTCGCGATCAACGGATAGTTGCGGCCGAGCGATTCCGGCTCAATGTCAATCTGGATCGCGGGCGTTCCGATTTTCGGCACGGCCCAGAAATGCGTCGTCATGCCGCCCGTTTCAGTGCCGATGAAACAAACCAAATCGGCACGGTTCACCGCGCGGTTGGCACATTCGCGCGAATAGCTGCCCACGACGCCGACCGAGAGCGGATGGATCCCGGGGATGATGTCCTTGCCATTGAGCGAGGTCGCGATCGGGATTTGCAGTGCTTCGGCAAGTGCGACGAGTTCTTTCCCGGCACCCGATGCTCGCGCACCTCCGCCAGCAACAATGATTGGGCGCTCCGCCTTTTGCAGGAGTTCAAGGGCCGCCTTCACATGCGCCGCCTCCGGCTCGGGACGAAACGGTGGGACGCGCGCAAACTGCGTCTCGACCAAAGCCTCCATCTCGGCCTCTTCCAGATCGACCTGCCCTTCATTGCCACGAAATTGAAGGTGCACAGGGCCGGGCGCGCCCGTGGTGGCCGTCCGGAAAGCCTGCCGCACCATGTCCGGGATGCGCGCCACATCGTCGATGGTCACGTTCATTTTGGTCACCGGCTCGAATGCCGGCACGTCATCGATCTCCTGATAGACCTTGCGAAACTTGGTTTTCGGATCACGCCCGCCGGTCATCGCAATAACCGGCGAATGCGCCAGGAACGCATCCCGCAACCCAGCGGCGAGATTAAGCGCGCCAATCACCTGCGCCATGCAAATACCGGGTCTCCCCGAAGCACGCGCATAGCCATCGGCCATGTACGCCGCAGACTTCTCGCCGTGGCAATGCACACGCGCGATTTTCGTCCGCCGCTCCATTTCGGCGAAGGTCCGCCGCAGGACTGCGGGCACCATGAACACATGGGTGACGCCATAGCCCGCCAGCATATCGGCGAGCACTTCAGCGCCCACGCGCCTGGTATTGTGTCCGATCGTTGTCATGCTGCGCTCAAGCCGGCTCGAATTTCAATGCGATGCCGTTGATACAGTAACGCAAATGTGTCGGCGGAGGCCCGTCATTGAAAACGTGGCCGAGGTGGCTCCCGCAGCGGCTGCAGTGGACCTCGTCGCGCATCATGCCGTGGCTGCTGTCGGTCTCGCTTTCGATCGCGTCTGGCAAGGGATCATTGAAACTCGGCCAGCCGGTCCCGCTTTCGAATTTCATCTTGGAAACAAACAGTGGTTGATCGCAGGCCGCGCAACGAAACGTGCCGGCGCGCTTCTCATGCAACAAGGCGCAGCTTCCCGGCATTTCGGTACCATGCTCGCGCATGATCTCATATTGCTCCGGCGTGAGAATCTTGCGCCATTCAGCCTCAGTATGAGTGACCGGATATTGCTTCGTCATAGACATTGCTCCCGCGATTGCCACTACTTGATCGCCAGCGGATTGACCGGCGAACCGACCGCGCCGGTAATCGGAATTGCCGGTGCTACGAACAGGAATTCGTAGATCTTGTCCTGCTCGCAATCGTCGCCGAGCTCTTTCAAATTGAAGATTTCGCCCATGGTCATTCCCATGATGGGAATCGTGATCCAGTGCCAGGGCTGGTTTATACCTTCCTCGCTCTCGTTTGGCCGCACCTCGCAGCCCCACGTATCGCTGGCAAGGGCAGCAAGCTGCGTGTCCTTCACGAAATCGAGTGTTTCGAATGAGAAGCCCGGCGCGTCACCGCCCGGATAACCGTCCCAGCTTCCGGCCTTCTGGCAGCGTTCCATCATGCCGGTTCGCACGATCACATAGTCACCGCGCCTGAGCTCGACTTTTTGTTTTTTTGCGGTGCCATAAAGATCTTCGTTTGTGATGCCGTAGCCATCATCAAGTGACTCGACGTTCTTGTAACGCGCGACATCAAGAAAAACGCCCCGCCCGACCATCCTGTTCTTGGTTTTTTCGATGCCGCATTTCTGGGCACCGGCCGACGTCACCTCGCGGCAGTCATAGCCGTTCCACATGTAGTTCTCATAAAACACGTGGCCGAGCCCGTCCCACTGCGTGCCGCATTGAAGCGGCATGGTCACCATATCGTCGGCGGCGCGGATTCCGCGCTTGTCGAGTACACCGGAATAGGCATCGGTGCCCGTGCGGAGCATGGTGTGGATTGGATTCGTGCGGCCCATCGACGGATATTTGCTTTTTGCGCCTTGCGGTCCGGTGTGGTCAAAGTTGAGCGCAAGTGAAATCACCTTGCCCTTCTTCACCAGGCGCGTTGCGGCGACAATGTCTTCCGGCGCCGTATAGTTGAGCGTGCCAACCTCGTCATTCGGACCCCACTTGCCCCAATTTTTGTATTTCTCGGCAGCTTCACGCATGTCCTGACGGGTGATCTTTCTCGCCGGCATTGAACTTCCTCTGACGAAATGGAACGACGTTGGCCGCCGGAATACAGCCTGTGGGCGCGGACGATGCAAGCCCTACTGGCAACACAACCGCGCGATGCTACGATGAAAAAAAGGGAGGAAACGATCCATGACAGTCGTAACGCGGATACTCGCACTTGCCGCCGCCCTGCTCGCCGGTGGCGCGGCCCAAGCCGCAGGCTACCCTGACCATCCGGTCAAGGTGGTCGTGCCGTTCGCGCCGGCTGGCCCAACCGACGTCATGGCGCGCTTGATCGCGCAGAAGCTGTCGGAGTCGCTGAAGCAGCAATTTTATGTCGAGAATCATCCCGGGGCCGGCGGCAATATCGGGATGACACAAGTCGCGAAAGCTGCGCCCGACGGCTACACCATCCTGGTTGCGAGCTCGAGCTACGTGGTCAACCCGAGCCTCTACGCCAAAAATCCCTATGATCCATTTAAGGATTTCGCGCCGGTCACTCTTGCAGCGGCGTCGCCAAACATTCTGGTCGTCAATGCGGATTTTCCCGCAAAGTCGGTGAAGGAGCTTGTCGACCTCATCAAGAAAGAGCCCGGCAAATACAATTACGCGATGCCAGGCACCGGCACGACGCCCCATCTTGCTGGAGAGCTGTTCAAACTCACCTTCAAGCTCGATCTCGCAACCGTTCCATTCAATGGCGCGGGTCCCGCGATCCAATCGGCTGTTGCCGGCCACACGCCAATCGCATTCACCGCGCTGCCGCCGACAGCGCCGCAGGTGCAGGGCGGCAAACTGCGGGGATTGGCTGTGACTTCAGTCAAGCGGTCGTCTGCCCTGCCGGACGTCCCGACCATGGCGGAAGCCGGCATTACCGGTCAGGAATCAGAGACGATGCAGGGTATCTTCTTGCCGGCCGGGACGCCGAAGGAAATTGTCGATCTGCTGAACCGCGAGATCGCCAAGACGATGGCGATGCCGGACGTCAAGGAGAAATGCGCTCAACTTGGTTTTGACGCTGTTGCAAACAAACCGGACGAATTCGCCGTCTATATCAAGAAAGAAGTCGACAAGTGGGGCAAGGTCATCAGAGACGCCAATATCCCGCAAATCCAGTAAGATGCGCATCGTCGACATTCGTGAGACAGCGATCCCGCTCAAATCGACGCTCGCCAATTCTAGTTTTGATTTCACCGAAATGACCACCTCGGTGGTCGCTGTGATCACCGACGTCTTTCGAAGCGGGAAACCGGTCTGTGGTTTCGCCTTCAATTCCACAGGCCGTTATGCCTGTGGCGCACAAATGCGCGCACGTTTCATTCCTCGCATCATCGCGGCCGAGCCCGTTTCGTTGCTCGACGAAACTGGCAACAATCTCGATCCTGCGAAAATTTTCGACTGCATGATGCGACGTGAAAAAGCCGGCGGACATTCGGAGCGCTCGATCGCCATCGGTACCATCGAGGTGGCGATATGGGACGCCGTCGCCAAGATCGCGGATAAGCCGCTGCACACCATCCTCGCCGAGCGCTTCAGTGACGGGAAAATCGCCGACAAGGTGTTCTGTTATGTCGGCGGCGGCTGGTATTGGCCTGGGCAGACAATCAAGGACCTCCAGGACGAAATGCGGCGCCATCTCGATGCCGGCTATACGATGGTGAAGATGAAAGTGGGTGGGCTGCCACTTGACCAGGATCTGCGCCGACTGGAAGCCGTGCTCGAAGTCATTGGCTCGGGCAAGCATCTCGCCGTCGATGCCAACTGCAAATTCGATCGCGACGAATCCTTGCGCTACGCCAGGGCGCTCTCTCCTTACAAATTGCGATGGTTCGAGGAGCCCTGCGACCCGCTTGATTTTGCGTTGTTCGCGGACCTTACGGAGGTTTATGAGCCGCCGCTGGCCACCGGCGAAAACCTCTATTCAACGCAAGACGTGGAGAACCTGGTGCGTTTTGGCGGTTTTCGCGCCGGGCGAGACGTGATCCAGATCGACCCGCCGCAGGCCTACGGTATCGCCCAATATGCCAAGACGCTTGAGATGCTGTCGCGCCGTGGCTGGCCGCGCACGTCGCTTTTCCCTCACGGCGGCAATCAAATGTCGCTCGCCATTGCCGCCGGTTTCGGCCTCGGCGGCGCTGAATCCTATCCCGGAGTGTTCGGCGACTTCGGCGGATTTGCCGACGACGCCTCGATCGAGATTGGTACGATCTCGCTCTCCGAACGCCCCGGAATTGGCTTCGAGGGCCAGGCCAGGCTTTACCGGATCATGCGCGAATTGGCGGCTCTCTAGTCCGCTATTCCGCGCCCTCCAGCACTGTCGGAATTTCGATCGGTGGCTTGGCGCCACGAATGCGTACGTAAATCTGTAACCCGATCAGCAGCACGCAGAGGCCGATGAACACCGCGCTGATTGGCCGCTCGACGAACACCAAAATATCGCCGCGCGATATCAACATGGCGCGACGGAAATTTTCCTCAAACCGCGGCCCGAGTACGAAGCCAAGCAGGATCGGCGCTGGGTGGAAGCCAAGCCGCAGCAGCACATAGCCGAGGATACCGATGACGACAGTTTCGCCAACCTGAAACATGTCGTTATTGGCGGCGTAGACGCCAATGCAGACGAAGAACAGTGCGCTCGGATAGAGATACTTGTACGGAATCGTCAGCAGCTTCACCCAAATCCCAATCAAGGGCACGTTCAGGAGGACGAGCATGATGTTGCCGATCCAGAAGCTGGCGACCAGACCCCAGAAGATATCCGGATGCTCCTTAATGAGCTGCGGGCCGGGCACGATGCCTTGAATCATCAGCGCGCCGAGCAGGAGTGCCATCACAGCATCGCCGGGAATGCCGAGACTCATCGTTGGGATAAAGTCACCCTGCACGGACGAATGGGTCGAGGCCTCCGGTGCGATCACGCCTTCAATCAGGCCAGTGCCGAACTTCTCGGGGTGTCTCGAGATTTTCTTTTCCGTTGCGTAGGCCACGAACGATGCGATGGTCGGTCCGGTGCCCGGAATAAGCGCACATAGGCTCCCAACCAACGTACCACGGAACATTGGCGCGATTGCCTGCTTCACGTCGCTTTTGCTCGGACGCATGTCGCGCAAGCGAACATTCGTGTACTTCGCGTTGATCGATACGACCTGGTTGATGCTGTTCATAAACTCGGCAATGCCAAATAGACCGAGCGCAAGCGCCACCAGTTCGATGCCATCGTCAAGGTGAGTCATTCCAAAGGTGAAACGCTCCGCGCCGGTCTCAAGGTCGGTGCCGACGATGCCCAGCATCAGACCGAGCACTGTCATCGCCACGCCCTTGAGCGGCGACCCGCGCGCCAGCGTCGAACCCGCTAACAAACCGAGCAACATGAGCGAACAGATTTCAGCGGGGCCGAATTGGAGCGCCACGCGCACCAGGATTGGCGACAGAAAAATCATTTCCGTGATGCCCCAAGAGGCACCCACGAAAGACGCCATCACGGTCAACCCAAGCGCGACGCCGCCCCTGCCCTGCTTCGTCATCGGGAAGCCGTCTAGACACGTCACGGCATGCGGTGGGTGACAAGGCAAGTTCAGCAGGATCGAACAGATGGCACCGCCGTATTGCGCGCCATACATCACACCGGCCAGCATCAGGATCGCGCCGACCGGTTTGATGCCGAATGTGAGCGGCAGCAGAATTGAAATGGTCGCGAGAGGCCCCATCCCTGGCAGCACGCCGACCATGTTGCCGACCAGCACGCCGATGAAGCACCACATCAGGTTATGTGGCTGCAGGGCGACGCCGAACCCGTACCATAGATCCGTCAGTGCGGTTTCAATCACAGGCCTCTCCACGTCAGCAGCGGCATCGGAACTTGCAGCACGTACGAAAATAATCCGACGCCGAATGCCGTAACGACCGTCGCCAGAACAAGCGAGCTAGTCCATGTCGCCGTGCGGTCGCCGCGTGCGGAAACGAACACGCAACTGAAAATGGCCGGGATCAGGCCGAAGAGGCTGCCGAACAAGATGAAGCACAGCGGTCCGGCCAGAATGCAGGCCCAGCCGAACCACTCGGGATGCTCGGGCAGGAGGTCTTCATCCTCGCCCTCGGGTACGGCAAGGCCCGTTCCTGCAATTGCAATGCCCAGGCAGATCAAGATGACGCCGAGCGCGGTCGGCAGGAAACCGGGGCCCATGTGCATCAGGGTGCCGAGCCGATAGCCCGGCCCCTTCAAAGCCATCACAAGACCGAAAAATATGATCAACCCGCCGGCATAAAAATCGCGCTTGCGCACAAAGTTCTGGATCAGGTGTACGACAGGGCTGTGTGCGGGGCGCACGGTTTTCTCCACCATTCCATTTTATCATTTGAACCTTCGCCCCACATGAGGATTAGGACGCCTGCGGAAGACAATCAATCCCGGTGCACCACGATGTGGAACTGGGCCAATTTCGGCACCTGTGGCACCGGGCTGACGAGTAAAAGGTTTGTAAACGTTGCAAGGGCATACTCCGGGCAACGCGGCTACGGGACATCGGTCCGTAATTTTTGAAACGTCCTGCCGTCTGAACCCGGTTCGTTACATCGCACAAATGCCCACGATTGATGTTTCCCGATGACTGCTGCCAAGCCACCCACAATCGCATTTGTCATTCCTTGCTATAACGAGCAGGCTGGTATTCAGCACACGCTTTCGTGCCTGCTCACCGACATCAACAAGCTCGAAAAATCCAAGGTTATCTCTTCAAGAAGCTACGTCTTGCTGGTCGATGATGGCAGCACCGACCGAACCTGGGCCCTCATTGAAAAGGTTTCGCAGACGCATGCGAAACGCGTTCGCGGTCTCAAGTTGTCGCGCAATGTCGGGCATCAGAATGCGCTACTGGCTGGACTGCTCGCCCAGATCGGCAAAGCCGATGCGGTGGTCTCGCTCGATGCGGACTTGCAAGACGATATGTCGGTCGTCGCAAAGATGATCGGCCACTTCAACGAGGGGGCGGAGATCGTGTTCGCCGTCCGTAAGCGGCGCGCCAGCGACAGCCGGTTCAAACGGGGCACTGCGGATCTCTACTATCGCATTCTCAATTGGCTCGGTGCCGACATCATTCCGCACCATGCCGACTTCCGGCTCATGAGCGATCGGGCCTTGCGTGCGCTTTCGCTTTACGGAGAAGCGCATGTATTCCTGCGCGGGCTCGCTGTCCAGCTTGGCTTCAAAACGGCCACCGTTGTCTACGACCGCCTTCCGCGGATCCACGGCGAAACGAAATACACACTGGGAAAAATGGTAGCCCTCGCCATCAATGGGATCACCTCGCTATCGGTGCGGCCGATTCGAATGATCGCCTTGATGGGAATTATCTTGTTCGTCGTATTTATGGGCATGAGCATATGGGTGTTCGCCACCTGGCTGGCGGGTCACACGGTGCAAGGTTGGACCTCGGTCATGCTGCTTTTCCTCCTCATAGCCTCGTTCCAGACTTTCGCTATCGCAGTGATCGGCGAATACGTCGGCAAGATTTATTTCGAGGCTAAGGCGCGCCCGCGCTACATCATCGAGCAGGAAATCGGTGCCTCCCCGGCCAGGCTTGAGGCAGCTGCACGTAACCGAGCCGAAGCAATCCAGCCGTCCGAAATGGCCATTCGCGCGTAACACTTGATCGGCTATTGTACGGGGCGACGCAACTTACCGCCCCGTTCGGACAATCGCCGATGGATACCGATGCCCTCCGCCGATTGCATTATGCCGCAGCCATCGCCTGCGGCGTATTCGCGGCCCTGGTCACTCATATCCTGTTGACGGTCTTTGGCGTCGGCCTTGATGCCGTACTGCGGGATGCTGCCATCGGCAGCAAGCAGCAGTTCGTCTCTGCGATGGCCTGGTGGGCGATCGGCGGCGCCGGTTTCGTGGGTGGCTGGGCTGCGGGGGCGTACTTGATAGCAGCCGCTCGCGAGCGCGAACTGATCTATCGGCTGGCGCAGCGCTTTCTGATTGCGCTGGTCTTCGTGGCAGCGACCGCCGGCGGCATCATGAGCAAAACCGGCAATCTTGGCGGTACGGTCGATGTGATCGCAGGTCTCACTGCGCTCGGCCTGGGCCTGATCTGCGCTTTCTGTGGAGCGCGACTGGCTTATCTCAATGCCGAACAGGTCTAGGAGCCGGCCTAAGGTCCAGGCCCCGAGGGGCAACGCGCTGCCAAGGAATTTGCCGCGTCGCACTCTCGATTGTCCCCTCCGATATTCGCGCTATACTTTGAATTACTAAGCTCTGGAGCCAACCAGGCGGGGGAGACATGCGATTCCATGGGAGGAACAACCAATGCTCAACAGCGCACGATTTGCGGCCATGTTGGCAACGGCCGCGCTCGCCTATGCGCCAATATCCGCTCAGGCGCAGGCATGTGAGGACCTGATACTCGGCGCCGCGCTTTCGGCCACCGGCATTTATGCCGCCAATGGCTTGAATACCCAGCACGGCTACGAATTCGCGGTAAAAAAAATCAACGATGCTGGCGGCATTCAAATCGGCGGCAAGTGCTTCCATCTCAAAATTAAATATTACGATGATGAGTCGACACCTGCGCGCGCTGCGCAATTGGTGGAACGACTGATCGACCAGGACAAGGTCAAGTTCATGTTGGGCCCGTACGGCTCACCGCTGACCAAGGCCATCCTGCCTGTCGTCGAGAAATACAAGATCCCGCTTGTTCAGGGCGAGGCTGCGTCGCGGTCCCTTTTCACGCAAGGCTATAAATATCAATTCGGAATTGTCGCAACGTCTGAGAAATACTTGACGCCTGTCATAGACATGGCCGCCGCGCTGGCCAAGAAGGCGGGCAAAGACCCGTCATCGGTCAAGGTCGCAATGATCTACCAGGACGACGCCTTCTCGCTGGATGTACGACAGGGTGTCATTGAGCAGATCAAGAAATACAGTATGCAAACGGTCATCGATGACCGCATGCCGAAGGATCTCAATGACGTCACCACCTTTTTTACCAAGGTGAAGGCATTGCAGCCGGACGTGCTGCTGATCTCGGGACATGAAAAGGGTGCGGCGACCGCAGCGCGCCAAATGGGCGAGTTCAAAACCGCGGTACCCTTGATAGGTGTAACGCATTGCGAGGCGGCGAAGATCGTCAGCGATTTTCCAAAGATCGCCGAGGGGTTCGTTTGCCCTACTCAATGGGATGAAACGATGAAGGCAAGCGACCCGATGTTCGGATCGGCTGCCGAATACAACAAGGCCATGCAGGCGGCACATCCCGAATACAAAGTGGTGCCCTATCAGACCGCACAGGCCACCGCCGCGGTTTATGTCTGGGCCGATGCGTTCAAACGGGCCCAATCGCTCGATCCCGAGAAAGTGCGCGACGCGCTGACGAAGACCGACCTGCCCACGTTCTATGGCGGCGTCAAATTTGCCGACGACGGAAGCAATCCCGGCAAAGAGATCGTGATGCGGCAGATCCAGGGGGGAAAATACCTGGTCGTTTCCCCGGCCGATGTGGCCGTCGCTCCGCTGATCTATCCGCGCGACGCGAACTACTAAGCCATATCTGGGAGCGGGCAGAACTTCCTCCCGCTCCCATGCTGCATCCGTGCGTCGCCTAGTCGCAATGCGATGGGCCGCCCGGTTTGCCACTTCCATGACCGGTCTGGGACGCCCGCAATGGAACAGGTTATCGGCAATATTTCAGTCTTGGCAGCAATGCCAATCTTCAATCTGGGCTTGCTGATCGACGGTTTGCTGGTCGGATCGATATTCGCTCTTGCGGCCTACGGCCTCGCGCTCGTGTGGGGCGTGATGAACGTGAAGAACCTTGCGCAAGGCGACTTCATCATGATCGGTGGGTACATCACCTGGACTCTTGGCCGGATGGGGATTGATCCGCTCCTCGGCGTACCGGTTGCGATGGTGGTCCTGTGGGGAATCGGTTGGGTGCTTTACCGTACCGTAATCAGCAAAGTTATCACACGCGATCTTTTCACTTCGTTGCTCGCAACTTTCGGCATAGCCATCGTTATCCAGCAGGGGCTCAATCTCGCTTTCGGCCCCGATACCCAATCGGCGCATGCCAATCTTCCAACCCTGTCGTTCGCCGGCGGACTTATCACGATCGCCACCACCCGTATTGTCGGCTTCGTGCTGGCCATTCTTCTGGCGATAGCCGTGATCCTCTTTATGAGGAAGAGCCGCATGGGCCAGGCCATCAGAGCGACCGCGCAGGACTCGCGCGCCGCCCGCGTGCTCGGCATCGATACGGAAAAGGTCTATTCGTTTACATTCTGTCTCAACGCGGCAATTTGTGGCGCGGCCGGCGCACTTGTCGTCATGGTCTGGAATGTTCAACCGTTCCTTGGCACGACCTATTCGATCCGGCTTTTCGTCATCGTGACCGCCGCCGGCTTTGGCAACCTACCAGGCGTGATTGCAGCCGGATTTGGTATGGGCGTGTTCGAGCAGTTTGGCGGATTTGTATTGGGAGCCGAATTTCAGCAGGCCCTCATTGTCTTGCTGTTGCTCGCAGTGCTCGCCGTCCGCCAACTGCAGCAGCGTCGCGTGCGACAGGCCGTGCAATGAGCCGCACATCCCTGCATCCTCTTACGATGGGGCTGCTGCTTCTGGTCGGTATTGCTGCGCCTTTGCTGTTCCCCGCCTACACAAATCAAGTTGCCGTGCTCTGGCTGATGATCGTCTTCGCATCGACCTGGGACATCCTGGGCGGCCAAATGGGCTACAATTCACTTGGGAACATCTTCTTCTTTGGCGCCGGTATGTACACATCGGCGGTGGTGCAAATCGGCCTGTTCTACGACGTTGGCATGTATACGTCCGGCGCTCGCACCACCCACATCGTTTTCACCACAACCCAGTACTTCGCCGGTTTCGCTTTGGGGACGATAACAGGGGGCGTCGCCGCCGCCCTGCTCGCGGTGGCAACATCCTGGATCGTATTTGGCTTGCGCGGTCCTTATTTCGCCATCGGCACGCTCGGCGTGGCCGTTGCGGGCGCCGAACTGATGGCTTCCTGGGAATGGGTCGGCGCCGCCGCGGGAATTTCGATGCCGGTATTTCCGGGCGCGCCGGACACGCAGAAGCTTTTCTTTTATTTCCTGCTGTTCGGTCTTGCCTTCGTCGTGCTTGTTTTTCTGCGGTGGCTCTACGCCACGAACTTCGGCCTGGCGATCAATGCAATCCGCGACGATGAAGAAAAGGCCGAAGCTATGGGCTTGCACACGCGCCGCTACAAACGCACGGCATGGACGATTGCCGCATTCTTCCTGGGGATCGCCGGCGCCATCTTCGGCAACATGACCGGATTCATCGAGCCGCGCGACATCGCCTTTCCCACGACGACCTTCAATATTTTCATGATCCTTATGGTGCTTCTCGGCGGCAAAGGCACATTCTGGGGCCCGGTCGTCGGCGCCGTTGTGTTTCACGTTATCAAGGAAGTGACGTGGACCTATTTCCTCGGCTGGCAATTTATCGCCCTGGGCCTGCTGATCGTAATTATCGTGGTGTACTTCCAGCAAGGCATCGTCGGCTGGTTGATGGAAAAGTATCCGGAGCGGTTCGGAATCCATATCGCTCCCAAGGGTAAGGAAGAGCCCGCGAGCGCGATCGGCCTTGCGCCCCATCCGGAGGGCGCCAAATGAACGACGCAATCATCGAGCTCACGAATGTTTCCAAATCATTTGGCGGCGTCATCGCCAATCACGATGTTTCATTGACCGTCCAGCGCGGCGCCATCACCGGTCTCATCGGACCTAACGGCTCCGGCAAGACGACCCTGTTTAACTCCATCGTCGGATATCACCCGATTGATTCGGGTTCGATCCGCTTTGAAGGCCGGGAAATTTCCCAATTGCGTGTGCAGGACATCGCCCGGCTCGGCTTGCTGCGCACATTCCAGACCACGCGCATCTACGGCAAGATGAGTTGCCTGCAGAACATGCAAATCTCGGTCCCGCATCGCAAGGCACGGTTCTCAGACATGTTCTCTTACGGGCGCACTGAGGTGATCGAGCGTGCCGAGCACTTGCTGGCCTTCGTAGGCCTCTACGAGAAGCGCTTTCTCCGTGCCGGCAGTCTTTCTTTCGGCCAGCAGAAACTGCTGGAATTCGCGATGGCTCTCATAAACGAGCCGACTGTGCTTCTGCTCGACGAACCAACGGCGGGCATCAATCCAACATTGATCAATGGCCTCATCGATCGTCTCAAGCGTGCAAACGCTGAATTCGGCATCACTATGCTGATCATCGAGCACAACATGCGTGTGATCATGAACATGGCCAGCAAAATATATTGCCTGGCACATGGCGAGATGCTGGCTGCCGGCGCGCCAAGCGAAATCCAACGCGATCAGAATGTGATCGACGCCTACCTGGGGGCGCACTGATGGTCGCTTCCGAGCAAGCACAAACGGGCGGGTACCACGGCGGCGTAGGAGCGGCCATTTCCGTCGACGAAGTCGCACGCCAGGCACTCGAGATCGTTCGGGAGATCAGTGTCGAACAGCTTGATGCACTTGCGGGCCGCGAGCCGCATCTGAGGATAGACAATCTCAATGCCGGCTATGGGCAGATGGAAATTCTGCACGGATTCAATCTTCGTGTGAGCAGCGGCCAGTCGCTGTGCCTCATCGGGCCGAATGGTGCGGGTAAATCGACCGTCCTGCATTCCATTTTTGGGTTCACCAATATCTATTCTGGATCGATTTCAACCGAACGAGACGGCAAGAAAATCGAGATTACGCGCCTGTCGTCTAACGAAAAGCTGCGATCAGCCGGCATTGCCTACATCTTGCAGGACAAATCGGTATTCCCCGGCATGACTGTGGAAGAGAATTTATGGCTTGGCGCCTATCTCATGAATCGGAAATCGGCCAAGCAAGCCGCCGACAAAATTTTCGACAAATATCCGCGGCTTGCCGCGCGCCGTAAGCACCTGGCGAGAGTCTTGTCGGGCGGCGAGCGACGCCTGCTCGAGATATCCCGGGCGCTGGTCATGGATCCACAGGTGTTGCTGGTTGACGAGCCTTCGATCGGTCTCGAACCACGCTTCATAGATGCGGTGTTCGATATTCTGGGCGAGCTTCAACACAAAGAGGGCAAGACCATTGTGATGGTCGAGCAAAACGCCAAGAAAGGCCTTGAATATTCCGATATCGGCTACGTGCTGGTGTCCGGCAAGCTCGCCCTGGCGGGCCATGCGAAGGATTTGCTTAACGACCCCGATGTTGGTCGCTTGTTTCTCGGCGGTTGAAGCCGGCCATCGGCAAATCCAGGCTCAAAAAGGAATTTGATAGATCGTCATCTTGCCTGCGACACCGCGCAGGATCGCATCCTGTGCGGTTGGCGCGAGCTTCGAGCCTTCAAGCATCTTGGAGACCGACGGATGCTCGACCACCGATTTGGTTGCCAGGATCGCCTGCGAGTCTGCGAGATTTTGCACGCGAGCCGCGATATTTACGGTCTGGCCAAAGTAGTCGAGTCGATCGTTGAGTGTGACCGCCAGACATGGTCCCTCGTGAATACCGATCTTGATCAACAGATCATTTTTGATTTTGCGCACCGATTCTCGCATGCGAAGTGCCGCAGCGAGTGCACGGTCCGGCGTCGGGAACGTCGCCATTACCGCGTCTCCAATCGTCTTGACGACCGCACCCGCTTCGGAGGCCACGATCTCATTGAGAACACGAAAGTGCTCGCGTACCAGATCGTAGGCGACTAGATCGCCGACGCGGTCGTATAGCTCGGTCGAGCCTTTAAGATCGGTGAACAGAAACGTCAGG
>DAHUXA010000060.1 GCA_027307405.1 Hyphomicrobiales bacterium | reverse complement strand
GGGTGGAGACGCTCAACGTTGCGGTGATGGGCTGCATCGTGAACGGCCCCGGGGAATCCAAGCATGCCGACATCGGGATCTCGCTGCCCGGCACCGGCGAGCAGCCGACGGCTCCTGTGTTCATCGATGGCAAGAAGGCCGCCACCCTGCGCGGGCCCACGCTCAGCGCCGACTTCAAGCAGATGGTGATCGACTATATCGAGCGGCGCTGGGGCACGGCCGCGCGGGCGGCTGAATAAACGAGCCACACACTACATCCAGCCACCGCCGTCCTTGCCGCGGTTCGCAACGCTTGCTTCTTCGAGATCCAGTTCGTATTCGATGCGTCGCCGTGCCTCGTCGGTGATCTTGCCGTCGCGCAAAAGCTGATAGATGAATTCGCGTTCGGCATCGATCAGCTCGGCTTTGACCTTGGCAGTTTGGCGTATGTGATCGAGGCCTTCGGTTAAATTTACGGGCAGGATCTGCACGCGGCTTTGATTGCGTGTGCGCAAATGCTCGATCGCGTCGTCCGGCAGGTCATGATCTCTTATGGCTTTCGCCAGCCGCTTCTCGACTTGCTTCAGCGCGGCCTTGCGGGCGCGCAGCTCGGCCTTGATCTCATCTTTGTGTTCGATTTTCCCGATACGGCTTAGCCCGAGCCAGCGTACGACGGAGGGCAGCATCAAGCCTTGGCCCACCAGGGTAATGATGATGACGCCGAAGGTGACGAACAAGATCAGGTCGCGGTGCGGAAACGGCTGGCCATTGAGGACTGTGAAGGGAATCGCGAGCGCAACGGCGAGCGAGACGACGCCGCGCATGCCTGTAAAGGCCAGGAAAAAGGGCGACTGCCAGGGCGGTGATGGGTCGCGTTTGGCAAGCGAAGGGCTCAACCACCGTGGAATATAGGCCGCCGGAAATACCCAAAGAAAGCGAGCCACAATCGCAATCACGGTCGTCCAAATGATCGCCATCACCAGTTCGCGGATCGAGAAGGGATGAGCCTGTTCGATGAGCGTTCGTGCTTGCAAGCCGGTGACCAAGAAGACGAGACCTTCGGTCAGATAAACGATCAGATCCCAGAAAAAAATTCCCTGTAGCCGTGTGGCGGGCGGAATCAGGAGCGGACCGTTCCAGCTTACATAAAGTCCGCAAGCGACGGTCGCGAGCACGCCCGACCCTCCAAGATGCGCCGGCACCCAGAATGCGAGATAGGGCGTCATCAGAGACAACGTAATTTCGACACGCGGCTCGCGGGCCCATTGCCGCATGCGCAAGCTCAGCCATCCAATTGCGAGCCCGTAAATTGTCTCGCCCACAATAATGAGGGCAAAGGTCTCGGACGCGCGTTCGAGAGAGAACGTTCCGGTGCTCACGGCGACGACGGCAAAGCGGTAAAGCACCAGCGCGGTGGCGTCGTTCGCCAGGCCTTCGCCCTCGAGGATCACGACGAGCCGCCGCGGCAATCCGAGCTGCCGCGCAATCGCGAGCGGCGCCACAACGTCGGTCGGCGAAATAATCGCGCCCAGCAAAAATCCTACAGCCCAGTCGAACTTTAAAAAATAGTGCGTGGCCGCTGCGATCGCACACGTGGTGAATACCACGCAACCAAAAGCGAGCAGAGCAATCGGGCGCAGGTTGAATTTGAAATCACGCCAGCTCATGGCGACGCCGGCTGAATAGATCAGCGGCGGCAATATCACCAGCAGCACGACTTCCGGCGCAAGTTCGACCTTCGGAAGACCGGGAATGAACGCCACGCCGATTCCCGCAACGACCAGCAGGATTGACGGCGCGATATTCAGCCGCTTTGCGGCAACGGCGACCGCTGCAAGCACCGCCAGCATGAAAAGCAGCGTCTGTACGATTGCCGTCATATCAGATCAGATTCGCCACCAGGTTCACTGTGAGTGCCAGCACCACAAGATTGAAGAAGAATGACAAAACACCGTGGATTGATGCCATCCGGCGAATGACCTTGCTCGTGATGGCGACATCGGAGACCTGCGAGGTCATGCCAATGACCAACGAGAAGTAGAGAAAATCCCGATAGTCCGGCGTATGATCGCCGGGGAACTGCAACCCTCCGATTATTCCGTCACTGCGTTCGCCATAGTATTCATGCGCGTAGTGGAACGAAAATATCGTATGCACGAAAGCCCATGACAGCAGGATGGTGATGAACGCCAGCAGCACATACAGCGCTCCGTGGGGCCCTTGTTTGGCGCCGCCGAGGGCGAACACGACGGCGACAAGGCTCGCAAATGTAGCCACGATTGAGAGAAACAGGATGAAAGCGGCACCTTCATCGGCCTCGGACGCGCGGCGACGAATTCGCGCAACGTCGGCGTGCCACATCATGAGAAGTGTCAGGACAAGGTAGACTGCAACGCCCACGTTCCACCCGGTCAGTACGCGCGATCCCCATCGCAACTCGAGCAGCCCCGTCACAGTGGCAACGGCAACCCCGACGATGATCGCAATTACGAGTTTGGCATGCAGTCTGGCAATGCGCAGCGGCAATGCCGATAGCGGAGGAGGTTGCGGCAGGCGTTTGCTCTTGGCCATGTCACGATCCTCGCGCGCTGGTCAGGCGTTCCGCTCAGCGATGAAGCGGGCGGCGGCGCGCAAAATATCGGCTTTCGTGCCGAACGGCGCCAGCGCAGCGTCGGATTCCGCGATGAGCGCCTTTAGACGAGCGCGAGCGCCGTCGGTTCCGAGCGCGGCAACCAGCGTGGCCTTGCCAGCCGCCGCATCTTTGCCGGCGGCTTTGCCGAGCGTTTTGGCGTCACCTTCAACGTCGAGAAGATCATCGGCGATCTGGAATGCCTGGCCGATTGCGGTGCCATAGCGGTCGACGTTTGTGCGGGCCGCGGGGTCGGCTTGTCCAAGAATGGCACCGGCGCGGCAGGCAAATTTTATCAGCGCTCCCGTTTTCATCGCCTGCAGCGTCGCGATCTCCTTCTCATTCAATGTGCGTTTTGCCTCGAAGCGGCCTTCAGCTGCGAGATCGAGCATTTGCCCGCCGGCCATGCCACCGAGACCGGAAGCACGCGCGAGTTCTGCGACGAGCGCGACGCGCACTGCGGGATCGCCATGCACTTCGGTCCGCGCCATGACATCGAAGGCAAGCGTCAGGAGCGCATCGCCAACGAGAATTGCAGTCGCGTCATCGAAAGCCTTGTGGACGGTCGGCCGTCCGCGACGCAGGTCGTCGTCATCCATGGCGGGAAGATCGTCATGGACCAGCGAATAGCAGTGCACCAGCTCGAGTGCGGCGCCCGCCATCAGCGCGCCCGCCCGCGCGGCACCGAACACCGCGGCTGTCTCAACCAGCAAGAAGGGCCGCAAGCGCTTGCCGCCATCCAGCGCTGCGTGGCGCATGGCTGCGACAAGCCGCGGCGGGCGCGAAATCTCGCCATCGAGCGTTGCGTCGCCGAGGAGCTGCTTGAGCAGAATTTCGGTCTCGGCAGCAACCGAGGAGAGCCGGGCGGTAAAGTCGTTGATACCCTTGTTCATCGTGGCATTGTTAGCCGTTGGACGTGATCTCGCAAAGTGGGGCACTTAGTGTCGTGAACCGGCCGGCTGAAAAACCAGCTTCCGCCCGTATTTTTTCGCGGCCAGTGCGCGCCGTCGCAATCGCCGTATTAGTTGTGTTCTTGCTGCCTTATCTGCTCACACCGTTCTATGCGGTGATCGATCCGGTTTCGACGGTGATGCTGTGGCGGCGCTTGACCGGAGCGAGGGTCGAACGCCAATACGTACCGGTCGCGCGCATCTCGCCATCGCTTCCACTCGTGGTAATCATTGCCGAGGATGGCCGGTTCTGCAGCCATCATGGAGTCGATTTCACCGAAATACGTGAAGCCCTTGCCGAGACGGACGACATCGACGAGATGCGCGGCGGTTCGACGATCACGCAGCAGGTGGCAAAGAACCTGTTCCTCTGGCAGGGGCGCAGTTTCGTCCGCAAGGCGCTGGAGTTTCCACTAGCTCTATGGATTGATTTGCTTCTGTCGAAGCGGCGAATTCTCGAAATTTACCTCAACATCGCCGAATGGGGTCCCAACGGCGAATTTGGTGCGGAGGCCGGTGCCCGGCGCGCCTTTGGCAAATCAGCTCGAGATCTCTCCCGCTACGATGCCGCGCTGCTGGCGTCAGTCTTGCCCAATCCGGCCCGCCGCAATGCGCGGCAGCCCGGGCCGGGTTTGCGACGATTGGCAGGGCTTTACGTCGGCCGGGCGGCGCAGGCCCCGTCCGCGGCCGCATGCCTGCGGCAAAGGCACTAGCCTTGTCGTGAGCCTTCATCTATAAGCCCGGCTTCAAATCGACATACCGCGCTTTTTCAGGAGTTTCGTCCCATGGCTGTGCCGAAAAGAAAAACCTCGCCGTCGCGTCGCGGCATGCGCCGCTCCGCCGACGCGCTCAAGCGGCCGGCTTATGTCGAGGACAAGGATTCCGGCGAATTGCGCCGTCCGCACCACATCGACCTGAAGACCGGCATGTATAAAGGCCGTCAGGTTCTCAAGGCGAAGACCGAGATCTAAGCCGGTAGCGGGCGCCAGGAGGCAAAGCTGCGTCATGTCGATGCTCGGCTTTCCGCTGCTGCTGATTCCGTTCGCGATTTACAACATCATCGCGTTTCTGATGCCGGGCGTGACATGGACCGGCGTGATCACCACCGTTCACATGGCGTCGGGTGCTGATTGGACCATGTCAGCGGGCGACATGCTTGTTGCGCTCGCAATCCTGCTCCTATGTGGCGAGGTCCTGAAATCAACACGCATCGGCATTCGTACCGTTGTCGATCATTCGCTATCCCTGCTCCTGTTTCTTGGCATGCTGGTCGAGTTCATTCTGGTCCAGCAAGCTGCCACAGCGACTTTCTTCCTCCTCCTCGTGGTGAGCTTCATCGACGTGCTAGGCGGCTTTGCGGTGACTTTGCGCTCGGCCCAGCGAGACCTTACGGTTGAGGGTGTCGAGCGCGCTTCGTCCTGATCGTTCCATCATTCCTGGTTTTGCAATGAGCCGCGATTTTCAGCTGCCTGGCCGCTCGCCCGTGATTGCCTGTGAGGGTATGGCGGCAACCTCGCATCCACTCGCGACGCTCACCGCGATCGATGCATTGCGCGCCGGCGGGAGCGCTGCCGACGCCGCGGTGGCTGCGGTCGCAACGCTGTGCGTGATCGAACCACATATGACCGGTATCGGGGGGGACTGCTTTTGTCTCGTGTCTCAGCCGGGCAAGCCGGTCTGGGGGTACAACGGCTCTGGTCGCGCGGGCGCGAAGGCGTCCGGCCAGGCTCTACGCGCCAAGGGGCTAAGCGAGATCGGCAATTCGATACACGCGGTCACTGTGCCGGGCGCGATCGAGGCCTGGGAGGCGATCCTGACGGCGCACGGCCGTTTTGGGCTCGACCGTGCGCTTGCGCCGGCAATCAAGTATGCCGGGGGCGGATTTCCCGTTGCCGCGCGGGTGGCCTGGGATTGGCAGAGGTACGTCGGCAAACTCAAAGCAGATCCCGGGGCGTCCAAGCACTATTTATTTAACGGTGGCGCGCCCAAGGAGGGCGATGTCATCCGTTTTCCGGCACTTGCCGCCACCTTGAAGGCCATTGCCGCCAAAGGAGCGCGCGCCTTCTACGAAGGCGAGATCGCCGATGACATGGTGAAGACGATTGGCGCCCGTGGCTCTTTCCTTACTACGGAAGATTTTTTCCGTCATCGTGGCGAGGCGGTAAAGCCGATTTCGACCAACTATCGCGGGCTTGACCTGCTTGAGATTCCGCCGAACGCGCAGGGGCTCACAGCACTGGTCATGCTCAATATCTTGGAGAACTTCGACGTCGCTTCGCTCGATCCGTTCGGCGTCGACCGCTTCCACCTGGTATTGGAGGCTGCGCGCTTAGGCTTTGCGATACGCGACACCCACATCGCAGACCAAGCGCATATGCGTACGACGGCTGCTGATCTGCTCGACAAGAAGTTTGCCAAGAAACTCGCATCGCTTATCGACATGAAAAAGCGAGCGAGGCAGCCAAGCGCACCGAGGCCAGGCAGCGATACGGTCTATCTCACGGTGGTCGACCGCGACCGCATGGCGGTGTCATTCATAAACTCACTCTATTCCAGCTTCGGTCTTGGCATCTGCACTGAGAAGAGCGGCATCATGCTAACCAACCGCGGCGCCTGCTTCACGCTGGAGCCGGATCATCCCAATACATTTGGTCCCAACAAGCGGCCAATGCATACCATCATTCCCGCGCTTGCGATGCGTAATGGCCGCTGCGACATGAGTTTTGGCGTGATGGGCGCGCACTATCAACCGATGGGTCACGTGCAGATTGTCCTCAACATGCTCGACTATGGCATGGACGTGCAGCAGGCGATTGACGCCCCGCGCTTCTTTTTTGAGGGCGAAAAGACCGACGTCGAGCACGGTACGCCGGCAGCGACCATCGAAGGTTTGAAGGCACGTGGCCACGATGTCGTGATGGCGAGTTCGCCCTGGGGTGGCGGGCAAACGATCAAGATCGACTGGGATCGCGGCGTGCTTATCGGCGGTTCGGAACCACGAAAAGACGGTTGTGCGCTCGGTTACTAGACTGCGAGTGCGGCGGTCGCCCGATAGGCGGCCACTGCCACATCCGGTTCCGCGCGGCGGCGCTCCCGCGTCTGTGGATGCTGGTCTTTGGTGGCGACGAGCTGGGCGAGGAACGGAGCGTAGCGACAGCTGAGCATCCGCTCAGCTGAACCGGTCAGGGGCGAGAGCGCGACCAGCGCGCGGCTTTCAACGCAATGCTCACCGCAGTCCGATTCGGCGCGCACCGCCGAATCGGATTGGCTTTCGGGTGTATCGAATCCGTCAGGCCGCATCGCGATACCGTCTCAATTCAGGACAACCAGTCCTCGTTCGTCACTTAATGGGCAAATCGCATGCCGCGCGCCGTTAACCGCGCCTGCGTCAGAAAAATCCCATCTTTTAAATTGTTTGACCGAATGCCCCGAGTTCACAGGCACACCCGTCATGCGAGGCAGCGTTTACACTCGCCTCGGCGTTCCAAAAAGGAGCAATTGTGCGCCGCCTCGTGATCGTGGCGTTAATGGTAGCCGGCTATTCCTTGCCGAGCTTATCCAGGCGCTTCTGCATCTCGTCGAGCTGGCGCTTGAGCTCATCCATTTCGCTGCTCGAACCCTGCGGCTTGTCTGACGGCTTCGTCTGACCGCGCGCAAATGGCGCAAACATGGCGAATGTTTTCTCGAACATTTCCATATTTCGCCGTACCTGATCCTCGAGAGGGCCGAAAGCCCCGACGCCGAAAGCCTGCGCCATCTGTTCGCGAAACTTGCCCTGTTCCTTCGACAGCGATTCAATCGAGGCTTCCAGGAAACGCGGCACCAGCATTTGCATGCTGTCGCCATAAAACCGGATCAGCTGCCGCAAGAAAGTGATCGGTAGCAGGCTTTGGCCTTCCTTGTTCTCTTGTTCGAAAATTATCTGGGCGAGCACCGAGCGCGTAATGTCCTCGCCGGTCTTGGCATCGTACACGACGAAGTCCTCGCCATTCTTGACCATCGCGGCGAGGTCTTCGAGCGTCACGTAAGTGCTAGTGCCGGTGTTGTAGAGCCGCCGGTTGGCGTATTTTTTGATTGTGACCGGCTCTTTGTCTTCTGACATGATTGACTACGTTTCCCCTGCCAAGGTTTTGAGCATAGCCAATTTCCGCTTCTATGGGCCACCGTTTTGTGGCGGCGCGGCAGACGGCGTTAGGGCGTGGGCTCCCTTGCGGAAAGGTCGAAAAAGCGCCAATTGTCGCGGATATCCAGGCGGCAGGTCTTGTTGACAGACCCACATGGCCTGCCGAGGATGTGGCAGTGCCGAAAAGGCCACCCCGCCCGCCTACGACCGTAACAGGAGCTTCTGATGAAAGACGATATTGTCATTGTGAGCGCGACCCGCACGCCAGTCGGGGCTTTCAACGGGGCATTCGCGAACCTGCCGGCTCATGAACTTGGCAGGGTTGCAATCAAGGCTGCGCTGGAGCGCGCGGGTGTCGAAGGCGGTCGCGTTAGCGAAGTGATTATGGGGCAGATTCTGACCGCCGGACAGGGTCAGAATCCGGCGCGTCAGGCGTCGATTGCGGCGGCTATTCCGGTGGAGACCCCTGCGTGGGGTGTGAACCAGCTATGCGGTTCAGGCTTGCGCGCGGTCGCGCTCGGCTATCAGGCGATCCTCAACGGCGATAGCGAAATCGTTGTGGCAGGTGGTCAGGAGTCAATGAGCATGGCGCCGCACTGCCAGCATCTGCGCTCGGGCGTGAAGATGGGTTCGTTCGAGATGATCGACACCATGATCAAGGATGGTTTGTGGGATGCCTTCAACGGCTATCACATGGGCAACACTGCCGAGAATGTC
Organism: Hyphomicrobiales bacterium; assembly: GCA_027307405.1. Lineage (GTDB taxonomy): Bacteria > Pseudomonadota > Alphaproteobacteria > Rhizobiales > Xanthobacteraceae > Pseudolabrys. The sequence continues at coordinate 13,418 of DAHUXA010000060.1, read as the reverse complement.
GCTAAGCAATGGCAGATCACGCGGCAGCAGCAGGACGAATTTGCTGTCGCCTCGCAGAACAAGGCAGAAGCCGCGCAGAAAGCCGGTAAGTTCAAGGACGAGATTACGCCGGTGACCATCAAGTCGCGCAAGGGCGACGTCGTGGTGGACACCGATGAATATCCAAAGCCCGGCGTCACAATAGATTCGATTGCCAAGTTGCGTCCGGCCTTTGACAAGGAGGGCACCGTGACGGCGGCCAACGCCTCCGGCATCAACGACGGCGCCGCTGCGCTGGTCCTGATGAAGGCGAGCGAGGCCGCCAAGCTCGGCAAGACCCCGCTTGCACGCATCGTGTCGTGGGCGCAGGCCGGCGTCGATCCGGCGATCATGGGGACGGGGCCGATCCCCGCCTCGCGTGCCGCGCTCAAAAAAGCCGGCTGGAAGAAAGAGGACCTCGACCTGGTGGAAGCCAACGAGGCCTTCGCTGCGCAAGCCTGCGCGGTCAACAAGGACCTCGGTTGGGACACGGCAAGGGTCAACGTCAATGGCGGTGCCATTGCCATCGGGCACCCGATCGGTGCCTCGGGCGCTCGGGTTCTGACGACCCTGCTTTATGAAATGCAAAAACGCAACGCAAAGAAGGGCCTTGCGACGCTCTGCATCGGCGGGGGAATGGGCATAGCAATGTGCGTCGAAAGGTAGCCTTATCGGCAATCGAATTTACGTCATGGCCGGGCTTGTCCCGGCCATGATGTTTTAAGAAGATAGTCTGGCGAGGTAAAAGTCATGGCGCGTGTTGCATTGGTAACGGGTGGAACCCGCGGGATCGGGGCGGCAATAGCCAAGGCCCTGAAAGCTAGTGGTTACAAGGTTGCCGCCAATTATGGCGGCAATGATGAGGCCGCGCAGAAGTTCAACGCCGAATCCGGCATTCCGGTTTTCAAGTGGGACGTGTCGTCCTACGAGGCCTGCGCCGACGGCATCAAAAAAGTCGAAGCAGAAGTCGGGCCGATCGAAGTGCTGGTCAACAATGCCGGCATTACACGCGATTCCATGTTCCATCGCATGAAGCCGGAACAATGGACGGCCGTCATCAACACAAATCTTGGTTCGCTGTTCAACATGTGCCGGCCTGTGATTGAAGGCATGCGGGAGCGCAAGTTCGGCCGCATCGTCAATATTTCCTCGATCAATGGGCAGAAAGGCCAGGCGGGGCAGACCAATTATTCCGCCGCCAAGGCCGGCGAGCTCGGGTTCACGAAGGCGCTCGCGCAAGAAGGTGCACGTTCGGGCATTACTGTGAATGCGATTTGCCCGGGCTATATCAATACCGAGATGGTGCAAGCCGTACCGAAGGATGTGCTGGAGAAATCTATTCTGCCGCTGATCCCAATCGGGCGGCTGGGTGAGCCGGAGGAAATCGCGCGGTGTGTCGTATTCCTCGCCTCCGATGATGCCGGCCTGATCACTGGCGCCACGCTCAGTGCCAATGGCGGGCAATTTTTCGTCTAGGTGTCATCGAATCCCATGAAGGCATTTCTGGTCGGAACAACTATCGTCGGTCTTTTGGTGCCGTCGATCGTCCGGTCCGCGTCAGCACAGGACGTCGATCCGCGATGCAAAGACGTTTTCGACAAGGTTGCCTGCGAATGCGCGTTGCAGAATGGCGGGCGGGTCATTCCACCTCCGGTCGGCGTCAAGCGTGAAGGTCTGAAGTTGCGCCCGCGGGAAAGGTCAACTCAAACCCTCGACGGCGGACAAGTCGCATTTCCGAAATACTTCAGGAGAGATGGCTTGAAGGTTCACAAAAGCCGCGCTCTTGAGGGCTATCTGGCGTGTATGCGCAGCAATGGCCGCAAGTAGTATTCAGCGTCGGCGGCTCGTTTTCCGCTTAGCCTGCGATTTCTTGGGTGCGCGAGTCTTTGGTTTTTGTAGGCGCCAAACGTTTTCGACTTTGTCGAGCCGTACATTCCAATATTCCCAGGCGCGTGCAACCGGACCCGGCCGTAAATTGTATTCACCTGCGAGCCGGGTCTCGGCCGGATTCAGCGGCGAGACATGGCCTAGCGTATGTGCCTGAATCTGCAGCGCAGCATTGCGTGCCGTGTAAATGGTACGAAATGTGAGCTCTTCCAGTGTAACCCCGGCAACAGTCGCGCCATGGCGGCGCATCAGCACGATCCAGTTCGGCCCGAGCGCGCGTGCAAGTGAAGCGCCTTCTTCCGGCTTCGCTACAATTAGAGTGGTGTCACCGAACTCGTCGCGGGAATCCCAAAACGGCACTTTCTCGCCCAGCGTGGCGCCGAGGTGATAGACCGGCTTGAGCTCGGTACCGGAAATACAGAATGGCAGGATCGAAGGCGCATGGTGATGGCACACCGCATTGACCTCCGGTCGCGCCTGATAGATGGCGCCGTGTATGACGCGCTCGCCATAGAGCCGCATGTCGGTGTGCTTCACCGGCTGCGAATTGAGCGTAAATTCGAGGATGTCTTCCGGTTGCACTAACTCAGGCGCGCGCGACCGCGACATCAGATAACGCTGAGGGTCGGCCGGGTGACGCATGGTGACGTGGCCGAACGCGTCGAGAACGCCTTCATTGGCAATTATGCGGTTCGCGCGCGCGACTAGTTCGCGCGCTTCATCGAGTTTTATTGCCACGGCATTTCCCCTTTACTCTTCTTCATGCCCGACCTTGTGGCGGGCATCCACGTCTTTACGCCATGAAACAGGACGTAGATGGCACGCGCAACTCGGGTCGACGCGAGTTGCGCAAATATCTTTAAGCCGCAAGTCGGGTAAACCCGACTTGCGGTGACAAGCCCGGCCATGGCGGTTAGCGGCGTGGCGACCAGTCCTTGTGCGCCAGTTCGAAACCATCAAAGGAGAAGCCGGGCGCCACGGTGCAGCCGGCGAGGGTCCAAGGCCCAAGGCTTTCCGCGGCCTGCCAGGCGCGCGCCGGCACCGTCACTTGCGGTACTTCGCCGGCATGGATATCGGCGCCGAGCCGAAAGATTTCCTCTTTCGCGCCGTCCACCAATTCGAGCTTGAGTGGCGCGCCTGCGTAATAGTGCCAAATCTCGACGGCGTCGATGCGGTGCCAGTGTGAACGCTCGCCGCGCGCCAGCAGGAACAGGATAGCTGTAGAGGCGGGGCGGCCGTCCACCTGTCGCGGATCGCGAAAGGTCTCGCGATAGTGGCCACCTTCCGGGTGCGGCTTGAGGTCAAGCGCGCGGATCATCTCGTCGGCGGTCGGTCTATGCATGCGGCGGCTAGAATTTATTTTTTCGCGCGCGGATTTCAGCAAAGACTTCGGCCGCGGGCTTGCCCGCCATACCGATGCCGGCTGCCACTTCGGGCACGTCGGCGCGCAGGAACGGGTTTGCTTGTTTCTCCTCGCCGATCATGACTGGAATCGTCGCTTCGTTCCGTGAAATCTGCTGCTTTGCCTGTGCCTCGCGCGCCGCAAGCGCCTTGTTGTTTGGTTCGACGGTGCGGGCAAATTTGATATTCGCGGCGGTATATTCGTGTCCGCAATATATCTCAGTGTCGTTCGGCAGATCGCGCAGCTTGGTGAGCGAGCGCCACATTTGTTCGGGCGTACCTTCGATGACGCGGCCACAGCCAATCGAAAACAGCGTATCGCCGACAAAAGCCAGCTTGTCGCCGTGAAACCAATAGGCGATGTGGCCAAGTGTGTGGCCCGGAGTCTCAATGACATTGCCCGAGAGCGTACCGACCTTGACCTTGTCACCCTCCCGCACGGTCTCATCCACCGCCGGAATCTTTGAAGCTTCGGCGGCCGGCGCCACCACACGGCATTTGTATTTTTCCTTTAACGCTTTGATACCGTCAGTATGGTCGGCATGGTGATGAGTGACCAGAATGTCCGTCAGTTTCCAGCCGGTCGCCTTGAGCGCTGCCTCGATCGGTGCCGCCTCGGGCGCGTCGATTGCGGCTGTGGCGCCGCTTGCAGCGTCATGCAACAGCACGCCGTAATTGTCGGATCGGCAGAGAAACAGATGGGTTTCCGCGGGCATGGCCTTGGTCCTCTTGGCATTCTGGAACATGTTAACCGTATCATGCGGGCGAATGCTGTTGCACGTCCGCGCATTCCGTCGTGTTAGCGGTTTACTACGGTGTTTCGTGGTAGTTTTGCGGCATGTCGATTGACGTCGTGGACCTACGCAATTTCTACGGCCAAAGGCTGGGGGTCGTCGCCCGCCGGTTCATCGGCCGCGGCATCCGCTCGCTGTGGGGCGATACGTCCCGACAGCGTGTACTTGGTATCGGCTATGCGACACCTTATCTCGGCCTGTTTCGCGAGGAGGCCGAACGATGCCTTGCGCTCATGCCCGCCGGGCAGGGCGTCGTGAAATGGCCAACCACGCGCCCGGCACTGTCCGCGCTGGTCGACGAAAACGAATTGCCGCTCGGTGACTCCGCGGTCGACCGCGTGATGCTGGTGCACGCGTTGGAAATGACAAACGACCCGGGCGCGTTGCTGCGCGAAGTGTGGCGAGTGCTAGCGTCCGGCGGACGGTTGTTGGCCGTGGTGCCAAACCGTCGGGGCCTGTGGGCGCGCATGGACACCACACCGTTTGGACATGGTCGGCCCTATTCGCGCAGCCAGATCAACCAACTCCTACGCGAGACCTGGTTTACGCCGACCGGATGGAGCGAGGCTCTCTACGTACCGCCGATCGCGCGCGGCTGGTTTCTCCGGTCCGCGGTAGCATGGGAGCGCACCGGAGCGACGCTGTCGGCACCGTTCGCCGGCGTACATCTGGTCGAAGCGACCAAGCAGGTCTATCGCGCGATACCGGCACGGCGTGAAAAGCGGCGATTGGTGCCCGCGCTGGAGCCAGCGCTGGCGCCATCGCCGGGTGCATGATTCGATGAGAACAGTAAGCTCGGCTTAGTCCGGTTGCCGAGGCTCGTCGCCGCCGCTGTCGTCTTGTACCGGCTGAGGTGTCGCGCTTTGCTGATGGCCGCCCCCAAAATCGGGCCGGTCGGGCCGGAACCCGCCACCACCGCGATGGCGCCGACGGCGACGATGCATTCCGAAGCGATCTTGACCACGATCACCCTGGTCGTGACCGTTCGGCGCCGGATTTTGTTGAGGTTGTCCGCCGCCTGTTATGAACGCCGGCAAGCCGCCGACCTCTTGTCCCCCTTCATGACCGCCCTGCTGATTCGGCTGTTGATATGGCTGCGGCTGGTGTGGCGGACGGTTGTGCACCTGTTGGTCGCGGGGCGGGAACGGCTGGGCGTCACGCGGCAGATAGGGCTGCTGCTGAGGTTCTCGCGGGCCGTAGCTTGGTTCATTTTGGCCCATGAAAGGTTGGGCTTCATCGTCATCGCCGTCAAAACCCTCGTCGGTGTTTTGCTGGCTGGGCGCACCCTGCTGCTGCGGTTGCTGGTTGTAATATGGGTTCTGCTGACGGAACTGTTCCTGCGCGGCGGCGATCAGGCGAAAATAATGCTCGGCATGCTGATAGTAGTTCTCAGCGGCGACCGGATCACCAGAACCCTGTGCGTCGCGCGCGAGCTGGATATATTTTTCCGCGATATGCGAAGCGGTACCGCGAATTTTGACGTCGGGACCGTTTGATTCGTAAACACGCGTCAATGGATTTTGGCTTTTGCGGTGGTTGCCGCGTCCGCGCATGCGCTTCTGACCGTTTCTCATGATGTCCCTATTATCGCCTTTCGCCCGTTTCGGCGTTCGCAGCCGAACGCTCCATCAAACCGCAAGTCCATACAAATCTCATCACGCGGCCGGACCTGCACTCGTCATCCGCGCCAATGGTCGAACCGTTGTGCTCTTTATCGCGATAGTCGCAGCAACCCCATAGCCACGGTCCTGCCGCGGCGTTGCCAACCTCTCGTTACGCGCACCGTCTTAGGTTTCGAAAATTGATGCGCCCAACCGGTGAAGCATCCAGACCCGTATCTGGCGATTTCGTTTGCCGTCTATTCGAAGTCGGCTCTTCGTCATCCGCCTTGCGCCACACCTCATCAAGCTTCTGCTCGAGGGTTTATGGCGATGCAACCGTCACGGGTCGATTCCGTAAGCGGAAGCTAGTCGTTTCCGAGATATAATCCAAGTGATTTTTTCGCTGATAATCGAGCTCTGCGGTTTTCGTCAGGTGGGAATGCGACACACTCATGGCACGAAACCTGCGCCAAGTACGCGCGGGATTCCGGCCAGATCCTTGCGTGCAGTACCGACAGTTAATCCCGCATTAGTGAATAATGCACGGACTGCCGCCTCCTGGCCCGCACCAAGTTCGACAAACAACCGTCCGCCCGGCGCCAAAAGGCGTTTAGCGTCCGCTGCGATGGCACGGTAAGCGCTAAGCCCGTCATCGCCGCCATCAAGTGCCACCATTGGATCGTATTCCCGCACCTCTGGTGCAAGGGTGGCAATCTCGCCATGCGCGACATAGGGCGGATTCGACACGACCAGATCGAATGGGCCCTGAATGTGCGATGCCATGTCACAGGCGACGAAGCTGCAACGGGTCCCGAAACCAAATTTTGCAGCGTTAGCTTGTGCGACTTGCAAAGCAGCTTCGCTGACGTCGGTTCCCGTGCCGGTCGCCTTAGGCAACTCGTGCAGTAGTGCCAACAGCAATGCGCCTGAGCCGGTACCGATGTCGAGGATGTGCAGCTTTTCCATTCGAAGCCCATCGCGGACGACATAGTCGAGTGCAGCTTCGACGATAGTTTCTGTCTCTGGCCGCGGGACGAGCACGTCGGGGGTCACCGCGAGCGCGAGACTCCAGAATTCTTTCTGCCCAAGAATGCGCGACACCGGCTCGTGCCTCAGTCTGCGTGCGGCAAGCACCGACATTGCTGCTATTTCCCGTGCTTCCAAGATGCGATCCGATTGCGCGATCAGTCGAGCGCGGTCGAGGTGCAACGCGTGGCCGATGAGCAAGCGCGCATCGGTGTCAGCCTCTTCAATACCGGCAGGACGAAACGCCTGCGCCACAAGGCGGATCGCTTCGGAAACCGAGGCACCGTCCTTCAACCCGGGAATCGTTCTCACGCCACACCTTCGGCCGCCAGCAATTCGGCCTGATGCTCGGTTACCAATGCATCGATGACTTCATTAAGTGCCTCGCCTTCGATGATCTGCGGCAGTTTGTGCAGCGTCAGATTGATGCGGTGATCCGTGACGCGGCCTTGCGGGAAATTGTAGGTGCGGATGCGCTCGGAGCGATCGCCCGAACCGATCTGCCCGCGCCGGTCCGCCGCCCTCTCCGCATCACGTTTGGTACGCTCGGCGTCATAGAGCTTGCTGCGCAGGTAACCCAACGCCTTGGCCTTGTTCTTGTGCTGCGATCGTTCCTCTTGCACGAACACAACGATTCCACTTGGAATATGTGTGATGCGGATGGCCGATTCGGTCTTGTTAACGTGCTGGCCGCCGGCACCTTGTGAGCGCATTGTATCGATCTTCAGATCGGCATCGTTGATATCGATATCCACGTCTTCGACTTCGGGAAGCACGGCGACGGTGGCTGCGGAGGTGTGGATACGGCCGGACGCTTCCGTATCGGGCACACGCTGCACGCGATGCACGCCCGATTCAAATTTAAGCTTGGCGAAAACTCCACGACCACGCATCGAGGCGACGATTTCCTTGAAGCCTCCTTTGGTGCCTTCGCTGGCGGACAGAATTTCCGTCCTCCAGCCCTGCTTGGCCGCATAACGCTCGTACATTCGAAACAGATCTCCGGCGAAAAGTGCGGCTTCGTCGCCGCCCGTGCCCGCGCGGATTTCAAGGATCGCGTTGTGGTCATCCATCGCGTCCTTCGGCAGCAGAGCCAACCTGATTTGTTGCGCCAATCTCTCCCTGCGTTCTTGCAATTCGTGCCGTTCAACGTCCGCAAGCTTGCGCATTTCTGCATCCGTCGACGAATCATCAATAAGGGCCGAAAGCTCGGAGATCTCTTTATCAGTGTCGCGATAGGCCTTGATTGCCTCGACGATCGGGCTGAGTTCGGCGAACTCGCGCGACAATTTGACATAAGCTTCAGGACCCAAGCCGCTGGCGAGCTCGCTTTCCACCAGCGCGTGGCGGGCGAGCAGGGCATCCAGCTTCTGTTGCGGAAGGATGGTCAAAGCTGCAACCCCTCAGCCGCCGCAAATCCTTCGAGCTTTTGGCGGATAGAGACACTGCCGACCGGCTGCTCAAGGCAGGGCAACAGCATGGCCTCGCCCTTCCGACAATCGAGGTCGAGCAGGAGTGCCTTTACTGGACCGACTGCGGACGGTGTGAGCGACAGCGTGCGATAGCCAAGAATGGTGAGCGCCAATGCACCGATGGGTTGGGAGGCAAGCTCGCCGCACAGCGTCACCGGCTTGTTGTGCTTCTTTGCCGTATCCACGATGTCCTTGAGCGCGCGCAGCACCGGTGCCGACAGTGGATCGAACCGTTCCGATACGCGCGGATTGCCACGATCGGCCGCATAGAGGAACTGCATCAGGTCGTTGGAGCCGACCGAAAGGAAATCGACCCGCTCCAGCAATTCGTTGAGCTGGAACAAAAGCGAGGGCACCTCAACCATAGTGCCTATTTCGACTCGTTCCGGCAGCTCGTGGCCATGCCGGCGCAAATGAGTCAATTCGACTTCGACGAGCGTCTTTGCCTTGTCGAATTCCTCCACCATGGCAATCATCGGAAACATCAGTTTGAGGCCGCGCCCGCTCGCTGCGCGCAACAGCGCGCGCACCTGACTGCGTAACAAGCCGGGCCGGTCGAGACCGAGTCTGATCGCCCTCCAACCCAGCGCGGGGTTTTCCTCTTCGATATTGCGCATGTACGGCAGCACCTTGTCGCCACCGATATCGAGAGTGCGGAACGTCACCGGTTTTTTCCCGGCCGCATCCAGCACCGCACGATAAAGCGCGAGTTGTTCGCCGGTGCGCGGCAAAGTGTCCGCAACCATGAACTGCAGCTCGGTGCGGAACAGCCCGATTCCTGCGGCACCGGTGTCCTCGATATGAGGGAGATCGATGGTGAGGCCGGCATTGATCATAAGCGCGATTTTCTGGCCGTCTTTGGTAATGCAAGGCCGTTCCCGTAGCGCGCGGTATTGTGCTTGCCGGCGGGCGCGCAACTTCACACGCTCGCCGTAGGACGCCTGGATGTCCTGCGGCGGGCGCATGTGAATATGGCCGGTGGATCCGTCGACAATGATGGCATCGCCAGGCTCGACCAGGCCGGTGGCATTATCGATCTCGCCAACGGTCGGAATGCCAAGCGCCCGTGCGACGATCGAGACGTGCGAGGTCGGCCCACCTTCTTCCAGCACCAGACCGCGCAGTCTTTTTCGGTCGTAATCAAGCAGCGCCGCCGGGCCCATGGAGCGCGCCACGACGATGGCGTTTTCCGGCAGTTGCTCTTTGGCCGGTGCGTGATCCTGGCCCATCAACACGCGCATCAACCGGTTGGCAAGATCGTCGAGGTCGTGCAGACGGTCGCGCAAATAATGGTCGGAGGCACGCAGCATGCGCGCGCGGGTGTCGGACTGTACGCGCTCAACGCCGGCCTCGGCGGTGAGGCCGGTCGTTACCGCTTCGCGAATCTTGTGAAGCCAGCCCTGGTCGTAAGAAAACATTCGATAGGCTTCGAGCACGTCCCGATGTTCGCCGCCATCGGCGACATCGCGATGTTCGACCAGCCGATCCAGATCTTCTCGCAAGGCGGCGATGGCGGCATCGAGCCGTTTAAGCTCGTGTGGCACATCGTCGGCGATGACGTTGGTGATAACCACGCGCGGCTCGTGCAGCACGACATGACCGAGAGCGATGCCCTCGGATAGCGAACTGCCGACAAGATGCATCGCATGTCGGGCGACAGGCTCTGCACCGGGTTGGGCAAGCGAAGATAGCTCGCCAGATGCGATCATCTCGGCGAGGACCATCGCCGTCGTTTGTAGCGCCTCTTCTTCTTCCTCGGTGTACGTGCGCCGCGCGCGGTTCTGCACGACCAGCACGCCAAGCGTGTTGCCTGCGCGCAGAATCGGCACGCCTAGAAACGAATGATAGATTTCTTCGCCGGTTTCTGCGCGATAAGAAAAGGCTGGATGCGCCTGCGCATCCGAAAGGTTCATCGGATTGGCCTCGCTAGCGACCAGGCCGACGAGTCCCTCATCGGCCTTAAGTACGGTTTGGTGGACCGCTTCGCGTTTGAGGCCTTCGGTGGCGTATAGCTCGAGCGTTCCATCTACGCGCAGGACGTAGACAGAGCACACCTCGGCCACCATGTTGGCGGCGATCAACACGACCACCTTGTCGAGGCGATCCTGCGCGCTGACCGGCTCCGCCATTACTTCGCGAAGCCGGCGCAACAGCACGCGCGGACCGCCGAGCGCGCCACGCATTATTGAGGTCCTCTGGCCGCGGCTTGGGCCGCAGCCTCATTACGGCCAAATCATGTACGAATAGCGACCGCCAGATCCGGCATCGGCGCCCGCTTACGAGTCAGGCTATAGCCAATGGTCTATGCAGGGGGCAAGCCAAAGTCTCAGGCTGCCCCTGGCGAGCTCTAAGCCTTATCCAGGCCGTAGAGCGTATGAAGGGTGCGCACCGCCAGGTCGGTTTGGGTGGCTTTGATCAGCACCGAAAATTTGATCTCGGAAGTGGTGATAGCGAGGATATTGATGTTCTGCTCGGCCAAGGCCTTGAAGGCCTTGGCGGCGACGCCGGCGTGGCTGCGCATGCCAATGCCAATAACCGAGACCTTGGCGACGTCGGTCGCCCCATCCAGGCGCGCGTAACCGATCGATCCCTTGGCCTTTTCGAGGGTAACGCGGGCGCGTTCGTAGTCGGCCGAGGGCACCGTAAAGGTAAGGTCGGTGGTCGCGCCGTCGCCCGAAACGTTCTGCACGATCATGTCTACGTTGATATTGCTGTCGGCGAGAGGGCCGAAGATTGCCGCGGCGACTCCGGGTTTGTCCTGTACGCGGCGAATCGAGATCTGCGCCTCGTCCTTTGAAAAGGCGATGCCAGTGACGACTTGCTGTTCCACGATGTCTCCTTCGTCGCAAATGAGCGTGCCGGACGGTGGCTTGGAGGGATCGATGTCCTCCGGTTTTTCGAAGCTTGAGCGCACGAAGATGCGCACGTTGTGTACCATACCGAGCTCGACCGACCGGACCTGCATGACTTTCGCACCGAGCGAGGCCAGCTCGAGCATTTCCTCATAGGCGATCTTGTCCATACGGTGAGCCTTCGGCACCACCCGGGGGTCGGTCGTGTATACGCCATCCACGTCGGTGTAGATGTCACAGCGTTCGGCGCCGATCGCGGCGGCGATCGCTACGGCCGAGGTGTCGGAGCCCCCGCGCCCAAGTGTGGTGACTCGTCCAGTCTCCTTGTGCATGCCCTGGAAGCCGGCGATGACGGCGACCTGGCCGTGCTCTTTGAAACGCTTGATCAGTTCGGCGCCATTCACGCCGAGAATGCGAGCGGAGCCATGCGCATTGTCGGTCAGGATTGGCAATTGCCAGCCTTGCCAGGACCGCGCGTTAACGCCCATGCCTTCGAGCACGATCGCGAGCAACCCAGCCGTCACTTGTTCGCCGGTGGCAACGACCGCGTCATATTCGCGGGCATCGTGGAGCATGGCGGCTTGCCGAGACCATTCGACCAGCTGGTTGGTCGCGCCGGCCATGGCGGAGACTATGACGGCCACATCGTAGCCGGCATCGACCTCGCGCTTGACGTGGCGCGCCACGTTGCGGATGCGGTCAAGATCGGCGACGGACGTTCCGCCGAATTTCATCACCAGCCGAGCCATGACATTCCCGGATGCGCAGAAAGGCGCTAACAAACGGCCGACGTGAAACGTTAAAGCCCCGAGCGCCAGCCCCAAAAGGCGCGTATACATACCGGTGGGGTGCGGCAACCGCAACATTGCCGCGACAACGCCGCTATAGTCCCGAAGAATTAAGGCCCCTCGATGCGATACATCGATCACATCCTGCAGCCCGGTGAGACTGTGGCCTATACGACTACCTTGCACTGGATTGTTTATCTGCCGGCGATTGGCCTCTGGCTGTTGGCCTTCATCGCGCTCACGGCTGGCGGTGCTGCCGGGCCGGTCGCGCTTCTGGCCGCTATCATTTGTGCGTTGACCGGCCTGGCGCTGGCTTTCGGTGCCTGGTTCAGGCGCTGGACGACGGAGATAGACGTCACCGACCGCCGCATCCTGTACAAGCGGGGGTTCATCCGTCGGCACACTGTCGAGATGAACATGGACAAGGTTGAGAGCGTGGACGTCGACCAATCGATACTGGGACGGATGCTCAACTATGGCGACATCACCATTCGCGGCACTGGGGTGGGCATCGAGCCGCTGAGCAATATCCATGCACCGCTCGAATTCCGAAATCAGGTGACCGCCCGCTGACGTCGGGACGGCCGGAGACAGAACAGATATGGCGGGCAAGACTCACGCATCATCGGTCGATCAAGCCGAAATCGAACGTTTCTCGCGCCATGCCGCCGATTGGTGGGACCCGCGCGGGCCGATGGCGGCACTGCACAAGTTCAATCCGATAAGGCTTGGCTACATTCGCGACCAGGCAGCGGCATGCTTTAACCGCGATCCCAAAAAGCTGGACTGCCTGAAAGGCTTGCGCATGCTGGATATCGGCTGCGGCGGCGGCATTCTGTCGGAGCCGCTGACGCGGCTCGGCGCAGAGATGGTCGGTGCCGATCCGTCGGAAGACAATATCAGTGCCGCCCAGGCGCACGCCCAGACCGTTGGGCTTGCCATCGACTACCGTGCCACCACCGCCGAGGAATTGGCCGCCGACCAGGAGCGCTTCGATGTCGTGTTGGCCATGGAAGTCGTCGAACACGTCACCGACGTTCGTGCGTTCGTCGCCAGCTGCGCAACAATGGTCAAACCCGGCGGGCTTATGATCGCCGCTACGCTCAATCGTACCCTGAAGAGCTTCGCGCTCGCTATTGTCGGCGCCGAATATGTGTTGCGCTGGTTGCCACGCGGCACGCATCAATGGGACAAGTTCGTAACACCGGTTGAGCTTGAAAACGCGATGGAGCGCGCCGGCTTGCAGGTGACCGGGGAGCGCGGGGTGATCTACAATCCCTTCGCCGACCGTTGGCAGTTGTCGTCCGATATGGATGTCAACTATATGCTCGTGGCGCAGCGCCCAAAGAAAGAAGGAGAGGCGACATGATTCTCGAACTCGTTGAGTTTAATTCGCCGAAGGGCTGGAGCCGACAGCAGGTTGCTGAAGAGGCGCGCAATGTTATTCCGAAGTGGCGCGCCAACAAGGAATTGCTTCGTAAACATTTCCTGCTCGAGCTAAACGGAAAAACCGGTGCCGGCGTATACATCTGGCCATCGGTCGAAGCCGCGCAAAACGCTCACAACGAAGAATGGCGAC
>DAHUXA010000005.1 GCA_027307405.1 Hyphomicrobiales bacterium | reverse complement strand
TATGACGTGTGAAGTCGCTGTCACTTCGGCCAATCTCGTTGAGGATCGCGCCAAAGCCTGTTTGCGTGGACATCACCGGTTGGATCGTGACGGGAAGGCTGTCCGGCACATCGAGCATCGGCGCGCTGAGGCGCCTCGTATTGCCAGCCGCGAATGGAACGCGCTCTAGGAACGATTGCAGCCGCTCGGTCGCGAGGGACAGGCCTTCGAATTTGTCCCACTCATGGCCGGGGCGCACGTCCATGGCCTGGCGGAAGGTCTCCATCTGCTGCGGCGTCATCAGGCCAGCGTGATTGTCCTTGTGACCAGCGAAGGGCAGCCCAAAGCCCTTCACCGTGTAGCAGATAAAGCAGGTCGGCTTTTCCGGGTCGGCGTTGTGGAAGGCTTCGAGCACCGAAGGCATGTCGTGCCCGCCGAGATTGTTCATCAGCGCGGCGAGCTCGCCATCACTTCGCTTCTCGATAAGCCTACTAACATCGCCCTGGTCGCCGATTTCGTCGTTGAGTCGCTTGCGCCAGGCTGCACCGCCGGCGAATACAAGCGCCGAGTAAAGCTGGTTCGGACAATTGTCGATCCATCGGCGCAGGGTCTCTCCACCCGGCTCCTTGAATGCAGCCTGCTGGAGTGAGCCGTATTTCAGGATGACGACGTTCCAGCCGAAGTTTTTGAACAGCTCTTCGTAACGCGCCCACAGGCCTTCGCGCACGACAGCGTCGAGGCTTTGACGGTTATAGTCGATGATCCACCAGCAATTGCGCAGGCCTTGTTTCCAGCCTTCCAGCAGGGCCTCAAAGATATTCCCCTCGTCGAGCTCGGCGTCGCCGACCAGAGCGACCATGCGGCCTTCCGGTCGATCGAGGCCCCAGCCATGCGCGCGCACATAGTCCTGTGTGAGAGATGAAAACAACGTCTGCGCTACGCCCAGGCCGACGGATCCGGTGGAGAAGTCGACGTCGTCGGAGTCTTTGGTGCGTGACGGATAGCTTTGTGCGCCTTTGTAGCCGCGAAACGCTTCCAGGCGCTCGCGCGTCTGCTTGCCGAGCAGATATTGGATGGCGTGAAAGATCGGGCTGGCGTGCGGCTTCACGGCGACGCGGTCCTGCGGTCGCAGGACGTCGAAATAAAGCGCCGTCATGATCGTCGCGAGCGACGCACTCGATGCCTGGTGGCCGCCGACTTTCAAACCGTCCGAGCTATCGCGCAGATGATTGGCGTTGTGGATCATCCAGCTGGCGAGCCACAGGACCTTACGTTCGAGCGAGCCGAAGATTTGCAGCGTGTTGGTATCTATCGGGCCTGCGTTTGTGGTGTTCTTGGGCATCGATGTTTCGCCGCGAGGATCAGCGCTTGTCGTTAGCCAGGTTGGTGCTCTTGTCGGGCGCTTCAAGGACCGTTTTGCAGGCCGGCGGCAGGTCGGCGAGCATCACCGGCTTTGGTGGTTTCGCCGGTTTTGACGGCGTGATCTGCGGGCGCAGCACTTTGTCGGAGAACCAGTAGTCGAGTTCTTTGGCGCCGCAGCCGTCTCCACCGGGCACGGGCGGCTGTGCGCGGCAGCTTGGTGAATCGGCCGGGCAGCGCAGACGCACGTGGATATGGTCGTGGTGGCCGTACCAGGGGCGCACCTTCGCCATCCAGCTATCGTGTGCCTTATCTTCGACGCGGCACAATTCTTTCTTGATTGCAGCGTTCACCAGCACGCGCTCGACCTCGGGCTGTTGGGCGGCGGTCTTGATGAAAGCGATATGCTGCGGTGTCCAGGTCTGCGGGTTGAGGTGTTTCCAGTCGGCCGATACGAGATTGACAGCGGTTATGTTGTCGCGCTCTTCCTTGGTCAGCACCCGGTCCGGCATCGGCATGAACCAAATGTCGACGTCGAGACCGATCTGATGGCTGGCGTGGTCGGATGGGGATGGGCCACCCCGCGGTTGTGACAGATCGCCGACCAGGACGCCTTTCCACCCGGTGGCCTTGGCTGCCAGCGGCGCAAATTTTTCCAGAAAGTGGATCAGGCTTGGGTGGCCCCAATTCCGGTTGCGCGATAACCGCATCACTTGCCAAGTCGGACCGTTGACCGGCAATTCAACGCCGCCGGCAAGACAGCCGCGCGGGTAGTAACCGATTGCCACAGCCTTCCCGAGCGACGGTAGCTGTTTCTCGCCGAAAAGCTGTTTGGCCGGCAGGCTTTTTTCTTTTTCCTGCTGGGTCAGTGCCGGCTTCTGCGGTGGTAGCGGTGAGATCGCTGCCTTTGTCGGCGTCTGTGCAATGGCGGTACGCTCGGCGACGGCAAGGGAGCCGACGGCTGCAAAGAACAGGGCGAATGGGGTCACAATTCGACTGAACATGACGTCTCCGACCCAACGTTTCCGTCTTCGCCGGGCAGAAGAGTATACTAGCATATTCGAGACAAAAAGACGGCCGTAGCACCGGGTTCCGTGCGCCGCGTTACACGTCCACTTTCAACGCGGCGATGAACGCTTCCTGCGGAATGTCGACCTTGCCGAATTGTCGCATGCGTTTCTTGCCTTCCTTCTGCTTATCCAGAAGCTTGCGTTTGCGCGTAGCGTCGCCGCCGTAGCATTTGGCGGTGACATCTTTGCGGAAGGCGCGCACAGTTTCGCGCGCGATGATCTTACCGCCAATCGCGGCCTGGATCGGCACTTGGAACATGTGCGGTGGGATCAGCTCCTTCAGTTTCTCTGCCATGGCACGGCCGCGGGATTCGGCACGGGTTCGATGCACCAGCATGGAGAGCGCGTCGACCGGATCGCCGTTGACCAGCATCTGCAATTTCACCAGGTCGGCCGGCTTGTAGTCGGTGAGGTGATAGTCAAACGAGGCATAGCCGCGCGACACCGATTTCAACCGGTCGTAAAAATCGAACACCACCTCGTTGAGCGGGAGGTCGTATTTCACCATGGCGCGGTTGCCCACATAAGTGAGTTCTTTCTGCTCGCCGCGACGGTCCTGGCAAAGCTTGAGCACCGCGCCGAGATACTCGTCCGGCGTCAGAATGGTCGCCTCAATCCACGGTTCCTGCATCTCGGCGATTTGGGTCGGGTCCGGCATGTCGACAGGATTGTGAATCTCGAGCTCCCTGCCGTCGCGCAGTGAGATCTTGTAGATAACCGACGGCGCGGTCGCGATCAGATCGAGATTGAACTCGCGAGTCAGACGTTCCTGGATAATCTCCAAGTGCAGCAGGCCGAGGAAGCCACAACGGAAACCGAAACCGAGAGCGGCGCTTGTCTCCATTTCGTATGTGAAACTGGCGTCGTTCAAGCGGAGCCGGCCCATGGCCGCGCGCAATTCCTCGAACTGCGCGGCGTCGACCGGGAACAGGCCGCAGAACACAACAGGGATAGCCGGGCGAAAACCAGGTAGCGGAGTCTCGATCGGCTTGCGGTCATCGGTGATGGTGTCACCCACGCGCGTGTCGGCGACTTCTTTGATCGAAGCGGTAAGCATGCCGATCTCGCCGGGACCCAGCTCGTCCACCAGCGTGAGCTTGGGCGTAAACACACCCGTGCGGTCCACGTCGTAGGCGGAGTTGGTGCCCATCATGCGAATGCGCTGGCCTTTCTTGAGCACGCCGTCAACGATACGGACCAGCACAACCACGCCAAGATAGAGGTCGTACCAGCTGTCAACCAGCAGAGCCTTGAGTGTGGCATCGCGGTCGCCTTTCGGGGGCGGCAGCCGCGTGACGATGGCTTCCAGCACCTCCGGAACATTCAGCCCGGTCTTGGCGGAAATCTCGATCGCGTTGCTGGCGTCGAGTCCGATCACATCCTCGATTTGCTGCTTTACCTTGGCCGGCTCGGCAGCGGGCAGGTCCACCTTATTGAGCACCGGCACGATCTCGTGGCCGTTGTCGATCGCCTGGTAGACGTTTGCCAAGGTCTGCGCTTCAACACCTTGGCTGGCATCGACCACCAGCAACGAACCCTCGCAAGCGGCGAGCGAGCGGTTGACCTCATAGGCGAAGTCCACGTGACCGGGCGTATCGATCAAATTGAGTACATAGTCCTTGCCATCGTGCGCTTTGTAGTTGAGCCGCACAGTTTGTGCCTTGATGGTAATTCCGCGCTCGCGCTCGATATCCATGGAATCGAGCACCTGCTCCTTCATCTCGCGCGCCTCCAGCCCGCCGGTGAGCTGAATCAACCGGTCGGCCAGCGTCGATTTTCCATGGTCGATATGGGCGACGATGGAGAAATTGCGGATGTTCTGGATTGGAGACGCCGTCATGTCGGCGAGATAACACCGGGAGTTCAAGGCGGCAAGGAGCCGAACGCGACTACTTTCCCGCCCGGGAATGAGCGGGAAAGGCCTCTCGGTGGTCGGCGACGACTAGTACCGGTAGTGATCGCTCTTGAACGGCCCGGTCTGGGGCACGCCGATATACGCGGATTGCTTGTCACTGAGCTTGGTGAGCTTCACACCAATCTTGTCGAGATGTAGCCGCGCGACCTTTTCATCGAGCTGCTTGGGCAGTGTGTAAACCTGGTTCTTGTACTTGCCGGGGTTGCTCCACAATTCGATCTGCGCCAATGTCTGGTTGGTGAACGACGATGACATCACGAAGCTCGGATGCCCCATGGCGTTACCGAGGTTCACCAGCCGTCCCTCCGACAGCAGGATGATGCGTTTGCCATCCGGGAATTCGACCTCGTCCACTTGCGGCTTGATGTTGTGCCACTTCATGTTGCGCAACGACGCAATCTGAATCTCGCTGTCGAAGTGGCCGATATTGCAGACGATGGCGCGGTGCTTCATCTTCCGCATGTGCTCGAGCGTAATCACGTCCACATTGCCGGTGGCAGTGACGAAAATATCGGCGCGCGGCGCGGCGTCTTCCATGGTGACGACTTCGTAGCCTTCCATGGCGGCCTGCAATGCGCAGATCGGATCGACTTCCGAAACCATCACGCGACAGCCAGCTTGGCGCAGTGACGCGGCCGAGCCTTTACCGACATCGCCAAAACCGGCGACCATCGCGACCTTGCCGGCCATCATCACGTCTGTTCCGCGGCGGATGCCGTCGACCAGCGACTCGCGACAACCGTAGAGATTGTCGAACTTCGATTTTGTAACACTGTCGTTGACGTTAATCGCCGGGAATAACAGGCGGCCTTCCTTGGCCATTTGATAGAGCCGGTGAACGCCGGTTGTGGTCTCTTCCGACACGCCCTTGATGCTGGCGGCAAGCTTAGCGAACCAGCCGGGCTTTTCTTTGAGTGTGCGTTTGATCAGCGCGAACAGGACTTCCTCTTCCTCGTTGCTGGCACCATCGAGGAATTTCGTGTCGCCTTGCTCGGCGCGCAGTCCCAAGTGCACCAGCATCGTAGCGTCACCACCGTCGTCAAGAATCATGTTCGGCTCGCCGCCGTCATGCCATTCGAGAATACGGCGGGTATAATTCCAGTAGTCGACCAGGCTTTCGCCCTTGACCGCGAACACAGGTACACCGGCTTCCGCAACGGCCGCTGCCGCATGGTCCTGGGTCGAATAGATGTTGCAGGAGGCCCACCGGACGTCAGCGCCGAGCGCAGTCAGCGTCTCGATCAGCACCGCTGTCTGGATGGTCATGTGCAGGGACCCCGCGATGCGAGCGCCCTTGAGGGGCTGCTTGGGCCCGTATTCTTCGCGTGTTGCCATCAGGCCGGGCATTTCGGTTTCGGCGATATTGATCTCGTTGCGGCCCCAGGCGGCGAGCGAGAGGTCCTTGACGACATAGTCGCCGGTCTTGGTCTTCGGCTTGGCAGAAGCGGTCATAGCGGTTCCTGACTGGTACGGGATAGTCTGGCTGGCCGTGCCTATAACAGGCCGGTGTGTGCCTCGCAACGCATATATAAAGATTTCTTTATGTAAGTGAGCGGACTGACGAATCAGTCCTCTTCGCCGAATCCGCCGGCGACTAGCTTAGACAAGGTTTCCACCGCTGCTGCGGCATCCCTGCCGATGGCCTTGATCGTGATAGTGATGCCGGGTCCGGCGGCGAGCATCATCAGCCCCATAATCGAGGTGCCGCCTACGGTTTCGTGGCCGCGCGTAACAGTGATGGCAGCGTCAAATTGTTCGGCGGTCTGCACGAATTTCGCCGAGGCACGGGCGTGCAGCCCTTTCTTGTTGACGATCTCTACCTCGCGCACGACGGGGATGTCGTCCGCTGAAGCGCGTGGGCTCATTTACCGTTGAGGACCCGGCTGGCAATTGTGCAGTATTTCCGGCCCGCTTCTTGGGCGGCGGCGACTGCGTCCTGCAAAGGGCAGATTTCGCGAATTTTAGCGAGTTTGATGAGCATCGGTAGATTGATACCGGCCAAAACTTCGACCTTGGGCTGGCTCATCACCGAAATGGCCAGATTCGAAGGCGTACCGCCAAACATGTCGGTGAGGATCGCCACTCCTTCCCCGCTGTCTACGCGCTTGACCGCCTCCAGAATGTTTTTGCGGCACTGTTCGACGTCGTCATCAGGGCCAATGGTAATAGCCTCGATCTGGCGCTGGGGGCCAACCACATGCTCAAGCGCTGAGCGGAACTCGATGGCGAGCCGCCCATGGGTCACAAGTACGAGGCCGATCATCCCGAACTCCTCGCCGGCGCTACGCTGCACCGCACGAAAGGGCGCACATTCACGCCCATCTGAAGGCCCATTGCAAGGGCTTGCCTCGCTATATAAGCGCTCTGTTGCACTGCGGAAAGATGGGGCCAAAGGGGGGCTCGGTGCGTACGTTCTCGGCGGCGCAATCCTAGGCCCGGTATAGTTAATTTTCCTCGAGCAGGCCAAGGGCGCCGGGGGTAGCCCAACCAACGGCCGCAGGTCAATTACCTACCGGGGGGATACCTAAGGTCGCCAACACCAGCGGCAGCGCCGCAATTCCTGCTGCGACCGGAAGCCGCGGCAACTTGATCCCCTGGATCAGGGCGCCTCTGGCCTCAGCTAGGGGGTTCCGTGCGGCGTCTGCGGCGCTGAGATCAACGACCAGCCCCACGACCGCAATCGGCTCGAATTCGATTTGCCGGATGCCAAGGCCATGGATCTCAATCATGCCGGCCAGCGTCTCTGCCGGGCGCACGAGCAGGCGGCCCGATCGACTTTCCAGATACGCGCGATCGTCTGCGACGAGCCTCGCAAATGGCAGCACGCTTTGTTCGGCAGTCGTCACGAGGTTCCATGCCAGCATTGATTTGCCGGAACCGGAGGGCCCGCGGATCAGGATCGCTTTCGGGCCGACGAGAACGGCAGAGGCGTGAATGGTCGAGGCATCGGCTGCCATCACATTGCCGGCAGTCGCACTACGAAGCGGGCACCAAGCACGCGTGGCTCCTCTGTGCGTCCAGCGACGGCGATGCGATTCTCAACTCGGATTGTGCCGCCATGGGCTTCGATGATCTGTTTCGAGATCGACAGGCCAAGGCCCGAATTTTGTCCGAAACCCTGTTCCGGCCGGTCGGTGTAGAAGCGTTCGAAAATCTTTTCGAGCGCCTCTGGCCGGATGCCGGGCCCGTCATCGTCGACCAGAATCTCGACATCGCTTCTGAGCCGACGGCACGTAATGCGCACGGCCCCGCCTGGGGGCGAGAACGAGCGCGCATTGTCGACCAAATTACTGACGACTTGCCCGAGCCGAGAGTCATGCCCTGGAACTTTGAAATTCGATAGCGGTCCGCCTTCGAAGCTGAGCGTTACATTGACGTCATCGGTACGGATTTCGTTGGCAGCTTTGACAAGGGCGTCGAGTAATTTGGCGAGGTCGACGGGAGCAGCTTCCTGGCGTTGCAATTCGGCATCAAGCCGGCTGGCGTCGGAGATATCAGAGATCAGGCGATCGAGCCGCTTAACATCGTGCTCGATGACTGCAAGCAGGCGCTGGCGGCTCTGCTCCGACTTGGCAACTGGCAGCGTTTCCACCGCCGAACGCAGCGAGGTGAGGGGATTGCGCAATTCGTGCGCGACATCAGCGGCGAAGCTCTCGATCGCTTCGATGCGGGTGTAGAGTGCATTGGTCATATCGCGCAGCGCACCGGATAATTCTCCGATCTCGTCCCGTCGGCCAGTGAAATCTGGAATCTCGACACGGGTGCGGATGCGGCGACGGACACGCTCGGCGCCATCGGCAAGTCGCCGCACCGGACCGGCGATAGTGCCGGCGAGAAGCATGGAGAGCACGACCATGACGCCGGCCGCTACCAAGAACACTTTGACGATGGCGAGACGCTCGGCCTCCACCATGTCGTCAATGTCGGCACCTTGCGTTGAAAGCATTAGCGCGCCGCGCACAGCACGGAAGCGCTGTACCGGTACCGCCACCGAAACAATTACTTCGCCGCGGTCGTTCACCCGCACCATGCTGGCGTGCGCGCCGTTGAGCGCCTGTGCGACTTCCTGATAACCCTTGCCGTTCTCGGGGCCGAGCTCGTCGTAGAGCGGCAGGTCACCGCGGCCGAACCACCGACGCAAGGCAATGAACGCACGTTCCATAATTCCGGGCTTGTCCGCGCTTGGCGGCGGAAGGTCGAAGCGCAGCACGTCGCCGCGGCCGTAAAGATTACGGCTGTCGAGAATGAGGACACCGTCGCGGTCATAAATGCGCGCGCGCGTCTTGGTGGGGGAAACGAGACGGCGCAGCACCGGCGCGACCCGCTCCGGATTAATCGGAAACTCGATGCCGGAAAGCGAATCGTCTGACGGCCCGTAGCTTT
The DNA here is from genome assembly GCA_027307405.1 of Hyphomicrobiales bacterium. Taxonomy (GTDB): domain Bacteria; phylum Pseudomonadota; class Alphaproteobacteria; order Rhizobiales; family Xanthobacteraceae; genus Pseudolabrys. Next base: position 38,818 of record DAHUXA010000005.1, on the reverse strand, counting down.
CACCGGCCTGCAATTCCAGCAGCCGCTCGGGATCAATCGTGATGGAGTCGGTTTCGACTGTGGCGGATGCCGCGATCGCGCCGGCGATGATTTCGCTTTGCGTCAGCAAACTCTGCACGCGCGCGTCAATCAATCCCGCGCGGAATTGCGAAAGGTAGAGCACGCCGGTGACCAACGCGACCAGGCCGGCAAGATTGAGGAAGACGATACGTCTCGTGAGGCTGGAAAAACTTTGCGAGACGAAGAATTGCCAGGCCGAGCGCATCACGCGACGTACCGCGCTGCCTTGCTTGGGTTCCGGACGAGCGTTTTCCGCGCCTAGCCGTTCGGCTTCAGCGTCCTGCGCGACAATTTCCGCGGTTCGATCGAGCACGTCGTTCAATCCAGCCGGGTTGACCGTGGGCCACTTCACTGGCGCATGATCTTTTCCGAAAACCGGGATCACGCGCGACCCCAACATTTTACAGCAAACGGGGCCCCTTCGTCAGGCCGCTCTGGTTGGCCGCGACATTAAGAATTCGTCATTCCTTAAAGCGATAACCGACGCCATAAAGCGTCTCAATCATCTCGAAATCGTCGTCAACCACCTTGAATTTCTTGCGCAGGCGCTTGATGTGGCTGTCGATCGTGCGGTCGTCGACGTAAACCTGGTCGTCGTAAGCAGCGTCCATGAGCGCGTTGCGGCTTTTAACTACGCCGGGACGAGTCGCGAGCGCCTGAAGGATAAGAAACTCGGTCACGGTGAGGGTGACCGGTTCACCCTTCCACGTGCAGGTATGCCGCTCGGGATCCATACGTAGTTGGCCGCGCTCCAACACCTTGGCAGAATCGATTTCCTTTGGTGGGGCGCCGTCTTTCGGGCTGGCGCGGCGCAGCACAGCTTTCACGCGTTCGACCAGGAGCCGCTGCGAAAATGGTTTGCGGATGAAGTCGTCGGCGCCCATTTTGAGGCCGAACAATTCGTCGATCTCCTCGTCTTTGGAGGTCAGGAAGATCACGGGAATGTCGGTCTTCTGCCGCAGGCGCCGCAGCGTCTCCATGCCATCCATGCGCGGCATCTTGATGTCGAGGATAGCGAGGTCTGGCGGCGACGTCTTGAAACCGTCCAGCGCCGAGGCGCCGTCGGTGTACGTCATAATGCGGTACCCTTCCGCTTCCAGAGCCATCGACACAGAGGTCAGGATATTGCGGTCGTCGTCGACGAGAGCGATTGTCGGCATGAGCCCCTCTTCCGTGACGTCCCGCGCATTTTGAACCCCACAAACAGGGTCTGAAATGTGGCCTCTTTGCAACAACTATGTGATTCGGTAGCGATTTCAACCCCAAGGGCCGAAAACTTCTGACTGTTGGACTGACATCGCTAAAACATGAGCACCTCCAATGATGCCCGATAATGCCTTCGATGCCCGCCTAGCGGCCAAAAAACTGCTGCGAGAGGGACGTTCAGGCGCTCTCGCAACCCTGATGCCGGGTTCCGGCGATCCCTATTGCTCGCTGGTGAACGTTGCGACGGCGGTGAACGGTGCGCCCCTTCTGCTGCTGTCGACGCTGGCGCTGCATACGAAGAACATCCTGGCAGATAAGCGTGTGTCGCTGATGCTCGACGAACGCAAGGAGGGGGACCCGCTCGAAGGCGCACGGGCCATGCTCATGGGCACATGCGCGAGGGCTTCCGAGCCTGCGTCCGAGTCTCGTTATTTGCGGCGCCACCCCGAAGCCCAAGCGTTCGCGAGCTTCGCAGACTTTGCGTTTTATCGGATGGAGATCACTCGCGTGCATCTGGTCGCTGGCTTTGGCCGTATTGTGGACCTCAAGCCGCAAGACATTCTTACTGACGTTTCAGATGCCCAGGCGCTCATCGAATCCGAGGCCGAAGCAATCGAGCATATGAATGCGGACCACGCCGGCGCGTGCCGGCTCTTTGCTACCAAGTTGCTCGGCGCTCCCGACGGTGATTGGCGTTGCGTCGGCATCGATCCCGAGGGCCTTGAATTGCAATGGGGGCGAACGGCGTTGCGGTTGCCTTTCCCGCAGCGCGTTACCGCGCCCGGCCCATTGCGCGCTGTGCTTAAACAACTCGCCGATCGGGCGCGCGCACATTGAAGCGGGCAGCGGCCCACGTTTCACCGGTCCCCGAGCGCTCGTTGGCGGGTTCATTGTCGCCAAGCTCTTCCGGATGCGTCACACTGTGCGGAACAACAAAGTCCGGGAGTGAAATGATGCGTAAAATCCTGCTTTCGATTTTGCTGAGTGCCGCTACGATTCCTGCGATGGCTCCCGCGATGGCTGCTGAACCGATCGCATTGCGCGACATGGGTTCGTTCCATATCGGTGGACGCGTCGTGGAAATTTCCGGCAAGCCCGTGAAAGAACTGGTGTTCGGCGCCGGCGGCGTCCCCGCCAAGATCGATCCGAACGGACTTTATCAAGTCGAGCAGATGTACGTGCAGTACTTCCTTCCACAGAACCGCAAGGGCAAATATCCGTTGCTGATGTGGCACGGCGGCGGCCTCACCGGCGCCACCTATGAAAGCACGCCCGATGGCCGTGAAGGCTGGCTCAACATGTTCATCCGGAAGGGGTGGGACGTCTACAATTCCGATGCCGTCGAGCGCGGCCGTTCCGGATTCGCACCGCCAGATGTTTGGAACAGCGAGCCGAATTTTCTGACCAAGGCCAATCCCTTCGAACGATTCCGGATCGGACAGGGCGCTGGCTCGTGGAACGCGGATCCGGCAAAGATGAAAGCGAATGTTGGCAGCCAGTTCCCGGTCGAGGCTTACGATAACTTCACCAAGCAAATCGTGCCGCGGTGGACCAATACCGACGAAGCGATTGTTGCCGCCTATATCGCCCTGGTCGATAAAGTGTGTCCGTGCGTGCTTCTGTTCCACAGTCAGGCCGGCGCCTTCGGCTTCACAGTGGCACAGACGCGGCCTGACAAGATCAAGGCCATTGTTGCTGTCGAGCCGGCAGTTGCCGGTGACAAGGCACAGGCAGGCAAATTGAAAAACATCCCGACTTTGGTCGTTTATGGCGACTACATTCCGCTCGACAGCCGCTGGCCGAAAATGCGGCAGATTGGCCTCGACTACGTGGAGGCGGTGCGCGCGGCGGGTGGCAATGTGGATGTGGTTAATTTGCCCGAGGTCGGCATCAAGGGAAATTCCCATATGCTGATGATGGACAAGAACAACGGCCAGGTTGCCGATCTGATTCAGAAATGGCTCGCGGACAAAGGCTTGGTCGAGTAAGCCGCTGCGCTTTGGTTTACCGGGCGGATCCGGCGGCTGGCATTGATGCAGTGCAATGCGGCCTGCAAACCATGCATGCCATTTTTTCTTGGCTTTCCGAGGCGGCCTGACTATGGTCGCGCGCCTCTGAACAAGAGGCTATACTAACGTCTTAGGAGCCGCGCCGCGGATCCAAAAGGTCCGCGAGGGTTTGACGAAAAGCGGCCGTGTTGGGAGGAATTTGCGTGCAAGAGCAGGGTGTACGGAACGGCGCCTACGGTGTCGACAAATTCGGTTTTAAAAATCTGGCCGAGGTGCGCTGGAATCTGACCGAGCCCACCCTCTATGAGTACGCCATCGCGTCGGGCGAAGCTTCGCTGGTTGCAGGCGGTGCGCTTTGCGCCGAGACCGGCCATCACACCGGCCGAAGCCCCAAGGACAAGCACACAGTCGTCGACGATCTCACCAGGGATTCGGTTTGGTGGGACGGCAATCGCAAAATGTCGAAAGAGCACTTCGACAATATGCTTGCCGACTTTATCAAGCACGCCGAAGGCAAAAAACTCTTCGCGCAAGACCTCTACGGCGGCGCCGACCCGAAATACCGGATCAAGACCCGCATTTATACTGAACTCGCCTGGCACTCCCTCTTCATCCGGCAATTATTGATCCGTCCCGTGCGGTCCGAGCTCGCCGGTTTCGTTCCCGAACTCACCGTCCTCGACTTCCCGTCATTCAAGCCCGACGCCAAGCGCCACGGCGGTCGCGAAGGCTCCGACACGATGGTCGCCATCGACTTCACTCGCAAGATTGTATTGATCTGCGGCTCGTCCTACGCCGGCGAGATGAAGAAGTCGGTATTCACCACCCTCAATTTCTATCTGCCGGCTCAGAACGTCGTGCCGATGCATTGCTCGGCCAATGTCAGTCGCGAGGGCGAAAGCGCACTTTTCTTCGGCCTCTCCGGAACCGGCAAGACTACGCTCTCGGCCGACCCACACCGCATCCTGATCGGCGACGACGAGACGGGGTGGGGGCCGGACGGCATCTTTAATTTCGAGGGCGGCTGCTACGCCAAGTGCATCAAGCTTTCGCAGGAAGCGGAGCCGATGATCTGGGATGCCACCAATCGCTTTGGCGCCGTGCTGGAGAACGTAGTGTTCGACCCGGTGACGCGCGTGCCCGATTACGACGACGGCTCCAAAACGGAAAACACACGCTCGGCATATCCGCTCGATTTCATTCCAAATGCCTCGCGCACCGGTCGCGCCGGGCATCCCAAGAACATCGTTTTCCTGACTGCGGACGCCTACGGTGTGATGCCGCCGATCGCCAAGCTCACGCCAACGCAGGCGATGTATCACTTCCTCTCCGGCTATACGGCGAAAGTCGCCGGTACCGAGAAGGGCCTCATCGGTGTGCAGCCGGAGTTCTCCACTTGCTTCGGTGCGCCGTTCCTGCCACGGCATCCATCGGTCTATGCCGACCTGCTGCGCGACTACATTAACCGGTACAAGGTCGATTGCTGGCTGGAGAATTCAGGTTGGACCGGCGGCAAGTACGGTGAAGGCCGCCGCATGCCGATCAAGGCGACGCGCCGATTGGTCACCGCCGCGCTCGACGGCTCCCTCAAGGATGCCGACTTCCGCACCGATCCGTATTTCGGCTTCTCGGTGCCGACCTCGGTTCCGGGCGTCGAGCCGCATCTGCTCAACCCGTTCAAGACCTGGAAGGACAAGGCCGAGTTCGACAAGACCGCACGCGATCTGGTCGACATGTTCCAGAAGAATTTCGCCAAGTTCGAACAGCATGTCACTGCGGATATCAAGGCGGCGGCGCCGGAAGTGCGCATCGCGGCCGAGTGAACTCCAAAGACAGGCCAATAATCAAAAGGGCGGCCATGCTGGCCGCCCTTTTTATTTCTACAGCACGGCGACGCAATCGATCTCGATGTCGAATGGGCCGGGCCATGATGGGACTTGCACGAAAATTCGCGCTGGCGATTCAGTCAAGAAATATCGCGCATAGATATCATTGAATTGCCCAAAATGAGATTCTTCAGGCGTGCAGTAGACGTTGCATTTTACAACGCGCTCCAGTGAGGAGCCGGCCGCCTCTAGGCAACGTTTCATCTGGGCGAGAACGATGTCTGCTTGCTGTTTGAACGGCAGCCGCTTGATCTCGCCTGTTTCAGGATCGAACGGTGGCAAGCCGGAGACATAGACAGTCTCGCCGGCGATAACCACCGGGAAAATGGGGCCTTTGCGGCGTCGTTCGAGATAAGTCGAAAAGGGCTCGACTCGGATTGGCATGCGGTTCATCGCGTCGTTCTCCAATTTGCATGAGACAAGCTTGACAGCCGATATCGTGGCTGTCGTCTTCAATTGGTTCGGCACGGACCGAACAATCCTGCTTGCCGGCCACGTTGGCAGAACGGTAAAATTCACCATGGTCGCTGCTGCCAATCTAGTCGAAGTCGCGGCGCTCGTTGGAGATACTGCGCGCGCTACAATGCTTGCCGCGCTCATGGGTGGACAGTCACTGACAGCGAGCGAACTCGCATTTCTCGCGTGCGTGTCACGCCCGACCGCGAGTGGACATCTCGGCAAGCTCGTTAACGCGCGTCTGCTCACCGTCACCAAAAAGCGCCGCAATCGCTACTATCGGATCGCTCGCCCCTGATCGCCAGAATGCTGGAAGGCATCAAGGCGGTGGCCGCGATCGAAGTGCCACCGCGCTATCAGCCGCGGTCGGCGCGGGACGACGCGTTGCGCTTTGCGCGTACTTGCTACGACCACCTGGCCGGGCGCCTTGGGGTTGCTATCGCGGATGCATTGGTCAAGAAGGGATACATCGTGCTCGGTGACGATGGCGGCGAGGTGACGGAAGCGGGCGCGCGGTTTCTGACGTCCTTCGGGGTCAAGCTTGCTCCGGCGCCGCGGGGGCGCATTTTCTGCCGGCCGTGTCTCGATTGGAGTGAGCGCCGGTATCACGTCGCCGGCTACGTGGGCAGCGAAATGCTGCGGCGATGCCTGGAGCTCGGCTGGCTGAACCGGTTGCGCGAACAGCGGGCCATAACGATTACCGCGATTGGCCGCGCTGGATTGCTCGCAACTTTCGGCATCAAACTTGATACCGAAGATCCGCCGAAAGTCGCGGCGGAATAGGAAAAGGGCGGCCGAATGGGCCGCCCGGTTCCTTCGTCGTGGAGGTTCAGCCGTTCGTTTGTGACAACTGCTGCCCGATCCGGTTGAAGCGCGCCTTTTGCTCGGCGGTAAGTGAGGCGTAGAAGTTCTCAAGCGCGGGTTTTACCGTCTTGGCAGCATCGCTCATCGCCTGGAGACGTTTCTCCATGACCTCCAGCCGTCCTGGCGGCGTGACTGGTGTTTCATCGGGGCAGGCCGCCTGCATGATCGACACCGCCTTATTGGTCGCGTCCTGTAGTTTGTTCAACTCCGTCTCCTGCGCATCGGTCGGATTGACAACCTCTTCGATCTTTTCGATCGGCAGATTGGCAAGGCCTTGCTTGGGTTGCTTGCATGCGTCCGCCGCCTGAGATGCTTCGCTCGCCTCGGCATTGGCTGCCGTGTTCTTAGGCCCAATTTGGTTGAAGCGCTCCTTCTGCTCGTCGCTGAGCGAGTTGTAGAACTTCTCGAGCGGGGGTCGCACCGTCTGCACCGCCTGTAGAGTTGCATCAAGGCGGGCAGTCATCGCACTGAGACGGCCCGGAGGCGTCAGCGGAAAGGCATTCTCCAGCGGACACGAAGCCTTAAACACCGCTGCTGCGTCCTGGCTCGCCTTGCGCACATCGTTCAGCAATTGCATCTGGTCGGCATTGAGACCGACTTTGCGTTCGATGTCGGCGAACGGCCAGGCGGTGATGCCACTGCCGGGTTGCCGGCACAGCTCTTGCACCGCTGCATACGTCGCACGCTGTGGAGCGGTCGCACGTTGCGCAGCCGGCGCGGCGTACGCGTAGTCCGCTGGTGGGCCGGCCTCGCCCCAGAACACACCGTCAAAGAAGTCATCGTAGGCGTATGCCCAATAACCGTCGTCATAGCCATACGGCCAGAACGCATAGTTGAAAATGTCGGAATACGCGTAAGGCCAGAACACCGGGCCATACCACGCCACGAAAGCTGCACGGTTACCATGCCGCCACGCGCCACGCGCTGCCATGTGTGCGAAACGGTCGCGCGCGTTTACGCCACCGGCTCGCTGCGCAAAGCGCGACGAAAACCGTCCTTGACGTGCAGCGTCCGCGCTTACGTGCGCGGTACCGTTGCGCCGGTTTGCGCGCAACGCTCGTGCATTCGGCTGCGTCGCACTGGGTTGCACCATCTGTTGCCGGCCAAGTGCCCTTTGCTCACGTGCATTCCGGATCTCTTCGCGGCGCTGAGCTCGCTGGGATGCGGGCAGGCGACGCAGGTCGCGATCCTCACTTCGGCGCAATGTGCGTTCAGCGCGCATCTGTTGACGTGTGTTCAGCTGCTGTTGACGATGGTTCAGTTGGACCGACTGAGCTTGCGGGGCTGAACGCGTTCGCACGTTTGACTGTAGCCGCTGCTGGCGTAATTGATTTTGCTGCACAGTGCGATTGACCCCCGCTGGCCGATTATGTGGGACCGCCAGGTGTTGCGGCGCAGAACGTGGCGTCGCGATGCGTGCAGCAGGTGCGACGCGCGGCGTCGCCATGTGGGGCGCTGCCATACGTGACTGGGGTGCCGCCATACGTGGCTGGGGTGCCGCCATACGCGGCTGGGGTGCCGCCATACGCGGCGCTGCCGGCGCAGAATGCGGTGCCGCAGGCCGGGCGGCAGGTGCCGCAGGCCTTGCCGGGGCGGCTTTTGCGCCACCGTGTTTTTGCGGCTCTTGTGCGCTGGCGGCTAGCGGCATGGCTGCAACGAGTGCCGCAGCCAGCACCCAGATTCGCGTCTGTTTTGTCATATTTAATCCTCCACCACGTCCGGAACTCGGTTCCGTCCTTCAACTAATTCAACGGGCGGAGGTTCATTGACCCAGCGGTCAATCGTGCGGATGTGATCAAAGATGGACGACTTGTAATTTTCGCGCTCGGCGTACGCTGGCGCGCTATGGCCGGTGCTCAAACGCGCCCCGATGGAACAAATTATCGGTTTGAGCCGCCGCTGCCGCCGGCGCGCAATTTTTCGATCAGTTCCGCGGTCGGGTAGGAATCCGCAGGCAGGCCAAGTTTTATTTGCGCTTTCTTTGTTGCATTGCGGGTGCCGGTTCCGATTTTTCCGTCAATTTCGCCGACACCCTCGTAGCCCTGTTTGATGAGCAGTTGCTGCAACTCCATGACTTGTTGTGCCGACAGCGGAGCGATAGCCGAGGCGCCCGAGTGGTCCACATTTGGTGCGCCAGCAAGTCGGGTAGCGAAATAGGCGACGGTGGTCGAATAGACCATTGCCGAATTCCATCCTAGGAAGGCCTTGAAATTCGGATAGGCGAGAAACGCCGGTCCGCGACGGCCCATCGGTAGGATGAGCGAGGCCGGTAGATCGTCTGAAGGCAGCGAACCTTGTACTGATTTCACGCCCCACGCGACCCATTTTGAGCGGGGATGCTGAATACTGAGATCGGCTTCCTGCCATGGCAGGTTCGAGGGGACGTGAACCTCTTGCAGCCATGGTTGGCCGCGTTGCCAGCCGAGGCTCACCAGGAAGTTCGCAGCCGATGCGAGTGTATCCGGGACGCTGTGGATCAAGTCGCGGCGACCATCGCCGTCATAATCAACCGCATTCTTGAGATAGTCGGTCGGGGTGAATTGCATGCCTCCAAATTCTCCGGCCCAATCGCCGATCATATCCTCGACCCGTTGGTCGCCGCGTTCGATGATGCGCAGCGCGTCGAGCAATTGTTGGCGGAAGAACTCCGGCCGGCGGCAGTCATAGGCAAGGGTCGCCAGCGCACTCAGAATATTGTAGTTGCCGAAATTGGCACCGAAGTCGCTTTCCAGGCCCCAGAAGGCGGTGAGCACCGGGGCTGGCACGCCGTATTTCTGTTCGATGCGCGCAAACAGGTCTGCATGCTGCTTGATCTTGGCAAGCCCGGTTGGAATTCGGCCGCCACCGACCATGCGATCGGAGAATTGCAGGAAAGTTTGATTGAAAACTGCTTGGCCGTGGTCACGGCGAATGATCGCTTGATCGAAGGTCATGCTCGGTGTCGCGGCGGCGATGACTCGCGGCGAGATTCCTTGCGCGGCGGCTTCCTTCTTGAAGTCTTCGAGCCAGCGCTCGTAACTGCCAGAGTTGCGGCAGCTGGCGGCAAAAGCCTGTCCCGTATAAAGCGCGCCGAGCACAAACATCGCGAGCGCCAAGGCCCATTTTCGCATCATTGAGTCCATCTGTTGTGGCGGAGAGATCACTCTGCCCGTTTCAGTGGCGGTTATGGCAGAAACGAGACAATTTTTCGAGCCGTACGTCGTCTGCTGCGCGCTTGCAGAGAATAGCAACGGGACGGCGACTTGTTATTTCGTCAGGTGTCGGGCAGCATTCACGAATTGGCGGTCTGGTGAAGAAATGACCATGCGCTCCGGCGGTCGGAGGAACTGTGGAAGCGTCGTCGACAATCGAAATTGCAAAACACACATTGCTTTCAGGCGGACTTATTCTAGCCGTCGGCACCGTGACTGGCTTTGTGGCTCGAAAGCTCAAGGTGCCGGACATTGCCCTGTTTTTGATTGTGGGGATGGCGATCGGCCCCGCCTTGCTCGGATTGATCAATATAAAATCCGACTCGGCGCTCTATCAGATCATTCTTTTGTTTGGTGCCAGCTACATTCTCTTCGACGGCGGCGCATCGCTGCGTTTTGAAGTTCTGAAAAGAGTATGGATTACGATCGTCGTTCTCGCGACGGCTGGGGTTCTGATCACCGCAGCTATAACCAGCCTCGCCGCGCATGCCATTCTTGGCGTTCCGTGGATCGTGGCCCTTCTGCTGGGCGCAGCAATTGCGTCAACAGATCCGGCGACACTGGTTCCCATATTCCGGCAAGTCAAAATTCGCGATCGCGTGGCTCAGACGGTCATGAGCGAATCGGCGTTTAACGATGCCACTGGCGCCATCGTGACACTTGGCTTGCTGGCTATTGCGAAGGGCAGCGGCGACTTCTCGATCGCGGCGTCTCTTTTCGATCTGCTAAAGCAAGCCGTAATCGGAATTGCTGTTGGTGCCGCGCTCGGATATTTGGCGGCACTCTTGATCGCGCATGAGCGCTGGGCTGTCCTCGCGGAATACGCGCCGGTCGTGACGCTGGTTGCCGTCATCGGTGCATATTTCGCGGCCGACGGCATGCAAGCGAGCGGTTTTATGGCCGTTTTCGTGTTCGGCATCATGATTGGAAACAAGGATTCGTTCGGATTCAAGATGTTGCCGCTCGAGGCGCAGAAGCTTGATGAGTTTGTCATGACGTCCGCGTTTATCATGCGACTGTTCATTTTTTTGTTGCTTGGGGCTCAAGTCGATTTTCGTCTCATGGGACAATATTGGTTCGGCGGCATTATTGTTGTCGCTATTTTCATGCTGGTTGCCCGACCAGCGACCGTATTTCTTTGCGCGCTTCCCGATCGGCGCGCAAATTGGACTTTCAATGAGATGTTATTCATGTGCTGGACGCGTGAGACCGGCGTCATTCCGGCCGCGCTCGCCGGCCTTTTGCTTGGTATGAAGGCACCAGGCGCTGAGGTTATAGCCGCGATCACGTTCATCGCTGTTCTTATGACGATTTTGATCCAGGCGCCGACAACAAAGTGGCTCGCAGCAAATCTCGGCCTTTTGGAGGAAACCAAGACGCCGCGAATAAATCGAGCAAAGAAACGCTGAGTTCCAATTATCAATAGTAGGAGGGTCTCAATGGCAGCCAATGTCCGCTTTTCCAATCCGAACACGCTCGCGAAGCCACCAGGCTACAGCTATGTAGTTGAAGCTACCGGGCCCAATCGCCTGATCTTCATCGCCGGACAGCTCGGACTTGACATGGAAAACAAGCTGGTTGGCATGGCGGGCGATTTCCGCGCCCAGGCTAACAAGGCGATCGAGAATCTTAAGCTCGCACTCGCCGATGCCGGTGCCACTATCAAAGATGTGGTAAAGATCAACAATTACCTCGTCGATATGTCGCACATCTCGATTTTCCGCGAGGTGCGCGATCAGCATTTCAATATGGCCGCACCGCCGGCGAGCACGACTGTTGCGATTTCACAATTGGCGCGGCCAGGTGCGCTGTTCGAGATCGAGGCGATTGCGGTGCTACCGGCGAAGGCTGCGAAAGCGGTGAAGTCGAAATCGACCGCGCGCCGCGGCAAGGTTAAGACGCGCGGAAAGAAGCGAAGGTAAGCAGCGCAAACACCGGCAGCAGAACCGCGCCCGCCCAAAGCAACACGCCCGTCCGTTTCAATGCGCCTCGTCCCAATTGTTGGCGGCGCGAGCATCGACTTGAAGCGGTACATGTAATGAGACAGACGGATCGGGCGCGCTCTGCATCACACTCTTGATGATCGGCAGCGTACGCTCGACCTCGTTCGCCGGCACCTCGAAGATCAGTTCGTCATGCACTTGCAGTAGCATCTTTGCGCCGAGCCTGTCTTTCTGAAGCTCTGGCTCGATGCGGATCATGGCGCGACGGATAATGTCGGCTGCAGAGCCTTGCAAGCGGGCATTGATAGCCGCGCGTTCGTTGAACGAACGGATGGAAGGGTTGCTTGCCTTGATTTCGGGATAGTGGCACTTGCGTCCAAACAGAGTGAGCACGTAGCCGTGTTCGCGACAAAACTCGCGCGTTTCGTCCATATAGTCGCGAATGCCCGGGAAACGCTCGAAATATTTCTTGATGTAAGCACCGGCCTCTTTCGCGTCGATACCGAGTTGCGCTCCGAGTCCGAACGCCGAAATGCCATAGATGATTCCGAAGTTGATCGCCTTGGCGCGGCGGCGCACGTCGGGGGGCATATCCTTGACCGGCACCCCAAACATTTCAGAAGCGGTCATGGCGTGAATATCCACGCCATCTTGAAACGCCTTGCGCAGGGTGGGTACATTGGCAATTTCCGACAAGAGTCGCAGTTCAATCTGGGAATAGTCGGCGGAGACGAGCTTCATGCCCGGCGACGCGACGAAGGCCCGTCGAATCTTGCGGCCGTCCTCGGTCCGGATCGGGATGTTCTGCAGGTTCGGTTCCGAAGATGATAGCCGTCCAGTCGAGGTGGCCGCGAGTGCGTAGCTCGTATGGACACGATGCGTCTTGGGGTTGACGTAAGTGGGCAGCGCCTCGGTATAAGTCGAGCGCAGCTTCGATACTTGTCGCCAGTCGAGGATGACCTGCGGAAGTTTGTGACCCTGCTCGGCCAGCTCTTCCAGCGCGCGCGCACCGGTCGACCATTGCCCGGTCTTGGTCTTTGTGCCACCGGGCAAGCCCATTTGTCCAAACAGGATATCGCCCAATTGTTTTGGGCTGCCCGGGTTTACCTGCGTTCCTGCAATCTTGTTGATCTCTTGCTCGAGCGCTGCCTGCTTCTTGCCAAAGTCGTTGGAAAGTTGAGAAAGCACGCCGGGGTCGACCGAAATGCCGCGCTCCTCCATGCGAGCAAGCACGGGCGGCATTGGCCGTTCCAAGGTCTCATAAACGCTGACCACCTTCTCGGCCGCCATACGCGGCTTCAACGCCTGCCAGAGGCGAAGCGTTACATCGGCGTCCTCGGTGGCATAGGTTGCGGTACGAGCGATTGGTGTGGCTTCCGGCGTAAACAAAGCCCTGTCTTTGCTCTTCACGTCATTGAAGCGTATCGGGCTCCGTCCCAGATAGCGGGTGGTGACGCTATCCATGTCATGCGAGGTTTTGCCGGCGTCCAGCACATAAGACATCAGCATGGTGTCGTCCGTTGCCCCGAGGCGGATGTCTCGGCAAGCCAGTACCAGCCAGTCCCGTTTGATGTCATGACCGATTTTGACGATGCTGCTGTCTTCCAGAATTGGTCTGAGCGCTTCGAGCGCATCGCGCTCTGCGATTTGTCCGCTGCAGAGCTTTGCCGCAAATAACCCGGACGTTTCTCCCTCGCTCGCCTCTCGATGCCCGAGAGGCAGATAGGCTGCTTCGTTTGGTGCGACAGCCAGCGCCATGCCGCACAGTGTGGTCTGCATCGGGTCAAGACTGCTGGTTTCGGTCTTGAGTGCCAGCACGCCGGTATCGTGAGCGCGAGCGATCCAATGGGCAAGTCGATCAAGCGTGCCTATCGTTTCATATTTGGTGTGATCGATCCTGCTGGTCCGCAATGCCTCGAGACGGCGTTCAGTGAGAGAGATTGGTGTCAGTCGTGCGGAGTCGACGCTCGAGCGAGGCAGACTCTTGCGCGAAAGCGGTGCAACGAGGGGAAGCTGTCCTTGTCCAGTGGTGCGGCCCGCAGGCACAGCGGACGGCTTCGGAGAATCCGATGTTGCCGCGGCGCCAGCGGCCAGCGTCCCACCTGTCTCGATCTGACTTGCATCGATCCCCGCCTTTTCGGCCACGCGTTGCGTTAGTGTTCTGAATCCCATCGACTTAAGGAAGGTGATAAGTGTCTTGTAATCCGGTTCGTGTACCGCGAGATTCTCGACCGGCACCTCAAGCGGCACCCGGTCGTCGAGCGTGACGAGTTTCTTGGACATTCGAGCAGCTTCAGCGTTGTCAATGAGGGCCTGCCGGCGCTTGTCCTGCTTGATCTCCTTCGCGCGCTTGAGCAGCGTTTCGAGATCGCCGTATTCGCCGATCAACTGTGCCGCGGTCTTGACACCAATGCCCGGCACCCCCGGCACGTTGTCAGATGTGTCACCGATCAGCGCTTGCACCTCGATGACCTTTTCCGGTGGTACGCCGAATTTCTCAATCACCTCCGGCACGCCGATGCGGACATCTTTCATGGTGTCGTACATGATCACGCATTCATTCACGAGCTGCATGAGATCCTTATCGGACGACACGATGGTGGCGGTCGCGCCCGCCTCGCAGGCGATACGTGCGTAAGTCGCAATCAGGTCATCGGCCTCATAGCCGGCCTGCTCGAGACAGGGGATCTCGAACGCGCGTACGGCGTCGCGGATGAGCGGAAACTGCGGGATAAGATCATCGGGCGGAGGCGGGCGATGCGCCTTGTAGTCCTTGTACATCTCCGTACGGAAGGTCTTTTCCGATTTGTCGAAGATGACCGCGAGATGTGTCGGCCGCTCTTCCGGCTTCATTTCCTTGAGCAGCTTCCAGAGCATGCTACAGAAACCGTAGACGGCATTAACGTGCGTGCCGTCCGGCGTGCGCGGCTCGAACCTAATCGCGTGATAGGCGCGGAAGATGTAGCCAGAGCCGTCCACCAGGAACAGGTGGTCGCCCTTCTTGAGCGGGCGTTGGGCCTTTGCTGGAACGGAGGCAGGCGTGGTGGTCTTGGTCTTGGATTTGGCGGGGCCCGGCATAGTTACGAATGTGGCCCCGGACGACGCGTTAATCAATCCGCCAGAAAGTGCGGTCACAGGAATTGCGTATTGTCTCGCACCTCTCGCCACTGCGGGTGGCGTTTGCTATGCAGGCGCGTTCGGCATTGGCCGGAAGCGTCATTTTATAAACGGATAATCCATGCGCGTTGCCATGATCGGCACCGGCTACGTCGGCCTTGTTTCTGGCGCTTGCTTCGCCGATTTCGGCCATGAAGTGGTTTGCGTCGACAAAGACAAGGCAAAGATTGCTGCCCTGGAGCGCGGCGAAATACCGATCTATGAGCCCGGGCTCAAAGATATGGTATCGGCCAACACCCGCGCTGGCCGTCTGAAATTTGCTACGGAACTAGCCGGCGCAGTCGCCGCGGCCGATGCGGTATTCATTGCAGTCGGGACGCCCTCCCGCCGCGGTGACGGGTTCGCCGACCTCAGTTTTGTTCATGACGCCGCTCGCGAGATCGCGCGAGCGCTTGACGGCTTCACTGTCGTGATCACCAAATCGACCGTGCCGGTGGGCACCGGCGACGAGGTGGAGCGTATCATCCAGGAGACCCGGCCTGATGCCGATTGTGCCGTGGTATCGAATCCCGAATTTCTCCGCGAGGGCGCTGCCATCCAGGATTTCAAGCACCCTGACCGCATCGTGATCGGCAGCTCGGATACGCGCGCGCGAGAGGTCATGAGCGAACTCTATCGCCCGCTCTACCTCAATCGCTCGCCGATTCTGTTCACCAGTCGCCGCACGGCTGAGTTGATCAAGTATGCAGCCAATGCATTCCTTGCGACCAAGATCACCTTCATCAACGAAATTGCCGACCTCGCTGAGAAAGTGGGCGCCGACGTGCAGGAGATCGCTCGCGGTATTGGTCTGGACAATCGAATCGGCTCAAAATTCTTGCACGCCGGTCCGGGCTATGGCGGCTCATGCTTTCCCAAGGACACTGTCGCGCTCATCAAGACCGCGCAGGACCATGCCGCTCCGCTTCGTATTGTCGAGGCGGTGGCGGCGGTCAACGATGCGCGCAAGCGGGCAATGGCGCGCAAGGTCGCAGCTGCCCTGGGCGGCGAGCTACGTGGAAAGACCGTCGCGGTGCTGGGTCTCACGTTCAAGCCGAACACTGACGATATGCGGGAGGCGCCATCGATCCCTCTGATCACCGCCTTGCAGGACATGGGTGCCAAGGTGAGGGCCTATGACCCGGTTGGCATGGAGCAGGCCAAGGGCGTCATCGGCAATGTCGCGTTCTGCAAAGACGCCTATTCTTGCGCCGAGGGTGCTTCGGTGCTGGTGATCGTCACCGAATGGGAGCAGTTCCGCGCGCTTGATTTCGAGCGACTAAAGACGGTCATGGCACAGCCGGTGCTCGTCGATCTGCGCAATGTTTATCGGCCTGAGGAAATTGCCCGCCACGGCTTCGTTTACGAAAGTATCGGACGGGCGCGCACGTGACGTTTCATAGAACTCATAGAAGCTGCTATGCCCCGCGGGAGCGGGGCATCCGGTAAACGCGCGCTTTGCAATAAATCGCCGCTTCGGATTACTGGATCGCCCGCTTCCGCGGGTGGCGACGCCCACAAGATGCGAACTTTCGATACCTCTCTGCCCATCGATGCCATTCTGGCGCAGCTCATTGCTGCCCTAGTCGGTAATAATGCGTCCGTTCTGGTCGCTCCGCCCGGCGCTGGGAAGACCACGCGCGTGCCGCTTGTGCTGCTCGACGAGCCATGGGCAAAAGGCAAGAAAATCCTGGTGCTTGAGCCGCGCCGGCTGGCAGCCCGTGCCGCCGCGGCGCGTATGGCGTCGACCTTGGGAGAGCAAGTTGGCGGCACCGTTGGTTTGCGCGTGCGCTTTGGCTCGAAGGTGAGCAAGCACACGCGCATCGAGGTCGTGACTGAAGGCGTGTTCACGCGGCTTGTGCTTGATGATCCTTCCCTCAACGGCGTCGCGGCTGTTCTATTCGATGAATTTCATGAACGGTCACTGGACGCCGATCTCGGCTTGGCCCTGGCGCGCGAGGCGCAGCAAGGGTTGCGGCAAGATCTCAGACTATTGGTGATGTCGGCGACACTCGACGGAGCGCGTGTCGCTACGTTGCTCGGCAATGCGCCGGTGGTCGAGAGCGAGGGCCGCGCTTTCCCGGTCGAAACATGCTACCTCGGTCGCGATTCCCGCACGCCGATTGAGCGGCAGGTCGCAGAGGCGGTCGCGCGCGCGCTGCGCGCCGAGGTCGGCTCGCTCCTGGTGTTTCTTCCGGGAGCCGGCGAAATCCGCCGTACAGAAACATTGCTGAAAGAGAGCGTCGCCGATGTGAATGTCGACATCGTCGCACTTTATGGGGCACTTGAGGCGCGCGAGCAGGATCGCGCTATTTTGGCGTCGCCACCGGGTCGACGCAAGATTGTGCTGGCAACTTCGATCGCAGAAACGTCGCTCACTATCGAAGGCGTACGCGTCGTTATCGACAGCGGTCTATCACGAGTGCCGCGCTACGAGCCCGATGTCGGCCTTACACGGCTTGAAACTGTGCGAGTGTCGCGGGCAGCCGCGGATCAGCGCCGCGGGCGGGCAGGGCGCACAGAGCCGGGCGTTTGCTACAGGTTGTGGGATGAGCCGCAGACGGGATCGCTTGAACCCTTTACACGCCCGGAAATCCTGTCTGCCGATCTGTCATCCTTCGTGCTCGATTTGGCGCAGTGGGGCGCCGCCGACCCCGCGAAGTTCGCTTTGCTTGACCCACCCCCAAACGCAGCGCTCAACGAGGCCAGAACACTGCTCGTCGAGCTCGGCGCCATCGATGCTGAGGGACGCATCACCGAGGAAGGCCGCAAGCTGCGTGCCTTGCCGCTGCCACCGCGGTTGGCGCGCATGGTCGTCGATGCGGCGGAGGAAGGCGCAGGCGAACTTGCCGCTCGGATCGCCGCCATTGTTACGGAGCGCGGCCTCGGCGGCGCCGACGTTGATTTGCAACATCGGCTCGACAATTTTCGACGTGACCGCTCTCGTCGCGCCGACGATGCACGAGCTATGGTGAAACGGTGGATCGAGACGGCCGACGGCTCGGGAAAAAGCGGCGAACGTTCCCCCGGCTCAATTCTTGCGCTGGCATATCCTGACCGCATCGCCAAGAGCCGTGGCGGCGGAAGCGGAGCTTTCCTGCTTGCCAATGGCCGTGGCGGAATGGTCGATCCCGCCTCGCCGCTTGCGCGCGAGCCGTTTCTTGCCGTCGCCGAACTCACCGGCGCAGCGGCCGCAAGCCGCATTGTGTTGGCAGCGCCGATCGCGCTTACCGAGATCGAGGCACGCTTCGCCGGTCAAATCGAAGATTTCGAGTCGGTCAACTTCGACGCGGCCACTGGCTCTTTGCGCGCGCGTCGTAGCCGCTCACTCGGCAGGCTGACTTTGGTTGAACAAACGAGGCCGGTCGTATCGGACGCGGACAATGCCCGACTTTTGGCTAAAGGTATCGTTGGGCTTGGCGTTCATAAGCTGCCGTGGAGCAAGGCGCAGTTGCAATTCCGCAATCGTGTGAATTTTTTGCGGCGCGCGGAAGGTGACGAGTGGCCAGATCTCACGGACGACGCGTTGGCTCGTACGTCCGATGAATGGCTTGCCCCGTTCCTTGTCGACAAAACTGCGTTGTCGCAAATCGGTGCGGACGATCTTGCGCCTGCGCTTGATACCTTGCTGCCATGGAATCTGCGCAAGCGGCTCGATACCGAGGCGCCGACTCATTTCATCGCTCCTTCCGGTTCGCAAGTGCCGATCGACTATGAAGCAGAGGAGGGACCGAAGCTTGCTATCCGTGTGCAGGAATTGTTCGGGCTTGGGGTACACCCCGCAATAGCAGGCGGACGCGTGCCGCTGCTAATCGAGTTGCTGTCACCCGCACACCGGCCGGTGCAAGTGACACGTGATCTGCCCGGTTTCTGGCGTGGCAGCTACAAGGATGTGAGGGCTGACCTGCGCGGCAGATATCCGAAACATTCCTGGCCCGACGATCCGTTGACGGCACCTGCGACCCGCCGCGCCAAGCCGCGTGGCCAATAGCTCCAATTGTCATAAATTTGCTTACCGGCAGCTCACCATGGCCAAAGCCATGCCAAGTGTCATGCTTCCGTTAAGTCCCCCTTGATCCTCGCATGGCAGGATTGCTCGAAGTCACTGGGCTCTGTCATGCGCCAGCTTCTATTTTTTGCCGCTGTTTTGCTAGCGGCCGGCGGGTATGTCGCGCGCTATGCCGACCACACCGTCGAGACGCATGCTGATGCTCAGGCGGCTGTAGTGCAGCCCAGCTATGAACCGCGCGAACCTAGTACCTCCGGTCGCAGCCTGATCTTGGACGGTGACCGTCAGGGTCATTTCCAGGTCGAGGCCAGGGTTGAGGGGCGCTTTGTTGACTTCGTGGTCGACACTGGCGCGTCGCTAGTTGTACTGCGCGAATCGTCTGCGGCGTTGGCAGGAATTCGTCCTCAGCCGCGTGATTACACCGCCACTGCTGTCACTGCTAACGGCAAGATCAAAGCCGCGCGGGCCACGATCGAGCGGATCGAGGTTGGCGGGATCACGGTCTATGACGTGCCGGCTATGGTGCTGCCCGACGAAGCCCTGACAAAAAACCTGCTCGGCGTCTCGTTTCTGTCGCGGCTCAAGCGCTACGAATACGCCAACGGTCGCTTGGTGCTCGAACAGTAGGCAAAGACTCCCGATATTTCTGGTCTCTTAAACGGAGCGCTTTCCGGTTCTCCGGTGTTAGGGTATTGGAGTCGCGTCGCTCTTTGTTCGAGGTTCTGATGTTTCCGAAGCCGAAACCTGCGCTCACGCCGAACACATATGCCTATGAATCCTCGCCACTGGTAAAGCCGACCGGATTTCGAGAATACGACGCGCGCTGGCTGCTAGAAAAAGAAATCAATCTGATGGGCATGCAGGCCCTCGGGCTCGGCCTTGGGACGCTCATTCGTGAGCTGAACGTGAAACCGGAGATTGTCACTGGCCATGATTTCCGGGGCTATTCGTCAGCGGTGAAAATGGCGCTGATCTCTGGTTTGATGGCGTCGGGCTGCAAGGTTCACGATATTGGCCTCGCGATCACGCCGATGGCCTACTTCGCACAGTTCGAGCTCAATGTGCCTTGCGTCGCCATGGTTACAGCCTCCCACAACGACAACGGCTGGACCGGTGTAAAAATGGGCGCCCATCGGCCCCTTACCTTTGGACCGGTGGAGATGAAGCGTCTCAAAGAAATTGTATTAGGTGCGAAGTTCGATTTTAAGGATGGCGGTAGTTATGCGTTTGTGGAGAATTTTCCTGAACGCTACATCGCAGATCTGACCAAACGGCCGAAGCTCAAACGCAAGCTTAAAGTGATTGTAGCCTGTGGTAACGGTACTGCAGGTGCCTTTGCACCAAGAATTCTGCAGGCAATTGGTTGCGAAGTCGTGCCACTTGACTGCAATCTCGATCACACCTTCCCGCGCTATAACCCCAACACCGAAGACATGAAGATGCTGCACGCCATGCGTGACGCGGTGTTGGTCAATCATGCCGATGTCGCGCTTGGCTTCGATGGTGACGGCGATCGTTGTGGTGTCGTCGACAATGAAGGCGAGGAGATATTCGCCGACAAAGTGGGTGTGATGCTGGCGCGCGACATCTCCACGATGCACCGGAACACAACCTTTGTAGTCGATGTGAAATCAACCGGACTGTTCCTCACGGATCCGGTGCTGAAGGCAAATGGTGTGAAGGTCGATTACTGGAAAACGGGTCATTCCTACATCAAGCGGCGGGTCAACGAGCTTGGAGCCATTGCCGGGTTCGAGAAGTCCGGACACTTCTTTTTCAACAAACCGTTTGGACGCGGATACGACGACGGCATGATCTTCGCGCTCGCAGTTTGCGACATGCTTGACCGCAATCCGGGAAAGAGCATGGCCGATCTGCGTAAGGCGCTACCGAAGACATGGGGTTCACCGACGATGGCGCCGCATTGCGACGACGAGAAAAAATATGCGGTGGTGGAGGCCGTTGTGAAGCATTTTGAGGCGGCCAAAGCGGGCGGCTCGAAAGTTGCCGGGCAGTCAATCCGTGAACTGGTTACTGTGAATGGCATACGGGTCACCGTTGAGGATGGCACGTGGGGCCTGGTGCGCGCTTCTTCCAACAAACCGGAGCTCGTGGTGGTCGTCGAGAGCCCGGTGTCGGAACAGCGCATGCGTGACATGTTTCAAGCAGTCGACGGCGTGCTGCGCACGCATCCGGAAGTGGGCGCCTATAATCAGACAATCTGAGAGAGCTGTTCGAGCAGCCTGAGAAAAGCCATGCGTGTCGTAGTTCTCGGCGCCGGTCCCGCGGGCCTCTATCTCGCGTATTTAATCAAGCGCCGCCGACCTAATATCGACGTCGCTGTTATTGAGCAGAATTCTGCCGACGCCACCTTCGGGTTCGGCGTGGTCTTCTCTGATCGGGCGTTGGAATTTTTGCGCGAAGACGATCAGGAAACCTACGCGGCGATCGTTCCGCATATGGAAGCATGGAGCGATATCGCCGTCGTCCACCGTAATGAGCGTGTGGTGATCGACGGTGTCGGCTTTGCGGCCATCGGCCGGCTGAAGCTCCTCCAGCTGCTTCAGGCGCGCGTGCGTTCGGCCGGCATTGAGCCGGTCTACGGACGTACGGTAAGAAGCCTGGGAGAGTTAGGGAACGCTGATCTCATCGTCGGAGCCGATGGGGTCAATTCGCTGGTACGTCGCAGCTGGGAAAAGAACTTCGGCGCCACGGTGGGTTTCCTTACCAATCGCTTTGCATGGTTCGGCACCACCAAAAGGTTCGAAACCCTGACGCAGACTTTTATCGAAACCGAACTCGGATTTTTTAACGCGCATCACTACAGACATGCGCCGGACCTTAGCACCTTCATTGTTGAGGTCGACCAAGGTACTTTCGTCCGCGCCGGTTTTCCGCAGATGATGGAGACGGAGACCCGCGCGCTATGCGAGCGCGTGTTTGCTCAGGCTTTAGAGGGTCACCCGCTGATCTCAAACAACTCGATCTGGCGACAGTTTCCTCTTGTGCACAATGAGCACTGGTGGGTTCATAACAGCGTGCTGATAGGCGACGCGCTGCACACTGCGCATTTCTCCATTGGCTCTGGTACGCGGCTCGCCATGGAGGACGCGATTGCGCTCGACAAGGCGATGACGGCATACCCAGGCGACACTTCAGTGGCGCTTGCCGCTTACGAAACAACGCGGCGACCAGTCTTGGAAAAACTGTTGGCAGGCGCCAATGGGAGTGCAGTCTGGTACGAGCACTTCGCCGAGCACATGCAACTCGCGCCGATCGAATTTGCCATGAGCTACGTCACGCGGTCCGGTCGCGTCGACATCGACCGATTGCGCACCCTGTCCCCGCGCTTTGTCGAGCAATTTGAGCGGAGTCGCTCCGGGCATATCGACCGTCCGCCTGTAGGTTAACAATTAATAAAAACTTACAGCGGTATAAGGTTCCGCGATCAGGCGGGTGGGTCGGCTTGAGCATCATTTTTGAAGAGAGCTGGCAGATTTATGCGGTGGCTGTCATCGCCGGCCTTGCCGCGGTGATGTTTATGCATCGCCGACACCAGCGAAGCGTGGACGTAAGTGGTGGCAACAGCGCGCTGCTGTCCATGGTTCTCAATAATATGACTCAAGGCGTCATCTTGTTCGACGCGCGCGAACGCGTTCTTGTCTGCAATGATCGCTATGTTGAGATGTACGGCCTATCACCCAATGTTGTGAAACCGGGGTGTACCTTGCTGGACCTGATCAACAATCGAATAACGACTGGCAGCCTCAACATTGACGCCGAAAAATATCGTGCCGAAATTTTAACTGCAGTGCGACAGGGCGAGTCAATGAATCGGATCGTGGAAACTCCCGACGGTCGTGCCGTTCTGGTCGTCAACCGGCCGGTCAAAGGTGGTCAGTACTGGATTGGCACGCACGATGATATTACCGAGCGGATTCACGCTGAACGGAAAAGTGCGGCGCTGACAGAGCAAGAGCGTCGCCGGGTTGAAATCGAAACAGAGATCCGCGCTTTTCGCGAAAGCGTCGCGAGTGTGATACGGACCGTGACGGAAAGCACTGCCGCGCTGAAATCGATCGCGGTGGCCTTGTCGAATTCATCCGGCTATACGTCCGAGCGCGCCGCCGGCGCGGTCAACAGCTCAAATGAAGCCAGTGCCAACATGACTGCGGCGGCAGGCGCTGCTGAAGAGCTGATCGCGTCGATCGGTGAGATTGGCCGCCAAATCAGTCAGGCAGCAGAAGTCGCATCGCACTCTGTCGTGGAGGCGCAAACAACCAACGAACAGATGACCCGCCTTACCGATACAGTTCAGGAGATCGGCGAAGTCGTCAGCCTGATTCGTAACATTGCTGGACAGACAAACCTGCTTGCACTCAATGCCACCATCGAGGCGGCGCGCGCCGGTGAAGCAGGCCGCGGTTTCGCGGTGGTTGCGTCGGAAGTTAAATCGCTTGCGGTGCAGACCGCGAAGGCGACCGAGCAAATCGCTAGCCAGATCGAAGCCGTACAAAGTTCAACGAGGGTTGCGGTAGACGCCATCCTGCGCAACACAGAGCGTATGCGGGAAATAGATGGCTATACCTCGGCCGTGGCGCTATCGCTGCAACAGCAGGACAGCGCGACCGACGAGATCTCGCACAACGTGGCAAGTGCGGCGGAAGGTGCCAACGGAATGGTCAACGTGCTCAATGAGGTGACCCGCGCGGTTGGCGACACACGTAGCGCGGCGAACAAGGTGCTCGAAGCATCCGAGACAGTCGAAGCCGCTGCTACGAGCCTTCAACGCGGCATCGAAGGCTTTCTCAGCCGTGTCGCAGTCTGATCGCAGCCAGCGCTAATCTTTCTCTTCCTTAAATGTCTCGCGGAAAGGATGTGCGGGATAGACGCCCAGCACCGTTAATTCCTTGGAGAAAAAGGCGAGTTCTTCAAGCGCGAACACAAGCGCTCGATCGTCGGGATGTCCCTCGACATCCGCATAGAACTGCGTGGCGAAGAAATTGCCGCCAACCATATAGCTTTCGAGTTTGGTCATATTCACGCCGTTGGTAGCGAACCCTCCGAGCGCCTTGTAAAGCGCGGCCGGCACGTTACGCACCCTGAACACAAAGGTCGTAATGACCTTGCCCTTACCTGGATGTGCCCATTTTTTCTCACGCGACAGCACAACGAAGCGCGTGGTGGAATGCGATTCGTCTTCGACATTTTCCTTCAGAATGTCGAGGCCATAAATTTCCGCCGCCAGCCGTGAGGCGATCGCTGCCCGTGTATTGTCCTTGGCTTCAGCGACCTCACGCGCCGAACCGGCGGTATCGGCGGCGACCACCGGTTTGAGCTTCAGCTCGCGGATAATATTGCGGCACTGGCCGAGCGCCATCACGTGGCTTTGCACCGTCTTGATGGTTTTCAAAGTAGCTCCTTTTGGAGCCATCAGCTGATTGCGGATCGGAAGAAACCACTCGGCGATGATGTGCAGCCCTGCGGTCGGCATCAGATGATGAATATCGGCCACGCGGCCGGCGACCGAATTCTCGATGGGGATCATGCCAAGGTCGACATCACCTGCAACAAGAGCGGTAAAGCAATCCTCGAAAGTCGGGCAGGGCACTGGTTCGTGATCCGGATAGGCTTCGCGACAGGCAAGATGCGAGTTCGCCCCGGGCTCACCCTGAAAGATGATCTTCTTTTTGGTCATGTCCCACCGCGCTTTTGCTTGCGTGTCTCGTCCTGAGCCGATAACCGCATTTCGGATCATGCGCCGGAGGGTTCCGTACGCAGACCTTCACACCTAAGTCAACCGCCAAGCAACCTGCGCGCCTTCTCCAAATCCTCAGGTGTATCGACACCGATCGGCACGCTCTTCACTATCATCACATCAATGCGCATGCCGGCGTCGAGTGCGCGAAGTTGCTCCAATTTCTCCCGCTGCTCATTTGCCGATGGCGGTAGCTTAACAAAACGCTCCAGAGCCGCACGACGATACGCATAGAGTCCGATATGATGATAATGGGGCCCAGTGCCGGTCGCGTTTTTACGGGTGAAGTTTTTTGCCCGAAGGCGAGCAGGACCGATCTGTTGCCCCGACACCTTGACGACGTTTGGATTCGTTCGTTCATCGGCGTCGGTAATAACGGCTGCAAGGGTGGCGATATCGACTTGTGCGTCGTCGAGCGGCTTCAGTGCGGCACTTATGTCGGAAGGATTAATGGTCGGCAGGTCTCCCTGCACGTTGACGACAATATCCACGCGATGTTCGGGGTCGATCGCCTCCAGCGCTTCGTAGATGCGGTCCGACCCCGACACATGATCGCTGCGTGTCATAACGGCACGGCCTCGGGCCTTTTCCACTGCTGCGGCGACTGCCTCGGAGTCGGTCGCAACAACGACGTCGCCAAGTTGGGCGGATTCGGCGCGTCGGAGCACATGCACGATCATCGGCATGCCATTCAAATCGGCCAGCGGCTTGCCTGGTAAGCGTGTGGAGGTGAGGCGCGCAGGGATGAGAATGATGACGTTTGGCATCGGAATTGCCGGAAGCCCGGCCGAGCGTGACGAGTGTCGAAAATGCCGCAGGCGCTTATACGGGTTGCCATAGGCCAGGCAAACCGGTATCTCATCGCCGCCGCCGGGACCCTGGCGGTCATCGCCCAGCACCGTATCGCCCCGGCTCCGGGAGCCGTCTTTCGATGAATTCCTTCGAACTCAACAAGATCCTTGGTGCCATCCTCGGCACCTGCCTGATCCTGCTGGCACTCAATATCGGCGCCGGTGCGATCTTCGCGCCCGAAAAGCCGAGCAAGCCCGGGTTCAATATCGCCGTCAAAGAGCAGGCCGAAGGGGAGAAGGGTGGCGCAGCCAAGGAGCCTGAGCAGCCGATCGAAGCGCTGTTGGCCAAAGCCTCGGTGGAAAAGGGCCAGGCCACAGCCAAGCAGTGTCAGGCCTGCCATACTTTCGAAAAAGGCGGTCCGAACCGGGTCGGCCCCAATTTGTGGAACATCGTGAACCGCCCGCGGGCGTCCGAGGCAGGCTTCAACTACTCGGCGGGGATGAAGAGCAAGGGGGGCAACTGGAGCTTTGACGAGCTCAACAAGTTTCTGGCCAACCCGCGCGGTTATATCCCGGGAACGGCCATGACCTTCGCCGGGTTGTCGCGCGCGGAGCAACGTGCCGATGTGATTGATTATTTGCACACCCTGGCTGACAGCCCGGTCGCGCTGCCGAAAGCAGCTGAAGGCACGCCGCCGGCGGGTGGTGAGCCGGCTAAGAAATAATCGAATCAACGATATGCCACCTAAACGGCCGGGCCGCAGCCTGGCCGTTTGTTTAGGTAGCCGTTGCGGCGATTGGCCACGGAAATTTGACGATTGCGCAAGCTATGGGGTCTCCCAGCTGGCGCGAAGTATCGAAAAACCGACATAATCACCCACGACTGCATAGTGGGGCGTTTTAGCGCCGGAGTAGCTGAATGAAATTTAGTCGTCGGTCCGTCCTGCACGCCACCGCAGTCACCTTTGCCGCACCCGCTTTGGGCGTGTTGGGCACACCATCACCGGTCAGGCAGGCGGAGGCTCAGACGCAGAATTGGCGGCATGCATTGTCACTATTCGGCGACATCAAATATCCGGAGGGCTTCAAGCATTTTGATTACGTCAAACCAAATGCGCCACAAGGCGGCACTGTGCGCCAGAGCACGTTGGGCACTTTTGACAATTTCAATACCGTGGTGGCGGGCGTAAAGGGCAGCATCGCCATTGGAACCGATTTGTTCATTGAAACGCTCACGACATCATCGCTTGACGAGGTGTCCACCGAATATGGTTTGCTGGCGGAAGCCGTCAGATATCCGGACGACTATTCGGTCGTTACCTATCGTCTCCGCGCCAACGCGCGCTGGCATGACGGCAAACCGATTTCACCCGATGATGTTCTTTATTCATTCGAGGTGTTGAAGAAGAACAGCCCGTTCTATGGCGCTTACTATCGCCATGTCGTGAAGGCAGAGAAGAGCGGCGAGCGCGAAATCACCTTCACATTCGACGGGCCCGGCAACCGTGAGCTGCCGCAGATTGTTGGCCAGCTGCCGGTGCTGCCGAAACATTGGTGGGAAGGCACCGACAAGTCCGGCCGCAAGCGCGACATCACGCAGACCACGCTTGAGCCGCCGCTGGGCTCGGGACCCTACCGGGTCAAAGATTTCGCGCCGGGTCGGACACTGGTCTACGAGAAAGTCGACGACTATTGGGGCAAGGACCTCAATGTGACCGTGGGTACCCGAAATTTCCAGACGATCCGTTACGAATATTTCCGCGACTCCACGGTCGCGCTGGAGGCTTTCAAAGCCGATCAGGTTGACTGGCGCTTCGAGAACAGCGCCAAGGAATGGGCGAACTCTTACGATTTCCCCGCCGTGCGAGATAAGCGGGTGGTGAAGGAAGAGTTTCCGATCCGAAATATTGGCGTGATGCAGGGCTTCGTCTTCAACATTCGTCGCGACAAATTCAAGGATTCGCGTGTCCGCCGCGCCTTCAATTTTGTTTTCGATTTCGAAGAGATGAATCGACAGCTCTTTTTTGGCCAGTACAAGCGTATCGCAAGCTACTTCGAAGGGACCGAACTCGCGGCCACCGGCGTGCCAACCGGAAAAGAACTGGAAATTCTTGAGAACGTCCGGGGCAAGGTGCCGGACGAGGTGTTCACCAAGCCTTATACAAATCCGGTTGGCGGTACTCCGGAAGCCGTGCGCGGCAACCTCCGTGAGGCGCTGACATTGTTTCGTCAAGCCGGTTACGAGATCAAGAACACCAAACTGGTCGACGCCAAGACCGGGAAACCATACGCAGTCGAATTCTTGGTTGACGAGCCCGCCACCGAGCGCTTCGTGTTGTTCTACAAACCTTCTTTGGAACGAATGGGAATGACGGTAAGCGTACGCGTCGTCGACGCCGCGCAGTACGAAAACCGACTGCGCCAATGGGATTTTGACATCATCGTTGCGTCCTGGGCGCAATCACTTTCACCCGGGAACGAACAGCGCGGCTTCTGGAGTTCGCAAGCCGCCGACCAACCCGGTTCAAGAAACCTTATCGGTATCAGGAATCCGGCGATCGATACCCTGATCGAACGAGTCATCTTTACCAAGGACCGTGAAGATCTGGTCGCTGCCACCAAGGCGCTGGATCGTGTCCTGCAATGGAATTTTTACGTGGTGCCGCAATGGACCTACGGCAAACAGCGCACTGCGCGTTGGGATCGTTTTGGCCATCCCGAGACGATGCCAAAATACGGCTCGTCGGCGTTTCCCTCGATATGGTGGTGGGATGCGGCAAAAGCGGCCAAAGCGCCGCAACGGTTATAGATCGATGAGTTTGAGCCGTCGCCGCGCGTTGAGTCTTTTCGCCAGTGCGGCGGCAGCCGCGGCGGGCAGTGGCATTGTTTCAGCTTCGGCGCAAAATGCCGATCGGCATGGCATGTCGGCCTTTGGCGACCTCAAATATCCGGCAGACTTTTCGCACTTTAGCTACGTCAATCCAAATGCGCCGAAAGGGGGTGTGTTCTCGCAAATTGGCCCAAACCGCCAGTTCAATCAGTCGTTCCAGACCTTCAATTCGTTGAACAGCTTTATTCTGAAAGGCGATGCAGCGCAGGGCATGGAGCTTACGTTTGCGGCCCTTATGGCACGCTCAGGGGACGAACCTGACGCCATGTACGGGCTTGCCGCGAGCAGCGTTCGCATTTCAGACGATGGGCTGACCTATCGCTTTACGTTGCGTGCGCAAGCAAAATTCCACGACGGCACAACGCTGACGGCGCATGATGTAGCCTGGTCGCTCGCGACGCTGAAAGAGAAGGGTCATCCAATCATAACGCAGCAGCTACGCGACTTCACTGGCGCCGAAGCGGCAGACGATCGCACCGTTGTCGTGCGCTTTGCCGAAAAACGTGGCCGCGACGTACCCTTGTTCGTCGCCGCATTGCCGATCTTTTCGCGCGTCTACTATTCAAACAAACCATTCGACGAATCGACGCTGGACGTTCCGCTCGGCAGCGGTGCCTACAAAGTCGGCCGCTTCCAGGTTGGGCATTTTATCGAGTACGAGCGCGTAAGGGATTGGTGGGGCGCCGATCTCCCTGTTTCACGCGGGCAGAGTAATTTTGACGTGGTCCGCTTCGAATATTATCGCGATCGTGAGGTCGGGTTCGAAGGCTTCACGGCAAAAAATTATCTGTTTCGCGAGGAGTTCACATCGCGTACCTGGGCGACACGCTACGACTTTCCGGCATTCAAGGATGGGCGCGTCAAGCGAGACGTGCTTCCCGATGACACGCCTTCGGGCGCGCAGGGCTGGTTCATCAATACACGGCGAGACAAATTCAAGGACCGGCGCGTGCGCGAAGCTCTGATCGATGCGTTTGATTTCGAGTGGACCAACAAGAACATCATGTACGGGTCCTACGAACGCACCCATTCGGTGTTTCAGAATTCACCGATGATGGCGAAGGGCAAGCCGGATACTGCCGAGCTCGCGTTGCTCGAACCGTTTCGAGGAAAGGTCCCGGACGAAGTGTTCGGTGAACCATATGTGCCGCCGGTCACGGACGCGTCAGGACAGGACCGGCAGTGGTTAAGGCGCGGCGCACAGCTACTCAATGACGCCGGCTGTGCGCTAAAGAACGGCAAGCGAGTTTTGCCGAATGGAAAGCCGATCACGGTCGAGTTCCTGATCGATGAGCCGACTTTCCAACCGCATCACTTGCCTTACATCAAGAATCTTGGCGTGCTCGGCATCGACGCGACCTTGCGTGTCGTCGATCCGGTACAATATCGCGCGCGCGTGGACGGCTTCGATTTCGACATCACCGTTGAGCGCTTCAGCTTTTCAGCAACTCCTGGCGATTCGCTGCGCACGTTTTTTTCATCGCAAGCTGCCGCAACAAAGGGGTCGCAGAATCTTGCCGGCATTGCCGATCCGGCCGTGGATGCGCTTGTCGATATCATCATAGCTGCCAAGACGCGGGATGAGTTGACGGCCGCCTGTAAAGCGCTTGACCGCGTTATCCGTGCCGGGCGCTACTGGATCCCGCATTGGTACAAAGGGTCGCACTGGATCGCCTATTGGGACGTCTTTGGCCACCCGGCCGGTAAACCGCGTTATTTCCGCGGTATTCCTGAGACCTGGTGGTACGATCGCGACAAGGCGGCAAATCTACAGAAAAAAGGATAACGGCAACGCTGCAGCGCGGAAAAATCGGAACAAAAGGGATAAGGGCGACGCGGCAGCTTTCACGTCGGCTAGGGAATGACATACTGAGGGACGCATGACCGCCTATATCATCCGTCGCATACTTTTCATCGTGCCGACCATGTTCGGCATCATGCTGGTGGCGTTCATCGTCGTGCAATTTGCTCCCGGTGGTCCGGTCGAGCAGGTGATCGCCAAGCTCACTGGCTCGGACACGGGCGCAACTTCGCGCATTTCCGGGTCCGCTGGGGGAGACTTTGGCAGCCGCGGCATGGCGCAGGGCGCTTCGCAGGTCGACGCGACGACCTCCAAGTATCGTGGCGCGCAGGGGCTAGATCCGGAATTCATCAAGAAACTGGAAAAGCAGTTCGGCTTCGACAAACCCGCGCCTGAGCGCTTCGCGCTGATGCTGTGGAACTACATACGATTTGACTTCGGGAAAAGTTATTTTCGCGATGTCAGCGTGTTGCAATTGATCAAAGAAAAGCTGCCGGTGTCGATGTCACTCGGCATCTGGATGACATTGCTGACCTATCTGATTTCAATCCCGCTCGGCATCCGCAAGGCGATGGATGATGGTTCGCGCTTCGATATGTGGACCTCCACCGTAATCGTGATTGGCTACGCTATTCCCGGCTTTCTGTTCGCAATCCTGCTGATCATCCTGTTTGCAGGCGGATCGTTCTTTGATTGGTTTCCCTTGCGCGGGCTGGTGTCTGAGAACTGGTGGCAATTGCCGTGGTGGCAGAAAATCCTCGACTATTTCTGGCATCTGACGTTGCCGATTATTTCAATGGCACTCTCGGCCTTCGCCACGATGACGCTGTTGACCAAGAACTCGTTTCTTGAAGAAATCCGCAAACAATATGTGCTCACCGCACGTGCCAAAGGCTGTACGAGAAATCAGGTGCTCTACGGACACGTATTCCGTAACGCGATGCTGATAGTCATCGCGGGATTTCCTTCCGCCTTCGTGCACGCTTTCTTCACCGGGTCGCTGCTAATCGAGACCATTTTTTCGCTTGATGGCCTCGGCTTGCTTGGGTTCGAAAGCGTTCTCAACCGTGACTATCCGGTAGTGTTCGCCACGCTTTACATTTTCTCGCTCATCGGCGTGGTTGTGAACTTGATCTCCGATCTGACGTACACGTGGATCGATCCGCGTATCGACTTTGAGACGCGGGAGGTCTGAAGTGGACGTTCGCGCCGGGATCAAGCCACCAGATACCGCAGCCGTTTCGCCGATGGGGTTGGCTGCGCCGCCAACCATGAAGGCCATCGGACTTTCACCACTCAACAAACGTCGGTGGGAGAATTTCAAGGCCAACCGGCGCGGCTATTGGGCGTTGTGGATTTTTCTGACGATGTTTATCGTCTCGTTATTTGCCGAGTTTATCTGCAATGACAAGCCGATTTTCATATTTGTAAACGGGCGACCCTTTTTCCCGGCGATCATCACTTATCCCGACACCGCCTTCGCTAAAGAGCAGGATCCGAACCTGTTCGGCACTGCAGCCGACTATCGCGACGATTACCTGATGGACCTGATCCACAAGGAGGGAGGCATCATCATCTGGCCTCCGGTGCGTTTCTCTTACAACACACAGGTTAGCAAGCCGCCATCACCGTTCCCGTCCAAACCCACATGGCTCCTGACGAAAAAAGATTGCGAATTCGCTGCTACCCATGGCTTTGCCAAATGCGACGAAGTTGAGACCAACTGGCTAGGCACCGACGACGGTGGTCGCGACGTTGTGGCGCGACTGATCTATGGATTTCGCATATCGGTGTTGTTCGGTCTGGCGCTTACCATCATTTCTTCGGTCATCGGTATCGCTGCGGGCGCCTTACAAGGTTATTTCGGCGGCTGGACGGATCTACTCTTCCAGCGGTTCATCGAGATCTGGACCTCGATCCCATCGCTCTATCTGCTGTTGATTATCTCTTCCGTGCTGGTGCCGGGCTTCTTTGTATTGTTGGGCATACTGCTCTTGTTCTCCTGGGTCTCACTCGTCGGCCTCGTGCGTGCGGAATTTCTGCGCGGCCGTAATTTCGAATATATTCAGGCGGCGCGCGCTCTCGGCGTATCCAATATGATAATCATCTTCCGCCATCTTTTGCCGAATGCGATGGTGGCGACCATGACCTTCCTGCCGTTCATCCTATCGTCATCGGTGATGACGCTGACCGCGCTCGACTTCCTTGGCTTCGGACT
Source organism: Hyphomicrobiales bacterium (assembly GCA_027307405.1). Taxonomy (GTDB): domain Bacteria; phylum Pseudomonadota; class Alphaproteobacteria; order Rhizobiales; family Xanthobacteraceae; genus Pseudolabrys. The sequence goes on along the minus strand of DAHUXA010000005.1, from coordinate 6,580 downwards.
GCCACCTGGCTCACCCTCGCTCGGTGAACTGCTGTCGCAAGGCAAAGCAAACGTGCAGGCACCGTGGCTCGGCTTCACCGGCTTTTTCAGCATCGCATTCATGCTGTCGCTTTTGATCTTCATCGGCGAGGCAGTGCGCGACGCTTTCGATCCAAGGAAGACGTTCCGATGAATACGCCCGAACCGATTCTTTCCATTCGCGATCTGTCAATTGCCTTCGGAAACGGAAGTCGGGAGGTGCTGGCGGTCAATCGCGTGTCGTTCGATATCCGCAAGGGTGAGACGATGGCACTGGTCGGTGAGTCCGGCTCCGGGAAGTCGATCACCGCATTGTCAGTGATGAAGTTGTTGCCATATCCAGCCGCCCATCATCCATCGGGCAGCATCAAGTTTCAGGGTCGCGAATTGCTGACCATGCGCGAGCAGGAAATTCGGGAAGTGCGGGGAAATGACATCGCGATCATCTTTCAGGAGCCGATGACCTCACTCAATCCGCTGCACACGATTGAAAAGCAGATCAGAGAAATTTTGTCGTTACATCAGGGGCTTAACGGCGAGGCCGCGCGCCGTCGAATTGTCGAATTGCTGGGACAGGTGGGTATCCCCGATCCGGCCGGTCGGCTCGGAAGCTATCCGCACCAGCTCTCGGGTGGCCAGCGCCAGCGTGTGATGATTGCGATGGCGCTTGCCAATGAGCCGGAACTATTGATTGCGGACGAGCCCACGACGGCTCTTGACGTGACAGTTCAAGCCCAAATTCTGAAGCTGCTTAAAGACACACAAACGCAGCTCGGGATGTCGATGCTGTTCATCACCCATGACCTCGGCATCGTGCGCAAGCTTGCAGACAGGGTTTGCGTAATGCAGCGCGGGGAGATCGTCGAGCAGGGCGAGGTCGAGCGTGTATTTACGGCGCCTGAACACCCCTACACCCGTGCATTGTTGGCTGCCGAGCCGAAGCCTGACCCGGCGCCGCCCCGGCCGAGTGCGCCAATAGTTATCGAGACGAAAGACCTGAAAGTGTGGTTTCCAGTCAAGCGCGGTGTGCTGCGCAAGGTGGTCGGACACATCAAGGCAGTCGATGGTGTCAGCATTGAATTGCGAAAAGGTGAGACTCTCGGTGTTGTTGGGGAATCGGGTTCCGGCAAGACCACTCTTGGTCTCGCTATCTTGCGGCTCATTTCCTCCGCGGGTCCAATCGTGTTCATGGGGCACGCCATCGAAGGCCTCAGGTTCAAGCAAATGCGCCCTTTCCGTCACGCCATGCAGATCGTTTTCCAGGACCCATACGGCTCGCTGTCTCCGCGCATGTCGATATCGGACATCATTGAAGAGGGCTTGTGGGTCCATCATCCGAGGCTCTCGCGCGCGGAGCGTGAGCAACGCGTTGTCGCTGCGCTGAATGATGTTGGGCTCGACCCGCAAACCCGTTACCGCTATCCGCATGAGTTCTCGGGCGGCCAACGCCAACGCATTGCACTGGCTCGCGCACTGGTCCTGGAGCCAACCTTCATCGTGCTTGACGAGCCCACCAGCGCGCTGGATATGCTCATTCAGTCGCAGATGGTTGACCTGTTGCGAGATCTGCAGAAGCGGCACGATTTAACATTCATGTTTATTTCGCATGACTTGCGCGTCGTGGCTGCACTTGCAAGTCGCCTCCTCGTGATGCGTAACGGCAAGGCGGTTGAAGAAGGTGCAGCCGCGGAGTTGTTCAAGGCGCCAAAGACTGACTACACACGCGCGCTATTCGCCGCCGCCTTCAAGTTGGAAACCGCCCCCGAGGGCATAGTGTCGCAGTAAGAACTGATGTCCAAACGGCGAGAGCTTGCAGATCTGTCTGCGGACGTTTTTCTGTCTCGCCCGCAAATGCTTGCCAAAGCCTACCGCGATTATCATCGCTATAATGTCACCTTGCAGGATAAGGACGGTCCGGTCGTGCAGGAGCGCGACGTTCTGATCGCCGGCAAGGTCATCGTGGTGATACCAATCGATGCCGCGCGTCAAGAAATTGTATTGATCCGCCAATTCCGTCTACCTGCGCATCTCGCCAATGGCCGTGGCGATCTCGTCGAGTTCGTGGCGGGGCGGGTCGAGGCCGGCGAGTCGCTAATGGAAGCGGCAAGGCGCGAGTGCAAGGAGGAGATCGGCGTTGAACCGGGAAAAGTAGTCGAACTGTTTACTTTTCTGAGTACGCCGGGGGTGACGGATGAGGAGATCACGATCTTTCTCGCCGCCGTCGACGCCGCGACAGTGCATGAGGGCCCCCTGACAACGCCTGACGGTGAGCGGCTTTTTGTCCAGCGCGTTTCGATCGATGCCGCAGTCAGTGCGCTCGACCGCCACATGATGCGCGGCAGCCCGATGATCATTGGATTGCAATGGCTGGCGCTCAATCGGGAGAACATCGCCGGGCTCTTGCGTTAGGCCACACGTTTTACCGCGGTGATTTCACTTCCTGCTGCCTTAATGCGCGCAATCGCCTCCGTGGGCGATTCGAGCGCAACCATCATATGATGCGCATTTGCGTGGATCAGGCTCTCCGGATCGCGAGCAACGGCAACATGACCCTTCCAGAACAGCAGATCACCGCGGCGTAGGCTCGCGAGTGATGATAATTTTCCGACTCCCAGTTCCTGCATGTCGCTGTCGCGGGGGCACGCAATACCGGCGGCCTGAAGGGAGACCTGGACAAGACCCGAGCAGTCCAATCCGAGCGAGGTCTTGCCACCCCACAGATAAGGTGTGCCCAGAAACTGTTCAGCCACGGCAACGAAATCCGGCTGCCGCGTCTTTATCGGTGCAAGATAGGCTTCCGGCACATTCCATCCGGACGCAGTGACGGCGAAGCGTTCGTCCAGCCGAGCGATGGTCAGCCGCGCGCCCATTGGCAGCGCTGCGATCGGAGAGAGTCTGATGTCCGGTCCCGGGAATGCCAATGCACGCAAAGCCGCGACCTTGTGGGTCGGTACCGGGCCACTTGCTCCAAGCGAATTGGCGGAAAGCCAGCCGACATAGCCGTCGGTTTCCAGCTGACCCCAGGCCCAGCCCTCCTCGGTCGTTTCGTAAACCATCACGCGCTCGCCGAGTAACGCTTCAGTATCGAGCCGTGCGTCGTGCGACGGCGCGCGGCGCAACGCTGTGACCGGTACGACCACTTGGCGACGGGTACCCTCGACAAATCGTTGGGCCTCGACCTGGCCATGCAAATGTTTTGCCGCGATTTCGGGACGAAACGGATTTATGCGGGGATCGAGTGCAACCATTAGGAATAGCGGCCACAAAGGAGGGCGTAGAGAGCACGCGCAACCTGGCACTCGGCGCCTTCCGGGCGTCCCGGCTTTGCTGTCGGTGTCCAGGCGAAGATATCGAAGTGAAGCCAGGATTTCGCGGCGACGAAGCGGCGCAAGAAAAGCGCGGCTGTAATTGCGCCACCATGGCCACCCGTCGCAACGTTATTGAGATCGGCGATCTTTGAATCAAGCATCGCTTCGTAAGGCCGCCACAATGGCATTCGCCAAAGCGGATCATTCTCTGCGGCGCCGGCCAGGGCGAGTTCGTCAGCGAGGGTGTCATCATCAGTGAAGAATGGCGCTACCTCGGGCCCAAGCGCGACGCGCGCGGCACCCGTGAGTGTGGCAAAGTCGATCATCAATGCAGGCTCGTCCTCGTCGGCAAGCGCGAGGGCGTCAGCCAGAATCAGACGGCCCTCCGCATCGGTATTGCCGATTTCCACCGAAATGCCCTTACGCGAAACGAAGACGTCGCGCGGACGGAAGCTGGTACCGGAGATCGAATTCTCCACTGCGGGAATGATGACGCGCAATCTGACCTTCAAATCACGAGCCATGATCATGTGAGCGAGCGCCAGTGCGGTCGCGGCTCCGCCCATATCCTTCTTCATATTCAGCATGCCGGTATCGGGTTTGATGTCGAGCCCACCGGTATCGAAGCAGACCCCCTTGCCGACAAGTGTGATTTTTGGGTCGCCGGCCTTGCCCCAGGTCATATCGATCAATCGCGGTGCTCGCGCCGAGCCAGCGCCGACCGCATGCACTAGCGGAAAATTTTTTGCAAGCACTTCGCCGCTCGTGACTTGCAGCTTGGCGCCGTGCTGCCTTGCAAGGGCGCGGCTGGCCGCTTCCAGCTCCGATGGCCCCATATCGTTGGATGGCGTGTTGGTGAGATCTCGACAAAGTGTCACGCCCTCGACAATACGAGTTAGATCGTCGCCGTCGACGCCGTCCGGAACCTCAAGGCGTACATTGCGTGTTTCTTTTTTACGGTAGCGGGCAAACTGATAAGCGCCGAGTGCAAAAGCGAGCGCGGCCAACCGCGCGTCGTGCGGTGCATTGGCGAAACGATAGTTACCCGGCGGCAACAGGCCGGACAGCTGTCCGGGCCGGAAGCGGTCAATCTCAGTTTCGCCTGGGGCTTCGACCCCGAACAATATTCCCGCGAGCGCCCCGTTCGCGGCGGGGAGGAGCATCATCCGGCCGGCCTTGGCCTCAAAGCCCGAAGCGGCAACAAATGTACGTCCTTGTCCGCCGATGTCCTTGCATACCGAATCGAAGTTTCCAGCATGGACAAACCAGATTGGTATCGCCTGCGTTTTGCCGGCGCTCGCAAAAACTGGATGCATGATTACTCCGCGGCGTCGCGCATCGAAGGCTTTGGCATGTAGCCACCGCGTGTTTGCGGCAACTTCCATCCGAGCATCTTGGAAGCGACCAGCGTTCGGAGCACTTGCGCCGTTCCTCCGCCGATCGTGAACATGCGCACGTCGCGAGCCATGCGCTCCAATGGTAATTCACGCGAATAACCGCGCGCGCCAAAGATCTGCAACGCATCATTGACGATCTTGATGGAGGTTTCGGACGCGAAAATTTTCGCCTGCGCCGCAAGCATCGGATCGGGAAAAGCGCTGTTGCCGGGACCACGCGATCGGGCAGCCTGATAAAGCATCAGGCGTGCGGCGTTAAGCTGAACCTCCATGTCGGCGAGCATCCATTGGATGCCCTGGAATTCACCGATCGGCCGCCCGAACTGTTCGCGTGTTTTCGTCCAACCTAGCGCATGGTCGAGTGCCCCCGCGGCAATACCCATGGCGACAGTGCCGGCGCCAACGCGTTGGCTATTGTAGGCGTTCATCAAATCGGCAAAGCCACGACGAAAACCGGAAGGCGGCAACACTGCCATCGTCGTGGGGACCTCAAGATCCTCGAAGATAATCTCACCTTCCGGCATGCCGCGCAGGCCCATGGTTTGCTCGCGCCTGCCCACGCGCAGACCTTTGGATTCATCGCGCACGGCAAGGAAACCACCAATTCCGAGTTCCTCGCCACGTTCATCGAAGACGCGTGCAAAGATCAAATGCAGGCGCGAAACACTGGCGCCGGTGATCCAATGCTTGCGGCCATTGATGACATAAACGTCGCCGCGCCTGTCGGCGCGGGTGGTCATGGCGGTAGTGTCGGAGCCCGCCTCCGGCTCCGTGATGCAGATCGCGGGCTTGTCGCCCTCGAGAACCAGCCGGGCGGCCAGTTTTTTCTGCGATTCGCTGCCATAGGCCATCACGGTCGATATCGCCCCCATATTGGTTTCGACCACGATACGTGCCGTCACGGTGCAGCATTTCGCCATTTCCTCAATCACCAGCACGGCGTCAAGGAAAGAACAGTCGTTGCCGCCCAGTGCCTTCGGCATGGTCATGCCAAGAAAGCCGTTTTCTTGCAGCGCTTTGACAATGTCCCACGGGTACTGCTCGTCCCGGTCGATCGCCGCAGCGCGCGGACGTGCGACTTGCAGCGCGAATGTGCGCGCTTTCTCCCGCAGCGCGGTCTCGTTTTTGGAAAGGCCTAGGTCCATGCGGCGATCATAAACCCGTTGAAGGAGGCAGTTTACAAGTTAACCAGTCGTTAGGGTTAACGTTTTATTGCTCGGGCTATGCTGCTGAGAACCCGCGCCACTCACCTGCTCGCCTCGGCTGCCGTGGCGGCGGCCTTGGCCCTATCGGCGGGCGGATGCTCCAACATTGGCTCCCGCGAGACCACCGGCTCGATAGCTGACGCAAATATTGCTCCAGCCAGCCAAGACGAATGGCGGCGCTCCTTGGACGCCCTGGGAGCGCGCTATCGCGAAAATCCCAACGACGCTGATGCGGCTATCGCCTACGCGCGCGCATTGCGCGCGACTGATCAGCGCGCACAAGCCGTGGCCGTGCTCGAGCAAGCCTCAATCCGTAATCCGCATAGCATGCCACTGCTGGGTGCCTATGGGCGTGCGCTGACCGAAGTCGGCAAGTATCAGCAGGCGCTCGAGACGCTCGAGCGGGCACACACGCCTGATAATCCGGATTGGCGCATCCTCAATGTACAAGGTGCAGTGCTCGATCAGTTAGGTCGCCATGCCGAAGCTCAGCGGCATTATGCTTCTGCGCTCAAAATCATGCCCGACGAGCCGACGGTGCTCTCCAACCTCGGGCTGTCCTATCTCCTGACGAAGGATCTGAAAAACGCCGAAGTCACACTGCGGCGTGCTGTGGCACAGCCGAATGCCAGCCCCAAAGCGCGCCAGAATC